>JBHGBF010000058.1:0-30035 GCA_041946865.1 Acidobacteriota bacterium | reverse complement strand
CGTGCCGATCCTACGGACCAGATCCTACGGACCCCCCGAACCGAAAACTGAGGGGTTACAGCCCGAGCACAAGCAGCCGCCCAGCCTTCGCAGGACGGCGCGACTTCGAGAGGCGCCACAGAGGCGGAACCACGGCAGAAGCGTCCACAAGGCAGGGGCGTCCGCCGTCCGCCGACACTCTCAGTGGTTGGCGGCGAGGATGGAGAAGGCGACGACGGCCGACTTGGGGATGAAGATGCTGACATTATTGCTTTCGCTGTCCGATGGCCAGAGGTAGAAGCCGGGCCGGGTCAACAAGTCCAGCCCGTTGTTGACGCGGCCTTCAATCACTTCTCCGTCCTCGAAGCGGACGCGAACCCAGAGCTTCTCGCTGGCCGGCGCTTTGTTCAGGAACTGAACGGCCTGATATTCAGGATCGCCCTTGAAGTCCCGGACAAAAAACACGGCTTTCAGTCGAGACAACGGCACAGTCTGAGCCTTGCCCTCACGGGTGATGATCCTGATCTCCTCGGCAAAGTCCGTCTGGTAGGCAAAACCGAAAGTCGTGTTGCCGTCGCGGTCGTGAAGAACGACTTTATGCAGCGGGTCTTTTGGCATGGTTCCCGCTGCATTCTTGCGGAAGTTCCGGACTTAGTCAATCTCCATCTTCTTGATTTTGCTGAGAAGAGACCGGTAGCTGATGCGCAGTATCTTTGCTGTCCGTTTGCGGTTCCAGCCGTTGCTGCGCAGGGTGTATTCGATGACACGGCGCTCGGCTTCCTGTCCGGCCCGCCTGGCCATCTGTACCAAGGAGAGCTGAGTACTGTCCTTCTCCGCCGATTCCCGGGCGCGTGCGCGCAGTTGCGCAAATGACGAGCGCGGGTCGTTGAACAGGATCAGGGACTTGACAAAGTTCTCCAATTCCCGCACATTCCCAGGCCAGCGATAGGCTTCCAGGATCTCGTAGTGCTCGGGTTTCAGGGCCGGAGGAGCAGGACGGCCGAATTGGGCGGCGTACAGCGTTATGAAGTGATCGGTCAGCCTTCGGATGTCCTGAACTCGTTCACGCAACGGAGGAATCTCAATATGGACGACATTGAGGCGATAGAAAAGGTCCTCGCGGAACTCCCCTTTCTGCATTTCCTCGTAAAGGTCACGATTGGTGGCGGCGAGAATCCGAACGTCGACCCGTGTCGTCTCATTGGCGCCCAGTGAGTGAAACTCCCCGTCCTGGAGCATGTGGAGCAGCTTAGCCTGCGCCTCAATGGTGAGCTCGCCGATTTCATCGAAGAAGAGGGTTCCCTTGTGAGCTCCCTGGACGCGGCCGGGACGGTCGCGGTCGGCGCCGGTGAACGCGCCTACCTGGTATCCAAACAGCTCGCTCTCAATCAGGCTGTCCGGAAGAGCGGCGGCGTTGATCTTCACAAGCGGCTCCGAGCGCCGCAGGGAGCGCGCATGGATCTCGCGCGCCAGCACCTCCTTCCCGACCCCGGTTTCTCCGCTGATCAGCACACTGAGATCGGTTGCGGCGATGCGGGCGACGATGGTCGCCAGTCTCTGCATTCTCGGGTGAACCGAGTCGATAATGGGACGCGGAATTTGGTGTGTACGCCCGTTCCCTGAAGGGGAACAGCAAAGCGGTGTCGCCATGTTGCGCTGCCCCTTCAGGGCAGAAAGGCTTGTTCTGCAACGGTTTACCAGGGTAGGCGCTCAACTGCGCGCCAACCCTGGGCTGTCTTGGGCCTTCGGCGTAAAAAACTTCACACATCTGTTTATTTTCGCCAAAGTCCAGAGATATAGGACGGCCCTGCTGGCCCGCTTAGCGCAGGCGGTCAAGCGCGATGTCGAAGAGGGCGGTGATTGTCGCGGCGTCGGTCGGGTAAACGGAATAGGCGGCGCGCACGTCACATCCGGTCCTGCGCCTGAATGCCGCGAAGAGCGACTGCGATTGGAGCCGCTGCAGAAGTCTGGGGGCCGTATCCAGATCGGAATGGGGAGCGACGATCCCGACCAGTCCGTTGTCAGGAGATCCCAGGAAATCGGTGGTCCGCAGAGTGGCGTCGAGAAGATAGGCCAACTCCGCCAGGCGTTCCCGCTCGGTTTCGCATTTGGACTCGGGCGTCGGAAGGATCTGCAAAAGCAGGAGAGAAACCAGGAAGTTGTACCGGTTCGCGCGCACCACTTCTGACTTCAGAAACTGGAAAAAGGCCGTTTTGCTGAAAGCCGGCAGCCCGGCATCCGGCAGGCCGGCCATCTCCAGCGGGATGGAAGCTACGTCGCAGGCCAGATCCGTATCGTGATCAGCCGGCTCCAAGGTAAAGCGCATACAATAACCAGTATCCTTCAACATAGCCCTCTGTTGTCAAATCGCCTCCTGATCCTAACTTTCTGAAACAAAAGGCCTAGTCAGTGCCATGTTAGGTGACGGGTAGAGTCCCGAATTTCAATATCGCGCAACATAGGAAGTCAGACGTCCGAGCGAGCGTCTCAGTACCACAAGCAATCCATGCGCCAATTCTGCTGCAATCCGCTTCTACTGAAGCAAACAGGGGGGTTAGCCGCGTTTTTGCGCCCCCGGATCAGCGCCGGAAGTGTTGATGCGATTGACTTAGCGGGTCGGACATAGTACTTTCGTGGTAAGGCCTGACGACAAACTTTCCTGACGAATCCGGTTTCTGACAATCATGTTGTAGTTTGCAGAATTTGTGGATTGCTCTGCACTCCTTGCGTCACGAAGAATTAAAAGGGCCGGGAGATATCCTGATGCTGTCATGGGATGAGAGCTTTGCCCACGTTCATGGAAATGTCTCTGGGACCGAGAGGGAAGCCCACAAGGTGGAATCAAACCTGGGCAGAAGGCTTCTCTTTGTCGATGATGAGAAAGCTTTTCAGAGCTTTCTGACACGTAATCTGGCGGTTGCGGGCTTTGATGTCACCTGTGTGGACGACTGGACGGAAGCCCGGCAACTGCTGGCTGGCGGCGGGTTTCAGCCGGACCTGATTTTCGTCGATCCCCTGGCCGCCCAGGCTGACCTCCGTCAGATTTACGCCGAAACCCGGCCGGTCCCGGTCGTGGTGCTTTCCGCCGCCCGGGATCCGCAGGCGATTGTCGGCGCGGTCAGGAAAGGGGCGCGCGACTATTTGTGCAAGCCGGTTGACCTGCGCCGCCTTCAGCGGGCGATCGCCGAGGCGTTGAAGCCCGAGCCGATAGACATAGACGATCCCGTTGAAGCGGTACGCAGTACGCCGCGCACCAAGATCCAGCCGCAGTTGATTTTCTGCAGCGCCAAGATGAAGCAGATCCAACAAGTGGCGCTGCAAATCGCGAATGCCCGTGTCCCGGTGTTGATCCAGGGAGAAAGCGGAGTGGGGAAGGATATTGTGGCGAGGATCATCCACTGCCACTCCAGGGTCGCCAGCAGGCCGTTCGTAAAGGTGAACTGTGCGGCGCTGCCGGCCGAGCTGACAGAAAGTGAGCTTTTTGGCTACCAGCGTGGGGCCTTCACCGGGGCAACGGCCGATCGTCCGGGCAAGTTCGAGTTTGCCAACGGCGGAACGATATTTCTGGACGAGATCGGCGAATTCAGCCCCTCGGTTCAGGCCAAGCTGCTGCAGGTGCTTCAGGACGGCCGGTTCACGCGGCTGGGGAGCAACAGCGAGATCCGGGTCAACGTGCGGATTATTGCCGCCACCAACACAAAGCTCGAAGAGGCAATTGCACGGGGAACCTTCCGCGAGGACTTGTACTACCGGCTCAACGTTGTTTCTATCGATATCCCGCCGCTGCGAGACCGCCGCGAGGAAATTCCGGTCCTTTCCCAGTATTTCCTGGAAAAATATACGGCGGAGTACCGAACCCCAGCCCTTCCAGTCCCCCCCGACCTGATGGAGCTTTTCATAGCCTTCCGGTGGCCCGGCAATGTCCGGGAGCTGGAGAACGTGATCAGACGGTACGTGGTGCTCCAGGATGCCGATGGGATTCGGGCGGAGCTGGAAAGTCGCCTGTCCAGGCAGATGGGCGGGCAGATCGAAGCTCTGGCGGAGAGCTACCTCCATGACAACCCCGAGTCGGTCGATCTGAAGGGGGTCAGCCGGCGTGCGGCCTTGATGGTCGAAAGAAACATGATCATCAAGACGCTCAGGAAGACCAGCTGGAACAAGTGGCGCGCAGCGAAAGAGCTGCGGGTCAGCTACAAGACGCTGCTCACCAAGATCGAACAGTACGACATCAAGCCCAACCCATACTAACACGAGCTTTGCGACTGGGGTCGGCGTTACCGCAGCCAGGCGAAACAGAGCCGCCAGCGCAGCGCTTTCCAGCGGACCGTCAGCGCTTTAAACAGAGCCGCCAGCGCAGCGCTTTCCACTGGAAAGCGCTGCGCTGGCGGCTCTGTTTAAAGCGCTTGCGGATCTGTTTAGAACGCCACGGCCCGACTTACTGCCCTTCTACGGCCGCGAGGAAGCGGGAGTCACTGTCGCCGAAGACCACGAAGCTGACGATCGGTTGATTTCCAGTCACCGTCAGGTGGCCTCCGACTTGTTGAAACGCCGGTCCAAAGAGGCGCGACCCGGTGAGCAGGTCCACGACCCGCCGTCCCGGAGGGATCTGGAGCGCCCTTTCGCTGGTCACATGGCCGTCGTTCGCGAAAGCCCGAACAGTAACGGACACGGCGGTCGAGTTCGGGTTCATGATGGCAAGACCGGTAAAGACGTTGTCGGCGTTTGACTGGGCAACGTGAAGATACAGGCTGTCCGTCCGCGGTTGACACCACATCGGCAACGCTGATCGTGCCTTGCCGAAGGGGCCGGTGAAGGTAGCGGTTCCGATGAGGCCGAGGCCACCGCTGCCGGGTTCGAGAACCTCGATGACCATGTGGCCGGTGAGGAAGAGCTGCTGCGGCGGAACAACACCCGGTCCCAGCAAGGCAGACAGCCAGGCGACGCGCAAACCGCCGGGAGGCACCGAAAGGTCGTGGGTGGCGACCAGTGCGGCGGAGTCGTCGCAGACCCGCAACCGCGCGTTAACCGCCTGAGGCTACGTGTTGATGAGCCGCAGTTTAGTGTCTTCGCCGTTCCGGCCCAGTATGAAATGGGGGATCCAGAGCGAGGTGGTGAAGACCGAGGCCTGGCCGGCCGCCGACCAGAACTCACTGGAATCAGCCAGCAGCTCGCAGCCTTGAACGGCGCTGTTTGCATTCACGCGCAGGTAGTACTCGCCGGTCGACCACGGGATAGGCAGCAGACTGGCGAGCGCGGCCAGCTGGGAGGCGCCGGCGGGGAGGGTCAGCGAGGCGGTCTGCACCACCTGGCCCTGCTCGTTGATCAGCCCGAGAGCCATATCTGCTGCTCGAGTGCTGTCCGGGTTGGTCAGGAAGAGAACCGTCTTCCCGGCCCTGCTTTCTGCCGTGATCGGGAAAAAGAGCGACGTGGCAGCCGCGAGCTTCCCTCCCACCCCGTCGAGTCGATTCGGTTGCCCGTCCCCGATCAGAAAGAAGCCTCGCAGCCCCTCGTGGGCGCGCTTGGCCTTGAACGCGACAGCCGCGGGCCCATTATGCGGCAGGCTGGCAGCCAGGAAAGCGTTCTGAGCGCTTGAGGGGAAAACCGAGCTGTCGACCACTTGTTCCGTACCCGATGAGTCGACCGAGCTGATCTCGACGAGATTGTCGGTCGGGGCGGTATTGAGGACAGCGACGCCCACGAAGGTATTGTTGAGGGACGGATCGACTCCCGCGGTATGAGCCGGGAAGACCAGGGCGTTGTTTGGCGAGAGGGGGATAACCGCCTGCACTTCGCTGGACTTCGAGCTTTCTTCGCCACTCGAATTCAGCGCGGTAACGGCATAGTAGTACGTGTTTCCCGCTACAGCGGTTGTGTCTGTGAAAGACGGGTCGGTGATCAGGCTCGTATTGAGGCGCCTTCGAGGCTTGGTAAAGCACCGGCCTCTCTCCTCGTTGCTGCCACACTCCGAACATAAAAACTGAGGGGTTACGAGCAGAAATGCTTAAGCTCCACTTCTAAAAACCTCCATAAAACTACCGAGGTTTTTATCCGCGCTGAGAACCGGAGTCTGTGAGCGCCGTCACAACACAGGCAGCCTTGGCGGGGGCGCCTGGATCGAGGTGGACCGCAGGAAGCTCTTGCCAGCAACCGGGTTCACGCCCTGTGACAAGAAATGACTCCCCTATGCTGCTTCAAAGAAGCACTGGACTTTGGCGAAAATAAACAGATGTGTGAACGTATTTTACGCCGAAGGCGTCTGGCAAGACAGCTCAGGGTAGGCCGGATAGGCCGGTGATATCGCCTTCGAGCACCCAGGTCGCCGAATTCGGCTTGGACAGAGCGTTGAGTTGAGCGCCTACCCTGGGAAACCGTTGCAGAACAGGCCTTTATTCATCTGTATACTTTCGCCAAAGTCCAGGCTTCAAAGAAGCGGGAAGAGCAAGTCCGGCCCCGTTCGATTGCAGCCGTTCCTCCTGCTCCGCGGCCGCGAGCCCCCTGCCCCGCGGGCGGGGCCATCTGGATACTTGGATGCAACATTTGGGTAAGTCCTTTCAGCCGCTCTTCGCGAACTGAAGTGCTAACCTCCGGAGTACTAACGGTTAACGGGCGGTGCTCAAATCGGTACGTGGTTTGCTGGGAGAGTAGCACGACCCTCTCAGGGCGGATCTGTACCTCGAGTGACCCGCCTCGAGGAAACTGATCGATGGCTGAGAATTCGAACCACGCCGAAGTCCCTCGTTCCCTAAAGCTTCGGCGGTTCTGCGGCTGGCCTGGGGCGCCTCTTTTCACCGGCCGCAAGTTCCAGTTGTTCAATCAGTCTCAACCGCCACGCGACAACCATTCGGGGGTAACCGAGGAGAAATGCGATGGGAGATCTCATTCGCAGGGAGTACGCGTCGATTCCCGATCCGGCGGTCAGAATTCAGCGGACTGCGGATTACCAGTGGGCCCCGGAAGACGACTCCCTGGATATCAGACGCTACTTCCAGGTTCTGCTTAAGCGGAAATGGCTGATTACGGCGGTCGTGGGCACGGTTTTGCTGCTGGTGGCGATTCAAAGCTTCACGACCACTCCGTTATACAGGGCGACTGCCCGAGTGCAGATTGATCCTGAAGCGGCCAACATCCTGCCTTACCAGACCGTTCAGGAGTCGGCTGAAAGGTATCTGGCCTCCGAAATCTACCTGCAGACAGAGTTGGAAATCCTGCGAAGCAGGGCGCTAGCACGCCGCGTTGTTGACCGGCTCAATCTGGCGAACGATCCGAGGTTTCGTGTCCCGGTCCGAGAAGGGCTGGTGACGAGCCAGTTGCATTGGTTCAAGCGCGCCATCTCGAGCCTCAGACCCAGAGGATCCGATGCCCGTAGGGGACTGAGAGCCGAATCCAGGCCTGGAGCTGAAGCGAACCGTGCTGTTCTTGACACTTTCAGTGACCGGCTGGAAGTCGAACAGGTTCCGAACAGCCGGCTGGTCGAGATTCGCTGGGTGTCTCCAGATCCGACACTGGCAGCCACCGTCTCTGACACACTGGCTGAAGAGTTTATCGAACAGAATCTTCAGACCAAGTTTGAAGCCAATACCCGCGCGACGGAATTCCTGAAGAAACAGCTTCAGGAGATGAAAGCGAGAGTGGAGAGGTCGGAGCAGGAGCTGGTCAAGTACGCGCGGGAAAACAACATCGTGAACATCGGTCCGGATCGAGGGAGCATCGTGCTGCAGACGCTGGAAGACCTCAACCGCCAGCTGACGGGCGTCGAGGGCGAACTGATCGGGAAAACCGCCGAATACGAGGCGGTGAAGGATGCGACCCCGGAGGATTTCCCGCAGAGCCTCCGTACTCCAAGCATTGCTCTGCTGGAGGAGCGGCTGTTCGGCCTGCAACAGAACCTGGCCAGTCTGTCGGCGCAATTCCGCGAGGAGTGGCCAGCCGTAATCCAGGTTCGGAAGCAGATTCAGGAAGTCGAGCAGCAGCTGAAGCGCGAGAAGAAAGAAACCATCAATCGGGTTCGGAGTGAGTATCGGGTTGCGGTGAATCGGCGACAGATGTTGAAGAACGCACTGAACCGGCAGAAGGCGGAAGCCAATCAGCTGAATCAAGACTCGATCCAATACAGCATCCTGCAACGTGAGGTGGACACAAACCGGCAGCTGTACGAGGGATTGCTGCAGAGGCTGAAAGAGACCGGAGTTGCGGCCGGCATGCGAACGAGCAACATCCACGTCGTGGATCGGGCTGAAGTGCCTGACGCCCCCTATTCTCCGCAGCGGGCGGCCGATCTTGCCTTGGGCTTCGGCGTAGGCCTGTTCCTGGCCATCGGTCTGGCCTTCCTGATGGAGTACCTCGACAACACACTGAAAACTCCCGAGGAGATGGAGCAGTCGCTCGGATTGCCGTCTCTCGGCGTGATCCCGACCATGGCAGACCTGCCCGCCGGCAGCTCCCGCCTGCTGGCGGCGCGCAACGACCCGGGGGGATCGAGATCCGAGCTTCCGGCGCGGGTCACCCCGACACGCTTCCGCGTGTGGGAGGCCTATCGTTCGCTGAGGACCTCTATCCTGCTTTCGCATTCCGGCAAGCCTCCCAAAGTCGTCATGGTCACCTCTTCCTTGCCGGGTGAAGGGAAGACCACGACAGTTGCGAACACCGGAATCGTGCTCGCGCAGACCGGTGCACGGACCTTGCTCATCGATCTCGACATGCGCAAGCCTGCTCTGGCAACCACCTTCGGATACAACGGGAACCAGGGGATCAGCGCCTACCTGTCGGGCAATGGAGACCTTTCTTCTCAGATCCGGCAAACCAACTATCCCAACCTGTTCCTGTTGCCAGCGGGCTTCCGGCCGCCCAATCCGGCCGAACTGATCGGCTCGGAACGTATGGAAACGGCTCTGCGCCTGCTGGGCGACTACTTCAAGTACATCCTGATCGACACCCCTCCGGTCCTCTCGGTTACAGACGGGCTTTTGTTGTCTCCGCATGTAGACGGCGTGGTTCTGGTCATCAAAGGGGGAGCGACGCCGAAGGAAGCGGCTCGAAAGGCGGGCAACCACCTTTTGAGTGTCGGAGCCCGAATCCTGGGCGCCCTGATCAACAGCGTCGACATGGATGCCCCGGAATACGCCTACTACTACCGGAACTATTTTGACGAACAGTACAACGACGATCTGTCATCGGCAGCCGGCCCGGCCGGCGCCGCTTGAGTTTAAGTAGAGGGACTTGGTTATGTTCAGAAAGGTAGTGATTTTGAGCCTTCTGACCTCTTTTCCGGCTCTGTTGGCCCAGAGCCCGAGTAAGCCGACCGCGCCGACGGGCCAGAGTCCGGCTGCCTCGACTGCCTCCGGCCAGGGATCAGGTGGCCAGTCGAGTTCCTCGAACCGGAACTGGAACCAGCGGATTCAGGAGCTGAGTTTCACTGCGGCTTCGACCGACTATCGCCTGGGACCAGGAGACTTGATCACGGTCGATGTTTTCGGAATCGAGGGATTTGGCCGCAATCTGCGGGTCAGTTCGACCGGCACCATCACTTTGCCGTACATCGGCGTGGTTGAAGCGGCGGGTTTGACCACGGCTGAGCTCGAGCAAGAGCTGAGCCGGACGCTCGACGGCCGCTTCATCAAAAATCCCCAGGTGAGCGTCTTCGTTGTCGAATATCGGTCTCAGTCGGTTTTTGTCCTGGGCGCAGTCCAGAGGCCCGGCCAGTACCAGATCACCTCTCCCCTGCGCTTGGTCGATGCCATCGGGCTGGCCGGCGGACTCAACCTGGAGGCGGCGGATAACTTCGCGATCATCCAGAAGAAGGGGGCCACGAGCGGACCTGCCGAGAATGCCGCCGCAATGAACGCAGATGCCGGCCAGACCTCGGCTGCCGCGCCCAAGGTGGAGAGCGTCCGGGTGAATCTGAAAGACCTGCTCGAGAACGGCAACATGGCTCTCAATGTCCAGATTTCGGGCGGGGATGTCGTGCAGGTGCCGGAGAGGCAGATAGCCCGGTATTACGTCATCGGGGACGTAAACCGGCCGGGCGCCTATGAGCTCCCGCGGGAAGAGAACATGTTCCTTTCTCAGGCGCTGGCAGAAGCCGGTGGGCCCATGCGCACCGCCAAGGCTTCGAAAGCGGTCCTGGTCCGGTGGGATGAAAACGGACAGCGAAAGGAATTGCCGGTAGATGTGGCCCAGATCCTGAAAGGCAAGAAACCCGACTTGCCCTTACAGGCCAATGATGTGCTCTTTCTGCCGGGCAGCACCGCCAAAAGCATCGGTTACGGCCTTCTGGGGGTTATCCCCGGGACCCTCTCCAACACCGTGGTCTGGGGAACCGTACGGCGGTGAGGAAAAGACCCTGGCAGCGCAGGCATTCTGCCTTGTGCCTCGACGAGCTTCTCGATGCCGCCGGCGTAACACGGCAGGCAAGATCGCTGCGACCATTCGGGGCAGGCGCGTTGGCTCGGTTTTGCCGGCGACTGCTGTTTACTTGCTTGCACACTTTGGGTAATTGCGTTCACGGTTCCTGATCGCCTTCAAAGCCTGATTATATTCGCAATGAAGGACTTGCAGCGCCAGCGTACGAAGGGAACGCGGGTTGCTGCTTCGGAATGCAAATCGAAAACTGCGGATCCTTCCGCACGTCCCTCTTCCAATTCAGGTCACACGTTTCGGGCTTGGTCACTTCTCGCCCGGGTCTTGGCGGACTGTAAGTGACAGGCGCAGCGCGCGCCTTGAAGCAGGAGCTGTGAATGACGCGCCCTCAATCAATGAACTATTTAAAGCGCCCCTGGTGGCGATTTCTCAGGACTCTGGATCTCGGTTTGATGGGCGTCATCCTGTTGGCGTCCGTGGCGATCAGCTCAGGCTCGGTCGCCCTGCCCAGCCTCGCGTACCTGCTTGTGATTCGGATCAAAGTTGTCAACCTGTTCCTTCTGATCGGATACCTGGCCCTCTGCTCGAGCATACTGTCGCTTTCCGGCTTTTATCGCTCGCACCGGTTCTCGAGCTTTCAACAGCGGTTGCACGAGGTCTTGCTCGCCTCCACGCTGATGACACTGGCCCTGCTTGTTCTGCGATGGCCTTTTCGTCTGGATTTCGCTTCCAACATCTTTCTGATTGTGTATTGGGGCCTGACTTTTCTAATCCTTGGCGCGACTCGAGAGATAGCCCAGCGCCTGCTTTACGTGATCCGCTCACGCGGCCGAAACCTGCGCAATGTTGTGATCGTGGCCGCAGGTGATGACCTCGGCGCCTTGGCCGCTTACGTGGCAGGTGACCCGGGTCTTGGGTATCGAGTCGTAGGGACCATTGACGCCAAGGAGATAGACGAAGATGAACGATACGCAAGTGTTGGCTGATCTGAGTGCCATTATTTCCCACGAACCTGTAGACGAGGTCATCGTCGCGCTCCCGCTCAGGAGGCGTCGGGCCTTGATCGAGAAAATCGTGGAAGCCTGCGAGGAGCAGGGCATCATGGTCCGTGTCCGGACCGACCTGTTCGATCTGCGTGTGGCCCGCCCGCAGGTCGACACCATTGACGGTGTCCCGGTCGTGACCATCCGATCAGGTCCGGAAGACGGTTGGCAGCTGGTCCTCAAGCGCGTGATGGATATTCTCGGAAGCGGCCTGCTGCTGGTCCTGCTGGCTCCGTTTCTTCTGATTGTGGCCCTTCTTATCCGGCTGGATTCCCCGGGTCCTGTGCTTTTCACGCAGGAACGGGTGGGGCTGAACCGCCGCCGTTTCAAGCTGATCAAGTTCCGTACCATGGTCCAGGAAGCGGACAAAAAGCAGGAACTGTTTGAGGCGCTGAACGAGGCCGACGGTCCGGTCTTCAAGATCAAGAACGACCCGCGGGTCACGCGGTTGGGACGCGTCCTGCGCCAGTTCAGTGTCGATGAGCTCCCGCAGCTGATCAACGTGATGAAGGGCGAGATGAGCCTCGTCGGTCCCCGGCCGCTCCCTCTGCGGGACGTGAAGCTCATAGACGCGCAGTGGCACAAGCGACGGTTCAGCGTCAAACCCGGTCTGACCTGCCTTTGGCAAGTGAACGGTCGAAGTGACGTGAGCTTTGAACGCTGGGTACGGATGGACCTGGAATACATCGACACCTGGTCACTGAGCCTGGATCTGAAAATCCTGCTCAAGACGATACCGGTCGTATTTCGCGGCTCGGGAGCGTATTGACAAGTGAGTTAACCCTTGGACGGTCAAGGAGGACTAACGCGCTGTGAGTAACATGACTCTATCCCTGATGGTTGAGTTCTGGGCCTTTCTGAAGGAAAGGAAAAAGTGGTGGCTGGCCCCCTTGATCCTGATGATGCTGCTGCTGGGCGCCTTGATTTTCCTGACTCAAGGGTCTGCCTTAAGCCCCTTCATTTACACGGTCTTCTAGACCTATGGCGGATAAAAGCAACAAGCCATTGCGGCAGTTCGGTTTGGTTGTTGGGCTCGGGCTGGGGTTGGTGGCGAGTCTCAGCTGGTACCGCGGTCACATTTGGCCGCCGTTGGTGCTGGGGTCGGCCGCGGCTGTGCTGATGCTGCTTGGGCTGGCCTATCCCCGGGCGCTGGGCCCGGTGGAAAAAGCCTGGATGAAGCTCGGGATAACGCTGGCCTGGGTCAACACCCGCGTAATCCTCACGCTCCTGTTCACCTTGGTCGTGACCCCCATCGGCGCAATCGCCCGCCTCTTTCGCGACCCGCTTGGCCCTCGCTTCCGGGAAGACAAGCCGACCTACTGGCTTGCCAGGGAGAGCGTTCCTGCTCGACCTGAGATTTACGAGCGGCAGTTCTGAGGGCCGCAGGAGCTGATTCAGAACGGGACTATGGCACTGAATATCTTAGGCATTTCCGCTTTCTACCATGACGCGGCGGCTTGTCTGGTCCGCAATGGGGAGATCGTGGCGGCGGCGCAGGAGGAACGTTTCACACGCAAGAAGCATGACCCGAATTTCCCCGCGAATGCGGTCCGCTACTGTTTGTGGGAAGGGGGGATCGGGCCGGAGGAGCTGGACTTTGTCGGTTTTTACGACAAGCCGCTGCTCAAGTTCGAGCGCCTCCTGGAGAGCTATCTTGGTGTTGCTCCCAGGGGGTTGCGCTCCTTCATGATGGCGATGCCGGTGTGGGTGAAGGAGAAGCTTTTCACCCGGGAATTGATCCGGCGCGAGTTAGGCGACTACCGCGGAAAAGTGTTCTTCTCGGAGCACCACGAGTCTCACGCGGCCAGCGCGTTCTACCCGTCGCCGTTCGAAGCAGCGGCCGTCTTGACCATGGACGGGGTCGGAGAATGGGCGACGACCTCCTTTGGCGTGGGACGGGGAAACCAGGTAGACCTGCTGGCGGAAATTCATTATCCCCACTCGCTCGGGATGCTGTATTCCGCCTTCACGTACTTCACGGGATTCAAGGTCAACTCCGGCGAATACAAGGTCATGGGACTGGCGCCCTACGGAGCGCCAAAATATGTCGACGTCATTCTCGACAAGCTTCTCCATTTAAAGGAAGACGGTTCCTTCCAGATGAACATGGACTACTTCAATTACCTGAGTGGCCTGACCATGACGAATGGCGCCTTTTCCAGGCTCTTCGGCGGGGCGCCGCGCAAGCCCGAATCTCCCCTGACCCAGCGCGAGATGGACCTGGCTTGCTCGGTTCAGAGGGTGACCGAAGAGGTGGTGCTGCGCATGGCGCGCCATGTCCAAAGGGAGACGGGGATGGAGAACCTGTGCCTGGCGGGTGGTGTCGCCCTCAATTGCGTCGGCAACGGCCGTCTGCTCCGGGAAGGGCCGTTCAGGCGCCTGTGGATTCAGCCGGCGGCGGGCGACGCCGGAGGCGCCGTCGGCGTGGCGCTTCTTATCCACCACAAGATCCTTGGTCACCCCCGCTCGCCCCAGCCGGAGGACTCCATGAAGGGAGCTTATCTCGGGCCCGTCTTCTCGGACGCCGAGATACAGGCGTACCTTGACTCCGTCGGCGCCTCCTACGAAAAGCTCGGTTATCAGGATCTGATCGCCCGAACCGCCTGCCTGCTGTCGCAGGAAAAGATTGTCGGCTGGCTGAAGGGCCGGATGGAGTTCGGGCCTCGGGCCCTCGGCGCCCGCAGCATTCTGGGCGATCCGCGGTCTCCCCGTACTCAGGCGGTCATGAACCTGAAGATCAAGTTCCGTGAGAGCTTTCGGCCTTTTGCACCCAGTGTTCTCCGCGAACAGGTCGGAGAGTACTTTGAAATGGACGAAGCATCACCCTACATGTTGCTCGTTGCCCCGGTGAAGAAAGAGCGCCGGCTGCCGATGACCGAAGAGCAGAATAAACTCTTCGGCATCGAGAAGCTCAATATTCCGCGGTCAGACATCCCGGCTGTGACTCATCTGGATTACTCCGCGCGCATTCAGACGGTTGATGGCCGGTACAACCGGGCCTACTACGACTTACTTCAGGAGTTCTACCGGCTGACCGGTTGCCCCGTGCTCGTCAACACGAGCTTCAACGTCAGAGGAGAACCGATCGTCTGCACTCCCGAGGATGCCTACCGTTGCTTCCGCAGAACCGAAATGGATCACCTCGTGCTCGGCTCTTTCCTGCTCGATAAGAAAGACCAGCCGGCGCTGAAAGACGACGTTGACTGGAGGAGCGAGTACCAGTTGGATTGACGTTTGGCGGCCGACGCCTGAACCATTCGCTCTCAGGCGTCACTCGTCAACGGCTTGGAGTATTCACTCGAATGAAACTGATCATCCAGATCCCCTGCCTGAACGAGGCAGAGACCCTGCCGATCACGCTGGCTGGCATGCCCAAACAGCTGTGCGGGGTCGATGAGATCGAGCTCCTCATCATCGATGACGGTTCGACGGACGGGACCAGCGACGTGGCACGCGCCTGCGGCGTGCAGCATATCGTCCGGTTTCCGACGAACCAGGGGCTGGCGCGGGCCTTCTCGGCCGGGATTGATACGGCGCTTAAACTGGGCGCCGATATCATTGTGAATACGGATGCGGACAACCAGTACCCAGGGCGCGAGATCTGCCGGCTTATCGAGCCGATCCTCGAAGGAGTGGCCGAGATGGTGGTGGGTGACCGGCAGGTGGAGAAGATCGGACAATTCTCCGGCACCAAGAAGGTGCTGCAGAAGATCGGGAGCTGGGTTGTCCGGAAGTTCTCCAACACGGATATTCCCGATGCGCCCAGTGGGTTTCGCGCCTTCAGCCGGCATGCCGCCTTTCAGCTGAATGTCGTCTCGGACTTTTCCTATACGCTCGAAACTATCATCCAGGCCGGCAAGAACCAGATCGCAGTCGCCCACGTGCCGATTGAAACAAACGTGGTGACCCGGGAGTCACGACTGTTTTCGAGCACCTGGAACTATATCAAGAACTCGGGGGTCACCATCCTCCGGATTTACGCGATGTACGAGCCGCTGCGGGTCTTCTTCCTGATCGGCGGCACGCTCTTTCTCAGCGGTTTTCTGCTCAGCCTCCGGTTCCTCTACTACTATTTCAACCACAACGGAGCCGGGCATGTTCAGTCCTTGATCCTGGCCGCCGTCCTGATGATCATCGGCTTCCAGACCTTTATCCTGGGCTTGCTTGCCGATCTTTTGGCCGCCAACCGAAAACTGATTGAAAGGCTCTTATTCAGGGTAAAAGATTTGCAGTTCAACGACTCCGGGAAGGCCGTGGACGGCGTTCAGGACCTGGTCAAGGTGCTGGAGATCCGGAAGTGAAGATCTCGATGATCGGGCCGAGCTACCCTTTCCGGGGTGGTTTGTCCCTGCACACGACACTCCTATGCCGCCACCTCCGAAGACGTCACGAGGTCACATTTTACGGTTTCAAGCGACAATATCCGGCCTGGCTGTTTCCCGGAAAGACAGACCGGGACAATAGCGTGCAACCGCTCAGGGAGCCGGGTGTCGAGTACCTGCTCGACTCGATGAACCCCTGGACCTGGCTCAAAGTGGCCCGCCGGATTGTGGCCGATCGTCCGGAGATGGTCATCATCCCCTGGTGGACCTTCTTCTGGACGCCCCAATTCCTGACCATAGCGCTTCTGCTTCGACTCCTGTCGAAGTCCCGCCTGCTGTTCATCTGCCACAACGTGTTTGATCATGACTCGAGCAGGCTCAGCCGGTTCTGTGCCAGAAACGTCTTGCGACGCGGAGACTTCTTCATCGTCCACTCCGAAGAAGACCTGAGAAGGCTGGCGACCTTTGTCGATCCGCGAAGGATCACTCTGGGATTCCTGACATCCAACGAATCCGACAGCGGGCCGGCCCTCAGCCACGAAGATGCGAGGCGGCGCTTGGGCCTGAACGGCGAAGTCCTGCTTTTCTTTGGCTTCGTCCGGCCCTACAAGGGAGTCGACCAACTGCTCCAGGCAATGCCGCTCATTTTGAAAGAACGTGAAGTCATTCTGCTGCTTGTCGGGGAATCCTGGGCGGGCGATGACTCGCTTGAAGGCCGGGTTCGCGAGTTGGGCCTTGAAAAGCGGGTGAAACGGGTCGACAGCTATGTCCCTAATGAAGAGGTCGGCTGGTACTTTGCAGCGGCGGACCTGGTCGTTCTTCCATACCTGTCGGCGACCGGGAGCGGAGTGGTTCAAACGGCCTTTGCTTTCGACCGCCCGGTGGTGGCTACGCGTGTCGGGTCGTTGCCGCTGACCGTGGACCACGGCCGTACCGGCTACCTCGTCGAGCCCGGAGACCCGGCCGCCCTGGCCGAGGCAGTGCTTCGGTTCTTTCGGGAAGGGAAAGCCCGGGAGTTTATCGACAACATCAGGCAGGCGAAGCAGCGGTTTTCCTGGGAGCGGTTTGTCGAGATCGTAGAAGAAGCGGTCACGCAACGGGACGGAGGTTCGACCGAGCAGAGCGGCTACGAGGGTGTTGAAAAAGGTCCTCGGACCGAGCGAGGTTCCACGGTCCGTTCGTAGTTTCGCCTTCAGGTCGATTAAAAGGGACCGATGGCAGAAGTCCTCCTGCTCTCTCCGCGCTGGCCGTGGCCGCTATTCGACGGCGGACGCATACGGATCTACGAGACACTGCGCCACCTCTCGACCCGGCACCGGATTACGCTTCTGGCTCCGGTTCGGGAGGTGGACGGCAACACTGACCCCGGGCCGATCCCCGGACTTTGCAGCGACGTCTTCTCGGCGGTGCGATCCGATCGCTTGCCGGCAGTCGCAGCCAGGCTCGTGTCGGGCGCGATCAGGGGAATCCCCTTGGTGCAGAGTTTCTTTTTCGACAAAGAACTGGCCGGTAAGGTCAGCAGTCTGACATCCCGCCGGCACTTTGACATCGTTCACGTCGAATACCCGGTGATGGCTGCCTACTTGGGCGCGATCGATCGCAGCTCGCATCCTGGGTTAATCCTCTCTATGCATAACATCGAGTCGATCCGTTTCGACCGGGAAACGCGCGTCTCGTCCTGGGACCGGCGGCGCCTTCTGCTGGTAGGGGATCGGCTTCTGTTCAGGTCCTGGGAGGCACAGGCGATCAGGCGGTTTCACGGTGTAACTGCGGTCTCAGAGTTGGAGAGACGGTGGATCGAGCAAAATGCTCCGGATACAGACGTCGAGCTGGCGCCGAACGGCGTCGACGCGGGTTACTTTGCGTTTTCTCCGCCGTGTCCGAGCCGGACGTTGACCTTTATTGGCTCCATGGACTATCCCCCCAACATCGATGCAGTCGTCTGGTTCAGCCGGGAAGTGTTTCCAGGGTTACGGGCCGAGCTGCCTGATCTCGGGTGTCGAGTGGTCGGGAGCCGGCCCGATCGTCAGGTGATCAAGCTGGACGAGAACCCGGCAATCGAAATCACCGGCCAGGTGCCGGATATCCGTCCTTATCTGAGGGATTCGCTTGCTCTCGTAGTCCCTTTGCGCTCCGGCGGTGGGACGCGTCTGAAGATCCTGCAAGCGCTGGCCGCGGGCTGCCCTGTCCTCTCGACGACGATAGGAGCGGAGGGGTTGGATCTCTGTCCAGGCCGGCATTTCCTGAAAGCCGACAGCGTTGATGAGTGGGTGGCCGCCGTGAAGCGACTGCGCGAATCACCCGATTCCGTCGCTGAAATCGCCAGAGCCGGACGGAGTCTGGTTGAGGAGCGCTATTCCTGGGAGAAGTGCCTGTCGGGTCTTGACCGGCTCTACGAGAAAGTGCTGAGAAAGCCTGCCCGCAGGTCCACATCATGAAGCGTTTGGCCATCTGTTACGCCGCCCCAGGGCATTCGCCGGTTCCAACCTCGGGGACTACACGCAACATCCTGTCATTAGCCGAAGCCCTTGCAGCCTGGGCGGAAGTCACTGTGGCCTTCCGCTACATTCCGGACCTGGCCGTCGAGCTGCCGATCGGAATCTCTTTGGAAGCGATCGAAAACGGTCATCGCCGCAAGGGCGAAACCCTGGATGATGAAGCGACGCGAGGAGTCAATCCTCTCTCCCATTTCCTTTACATGCGACGGGTCGACGAGTTTGCGCGGCGGGTAGCCGGGCGTTTTGACCTGGTGCTCGAAAAAGGCTGGAGGCTGAGCGGATACCTGGCGCACTGCGTTAAGGCAGCGGGTGGCGCCGGGGCGGTGGTCGAGAATGACGCGCGCTGCTGGACCGACACCAGGATCGACCCCCGGACAGCGGTCAAATGGCTGCTGCACTCCGCCGCGCAATGGGCCGCCGGCCGCTATTCCAGGAAAGCGCTGGCGGTGATCGCGGAAACAGAGGATCTGAGAAGGCAGCTGCATCGGGTAAGAGGTATCCCGCTCGAGAAGATCAAGGTCGTCCCTCTCGGGGTCAATCACAAGCTTTTCCACCCGATGGACCAGGAGCGGGCTCGCGCCGCCCTGGGCATCCGGCGCGACAAGACGGTCCTGGTTTACGTTGGCGGGCTGGACAAGTATCACGATCTCCGGCCACTGCTTGGCGCCCTGAGAGGTTTGGCGCTCGGCGAGCTGGAGCTGCACATTGTGGGCGAGGGAGAGCGCCGCGCCGGCTATGAGGCGGCCGCGAGAGGATGCGCGAGCCGGGTTGTGTTCCATGGCCGGGTACCGCACGAGCAGGTTCCGCTCTACATAGCGGCGGGTGACGTTTGCGTCGCCCCATACTGCGCCGAAGCCTTTCACGGCCGCGTGGTCTCTTTTTCCACTCTGAAGATTCCAGAGTACATGGCCTGCGCGAAGCCCGTGGCCAGCATCCCGAGCGGTGAGATCCAGCGGCTGATTGAGCCGGGAGCGACCGGTTTCCTCTTTCCCAACTCCGCGCACGGCTGGCGCCGTTTCCTGGAGGAGTGTCCGGACCGGAACGAGTTGAGCCGAATGGGGGAGGCCGCATGGAAAGTTGTCGCAAACCGTTCCTGGGAGCAGACGGCCTGGGGTTACATGAGGGCGGTCGCCGAATCCGGAAGACCCGTTTTTGATGGCTTCGGGACGACCCAGCTGGGACTTGGGACTGCCGTGAAGGAGTAGTCAATGAAACTCATCCTGGTTGGTTCAGGCGTCAGAAGCCGGGCCTGGCTGGAAACGGCCTCCCGGCGCCGGAACGTGGAGATCGTGACAGTCGTCGAGAGCGACACCGTGACACCGGAAGCCTGGGAGAAGACGCTGGCGCAGAAGGCTGACGCAGCCATTCTCGCTTCCGCACCCGCAACTCGCGCGTCACTGGCCCGACAGGCCCTGAATGCTGGACTGGGAGTCATGATCGAAACCCCGATCGCTGCCACTGTGGCGGAGGCGGCCGAAGTCCTGAGTCTCGCGCAAAAAGCGAACAAGCCGGTCGTCGTAGCCCAGTCCTGGCGCTTCGGCTGGGCCCAGGAGCGGCTCAGGGACTTTCTTCGCCAGGGCCGGCTCGGACGGGTCACTCACATGAGCGTGATCGACCGGCGCAGATCGGCAAGCGAGGCCGACTGGACGGCTGAAAGCGAATACGTCCAGTTACTGGACCGTGGAGTCGATCAGTTCGACGGCGTGCGCAGCGTTCTCGGCCTGGGCGCGGTCAGCCTGATGACCGAGGCACGAAAAGCTCCGTGGAGCGGCTATCGGCACGGGTCGACCACCCAGTCGATGATCGAGATGGAACAGGATGTCCACGTTCATTACTTCGGTTCGGTCACTGCCGGACGGGACGAACACGAGACCTGGCTGGAAGGAGAAAAAGGCGTCCTGTGGACCGACGAACGGATCATCTGGTGGCGGAAGCGAGGATGGCCCAGATTCATCCCGCTCGTTGTCAGGCGACCGCGGGTTTCGCCCAACCAGGTGCGACGAATGCTTCTCGAAGAACTGAAGCCGGCCTTGCAGCGGCGCCCACAGACTGACGCCGCTGACACGCTCCGGACGCTCGCCATGCTGGAGGCTGCCGTCCAGTCAGACCGGACCGGCCGGCCGATACGGGTGGCGGAGCTGGTTAGTTGAGGGCACGCACCCGGGGCGCCCGGCAAGCCCAAATCACAAGCAGGCGTTTCTGAGAGTGATGCGTATTTACTTGACTCAACCAACCGTCAACCGCGGCGGGGTCTAGAACGCGTTACAGAGCCGCTGCGGCTCTGTAACCACGGGCGGAAAAGGGTAACGGGGTCCAGTCGGGCGGGTTGGCGAAGGTCGTTTTGGAGCGGCTTATGCCGTTGTGGACCCCATAAGTCACCCCGCAGACGAGTTTCACCCACTCGGCAGTACCAGGGTCTGTTTGTAGTTCCGCCTTCAGACGGGCTTTTCAGAGTCAAACCCTCCATGCGACTTCTGATCCTTGGCCTTGACATGGGCGACGGCAGGTTAATCCGTCACTGGAGCCGGAGGGGACATTTGCCGCATTTCTCGGCATTCATGAAGGCGGGTCTCTGGCTGGATCTCGACAGTCCGACCAAGGTCTTGCACACCTCCGGCTGGCCGACGTTTGCCACCGGGGCCTCACCCGGGGCGCACGGGGTTTACTACCCTTACCAGCCGAAGCCGGGCAGGCAGACAGCCGTTCACATTGAGCCCGATCAGTACGGGGTCCCGACGCTCTGGAGAACTGCTTCCGACCAGGGCGCTCGCTGCATCGTCTACGACATCCCGGAGACTTTCCCGGAGAATGACTATTCAGGGAAAGCCATCTACGACTGGGGAACATGGGCCTGGTACGGGACACCAGCCTCGCAGCCGGCCGGGTTGCTTTTGGACCTGAATAAGAAGTTCGGCCCGTATCCGCTCGGAATGGAGGCGAAGAGGCTGGGCCTGCGAATTCCCGATACCGACGACTTGGAGCACCGGTTGCTCCAGAGCATCGAGTACAAATTCCAGACGCTCGACTGGTTGCTGGCAGAAGAACAGTGGGATCTCGCGACGGCGGGTTTCGGCGAGCTGCACCCGGCCGGACACTACCTGTGGCCGGCAGGCATTGCTTCAATCACGGAATCCAACGAGTCCGACTTTGCCCGCCTTTACCGCATCTACCGGGCTCTGGATGAGAAACTGGGCAGACTGACCGGAGGGCTTGGCAGTGAGACTCTCCTGATGATCCTGAGCAGCGATGGGGTTCGAGCCAACCGCGTGGCGTGCCATCTGCTTGGCCCGATGCTGGAAAGACTCGGCTATACGTCAGGCTTCGGCGGCGCAGGGGAGGGAACGCGGGCTGCCAGGCCCCGATCTTTGCTCGGAAGAGCCCGGCGCATGATGCCCTCAGGTACAAGGCGATGGATTGCGGGCCGTCTTCCCTGGTGGCTGCGGGATCGGCTGGGCAGCCAGGCTGCGGCTGCGTACATCGACTGGTCAAAGACGAAAGCCTTCACGCTTCCGACCGACCTCGAGGGATGTATCCGGATCAATCTGAAAGGAAGGGAGCCGGAAGGGATCGTCGACCCCGGCAAGGACTACGACCGGCTCTGCGAGGCAATCGCCGCCGACCTGCGAGCGCTCGTGAACCCGGCAACCGGGAGGCGCGCTGTCCGCGAGGTCTGGATCCGAAGCCGCGTGTTCCCCGGGCTGCGTCAGGAATCGCTTCCTGACCTTGTTGTAAGCTGGGAAGATGAAGCCCCGTTTGAGGCCCTTGCCTCGCCTCGCGCGGGCGAAGTAACAGGCAGCAATCCTGACCGGCGGACCGGGACCCATTCGCCCGAGGCTTTTCTACTGGCCGTTGGCCCCGGCATCCCTCGGGGTGGCCAGGGCGCAGCACGCCTGGTCGATGTCGCTCCCACCGCGCTCAAGATCCTGGGATTGAAGACGGGACGGCAGATGGAAGGACGCGCCGTTGATTTCAACAGGATTTCTGAAAGACAGAGTGTGAGAACCGTCTAGCCCGGAAACACTGATCAGTCGGGGGAAGGAGCGACGAGCGATGGACCTGGTATATGTGCTGGCGGTTTGGATTCATGTCGGAACCGTGGCTTTCTGGATCGGGGCCATGTTTTTTGAGGACCCGGGCAGTACGCGCTTCTTTTCGAGGATGGTGGACAGGATCGGAGGCGTCGGCTGGTACGCGCAGGCCATCCTCTGGACGACTGGAATCATAATGCTCAATCACCGGGGCATTTCGATCGAGCAATTGTTTTCACGGGAGTTTATCGACACGTCCTGGGGAAGAATGATGTGGGCCAAGATCAGCCTGGTTCTGCTGCTTGCTGTCTTCCAGGTGATCGTTGGCCACCGCGCCTCGAAACTGATCTACGGTTACGTTCTTGTCTCGTTCGTGATCGTCGGGATCTCGGTCATGCTGGTGCGGCCGATATTGTTCTAGTCGTGAAGGCTCCATTCCTATGACTCTTCGCATTATCCACGTTGGAGTCGGCGTCCGCGGACGACATTGGCTCGACGTCGTGGCGTCACATCCGGACTTTGTCTCGGCGGCGTGCGTGGACCGCGATCAGAAGGCTTTGGACGAGGTCCGGGCGCTGCCCGGACAGGACCACGGTCGGTTCTACACCGAGTATGAGACAGCCCTGGCCGAAACCGAGGCGGACGCCGTCTTGATTGCAACTCCCTCGTTTCTCCACGGACAGCATTCCAAGGCGGCATTGGAGGCGGGACTTGCCGTACTCGTCGAGAAACCTCTTGCCTCCCGCCTTGAAGAGGCGGCGGCGTCGGTGGCGCTCGCCCGGAAGCTCGGAAAGCCGTTGATGGTGGCGGAAAACTTCAGGTTCTTTCAAGCCGAGCGAACGGTAAGGAAGCTGCTGCAGGAGGGTCGAATCGGCAGGATTGGATCCATTGTGTGCATCGACCGGCGGGACCAGCCGAGCCGCAGCCAAGGGCCGTGGGTCAAGAGCATGCCCGATCCGTTCTTGAACGAGATCGCCGTGCATCATTTCGACAGCTTTCGGTACCTCTTTGCCAGCCGGCCGGAATCGATTCTGGCGAGGTCGTTCAACCCGCCGGGGAGCGATTATAACGAGGGAGCAGCGCTGGAAGCCCTGATCTCACTCAGGAACGGGCTGTCTATCCAGTACAGCGGGACTCTCGTGGCGACAAAGTACGAATATGATCTGTGGATCGAAGGCGAAGAGGGTGAAATAAGAACAGATCGGAAGTCAGTTTCATGGCGGCCGAAGGGGGAGAAGTCGTTCCAGAAGGCTACGTTGGTCGAGGTGCCGAAGGGCGACGAGTTGCCTTATCCGCGGGCCGGCACGGTCTCCATCCTGAACCAGTTTCGCGATGCTGTTGTGCAAAATGCCGAGCCGGAAACCAGCGGCGCCGACAATATCTGGACCCTGGCCATGGTCGAGGCGGCAAGACTCTCCCAGAAGGAAGGCCGGCGAGCACGAATTGACGAAGTCTTTACGCCCGAGATGCGCGCCCGGGCGGGCGTCGACGGACCGAACCGGAGCGGGTCGGCCGGCGGCCCGAAAAGGAACGAGTCCGTTGCCGTTGGAAAGCCGGCGGGGGGTGACGGCCACCGTGTTCTTTTCATCGGCCTCGATTCGGTCGACGCTGTTTTGGTCGAGCAGTGGGAAAAGGAAGGGCTGTTGCCCAACATCGCCCGGATGCGCGCGCGCGGGACCTCCGGGCGGATCAGAACCACCGCGGAGATCCTCCACGTGTCGGCCTGGGCGTCGATTTTCACCGGCGTGACCCCGGATAAGCACGGCCTTTATCATGCCTACGTCATGAACCCCGGAGATCAAAGCCCGACGCGCCCGAAGCCCGACCGGTCTCCCTTCCCGTTCTTCTGGAAACTGCTCAGTGACGCCGGCAAGAGGAGCGTGGTGATGGACGCCTTCATGTCCTGCCCTCTCGAGAATTTCAACGGCTCGCAGATTGTCGAGTGGGGTACCTGGTCGTGGTTTTCGGAACCCGCGATCCTTCCCGCCGGGCTGAAGAGCGAAATGGAGTCCAGGTTCGGAAAATACCCGGCGCCGGAGCACAGTCAGGTGGCCACGATGCCCGACAGCCGCTGGTTTCGCGATACGCTGATCGCCGGAGTGAAGAAAAAGACAGAGGTCATCAAGTGGCTGATGCAGAGAGAAAAGTGGGACCTGCTTCTGGCGGTTTACGGCGAGACTCATCCGGCGGGGCACTACCTTTGGCACCTGCACGATGCGTCCTATCCGAGTCACCCCAAGGAGGTCGATCCGGCCCTGCGCAATGCACTGCGCGCCGTTTACGCGGCTGTCGATCATGGTATCGGCGAGATCCTCAAGCAAACGGACCCCCGCACGACCGTGTTCCTGGTTTCCGGTGACGGCATGGGACCCAACTACAGTGCTTCACACGTGCTTGAGCAACTCCTGAAGGAGATGAGACTGACGGTGACGAGCGGCGCCGATGGCCAGGCGGGTTTGGAGGCCAAATCCGGCTTCAACTTGAACCATCTGCTAAGCAGGCTCCGAAAGATGCTTCCCCAGCGCCTTCGGACCGCCGTTTCCCAGAGGTTCTTCTCGCATTCCCTGAAAGAGCGGCTCGCTCTCAAGTGGCTTACCGCGGGCATCGTCTGGGAAAAAACCCGTGCCTTCCTGATTTCGAATGCGAATGAAGGTTACGTTCGGATCAACTTGAAGGGGCGGGAGCCGCAAGGAATCGTGGAGCCGGGCGCCGAATACGCGCAACTGATCGACGAGCTGGCTCAGGTGGCCGGCAGCCTGGCGAATCCGGCTACAGGCAAGCGTGCCGCCCTCGCGATCCATAAGTCGGACGAGATTTTCAGGGGGCCGTGCCGCAGCCAGCTTCCTGACCTGATCATAAACTGGGATCCGGAGGCGCGGGTGACGAACGAGTTGCTGGCCGGGAGCTTCGGGAGGATCAGGACACATGAGCCCGGGTACGGGATTGTCCCCTTCTATGTCGGCAACCACCGGCCCAACGCGTTTGCGATCGTTACCGGCCCGGAGGTTCCTGAGGGTGAACGGCTGGAGGATGGTCACATCCTCGACCTCGCGCCGACGATCCTCTGGCTGCTCGGCCTTGAGGCCCCGGAGCACATGGACGGCAAAGTGCTCGTTCAGCTGCTCGGCGAGAAGCAGCTGGCGGTGAGGCCTTGAGAATGGCGATTCATAAGCAGTTGCGGGCGTTTGCGGACCATTCAGGATTCCCCAATGTGGCTCCGTGATTCAGAGACGGCCGCTCCTCGGCCGGCGCCTCCCGGGTCCGCGGCTGCGCGGGGAACGGTGGCGCTGGTTCTGAGCCAGGGCTGCTATTTCCTGTTCGGCTACGTCGCGGTCGTCCTGCTGGCCCGCGCTCTGGGACCGCAAGACTATGCGGTCTACGGGGTCATCCTGTCGGTGCTGGTCTGGCTGGAACAGGTGGGCCGGTTCGCAATCCCGACTGCAGCGGCCAAACTGATTGCCGAAGGCGACGCGTCCAGCCGCGGGCTGGCGCGCGCGACTCTCTTCCTTAACCTGTTGCTTTATGGCGGAGTCTTCGCGTGCCTTTGGCTGGCCGCGCCGCTGGTTGCCCGACTACTGGACATTCCTGACGGGACGTCCCTTTTCCGGCTGGCCGCTCTGGACTTGCCCCTGTTTGGCGCCTACACGGCGCTTCAGGCGATTCATCAGGGCAATCGCCGCTTTCTGCGGCTGGGCGGTTCGGGCGTTGTTTACGCCCTGGCGAAGCTCGCCGGGGTCTGGTTGATTATCCAGCTCGGTGTCTCGGTCCAAAAAGCCTTACTGGCCAATGTCGCGACGACGGTTGCTGGAATCGCCTTTCTTCTGACCCCACTCGGGGAAAGGAGACAGTCCAAATGGCGCGAGGCGATTCAGCCGATCCTGCGCATCGCCGGCCCCATGGCGGTTTACTCGCTGTTCCTGATGATGGCGGGTAACTTGAATCTGTGGCTGCTCCAGCTGATACGGCCGGCGGAGACCGCGATGACGGGTGTTTACCTGGCCGGGCTGAACATTGCCCGCGTCCCGGGCTATGGTCTGGTGGCGGTGGCGGCTGTCATCGTCCCCTCGATATCCCGGGCTGTGGCGGACGAGGATCGCGACCTGGTCCGAAGGTATATCTACCAGGCCCTGCGCTTCTTCCTGCTGCTGTATCTTCCTGTGGCGTTCGCGGTCGGTTTCCTTTCCGGGGACGTGATGCGTCTGATCTATGGCGCGAAGTACGCCGGTGGCGGTCCGCTGCTGGCCCTCCTGCTGGTCTCTGAGGGTTTCAATACGGTCGCTGCCATACTCGGATCGGTCCTGGTTGCCGTAGGGCGGGTCTGGCAGGCTGCCTGGATCTCCTGCCTGTCGATCCTCGCTTCCGTGGCCTTGATTTCGCTGCTGGCTCTCGAACTGGGCGCGGCAGGCGCCGCGCTTGCCGGCGCGCTTGGCGGGCCGGTAGGAGTAGCTCTGATGGTCCGTATCATAAGAAAAGAATACGGACCGCTTCTGCAGGAACGGACTGGGGCTAACACTCTGGCGGCCGCCTTGATTATGGGACTGACGGCCTCGTTTCTCGCCGGGGGGTTCCCAGCTAAACTCGTGATCATTTCGGCCGGCGTAGCGCTTTATGGTCTTACCTTGATCGTGTTGAAGGAGATTACAGCACGCGATCTTGCGCCTTTGCTTGGAAGGCGATGAGGGTCGCGGCCCAAGGCGCATATGAAGCTTTCTCGCCTCTTCTTGCTGATCCTGGCCGCGGCCATCCTTCTGCCGATCGCGGGCGAAGTCCTGGTCCGGCGCTTTCCCGTGCTGCTCCCCGTCAATGGGCAGATCCGCATGCAGGCCATTATGATGAAGGACAGGGTCCTTTCTGACCCGGAAATCGGATTTGTGCGGCAGCCGCGGCTTCACCAGCGGGTCCAGACGATGGATTTTACATACCTCCGGGAGACTGACTCCCGAGGCTTTCCGAATCGTGATCCTTGGCCCAAGCAGGCCGATATCGTCATCCTTGGCGATTCTCTGGTCATGGGCGAGGGGACAGGGCTCGATCGTTCCTTTGTCGGCCGGTTTCAGAGGGCAAATCCGAATCTGAAGGTTGTCAATCTGGGGATTGCCGGCGCCGGGCCGGACCGCCAGCTGCTGGCGTATCGGAAATATGGGGCCGGACTCTTCCCCTCGGTCGTGCTCGCCTTCCTGTACGCGGCGGCCGACATCACGAATTCCGAACACTTTGAGCGCTGGCGCAAAGAAGCCCCGCACGCCGATTACAACCGTTTCCGCCTGGATCTGGGGCGGAAAGAGCCGCGCGCCTGGCTGGACCGGCTGCGCCTGGCGGGTGTCATCAGCAGCCGGTTTGAGACGGAAGAGCCAGGCGCCCAGGAAGTGAATCTGCCCGACAGTTCCAGGGTTTTTCTCGACGAGAGCACGCTGGCTTACGTCCGGCACGGAGTGAAAACCGAACAGATCGAACGGCTGATCCGGCCATTGGTCCAGCTCAGAGAATTGGCCGAGAGCCAGGGAGCAACTGCCTACGTGGTGCTGATTCCCAGCAAGGAGGAGATCTTCACTCGTTCTTACTCGGTTGCGGACACAGTGCGAGGCGCGATGCGGCGGGCCGGAATCGACTATCTTGACCTGTATCCGCTGATGGGGCTGAACGCGATAGCCACTTCTCCCTATTTTTGCCGGGACATCCATCTGAACGACTATGGCAGCCGGCTGGTCGCCGACTATCTGACCGACTGGTTCCGGAACCGCGGCTGAGCGGGCTGCTCTGTTCTTTTCCCCAGTTTTGAATCAGAGGTAATCAAGCCATGTGCGGAATTGCAGGATCCCTTCGTGTTTCGGAAGGCCTCGGCTTCGATGCCGCCGCAGCCGTGACCCGAATGTGTCGGATACAGCACCATCGCGGGCCGGACGATTCGGGAGTGACGGCGGTCGGCAACGCCGTCCTGGGGTCAAACCGGCTGAGCATCATCGATCTTTCGCCTGCCGGCCACATGCCAATGTCAAACGAGGACCAAACCCTCTGGATCGTCTACAACGGCGAGATTTTCAACTTCCCGGACTTACGCGCTGGGCTGCTGCGGGCCGGACACATCTTCAGCTCGCGAACCGATACCGAAGTTGTTTTGCACGGCTACGAAGAATGGGGAACCGGCTGCTTCAGCCGTTTCGTCGGGATGTTCGGGCTGGCCTTGTATGATCGGCAGGCCAATCGACTCATCCTGGCCCGAGACCGTTTCGGAAAGAAACCGGTCTACTACACCTTTTGTTCCGGCCACTTCCTGTTTGCCTCCGAAATGAAGGCCCTGATCGCGATGTCAGAGAACCTTCGCCCGAACATGCAGCGCCTGGCTGAATGGTCCCTTTACCGGAACGTCGATTTTGGCGCCCGTGACACTCTGATTGAAGGCATTCACTCGCTGCCGCCCGGCCATCACATGACCGTAACCACCGACCCGCGCGGGGGGCGGGAACCGAAAATCACGATCGAGTCCTATTTCCAGCCGGAAGCCGAGGTGAGCGCGACAACTTACGAGCGCTTCCGCCGCCGGCCCGCCGATCAGCTCAGCCGGGAGGTCGAGACGCTGGTGGCGCGGGCCGTCAAGGACCGGCTGATGAGCGACGTGCCGATCGGCACACTCTGCAGCGGCGGCATCGACTCGAGCCTCGTTACCGCGCTGGCTGCCCACGAAATGCCGGACATCACGGCTTTCAACGTCTCGGTTGCCGGGTACCAGGCCATGGATGAGAGCCGGTATGCCAAACGGGTGGCCGATTCGCTGGGAATCCGCCTTCTGACCTACTCGATGAGACCGCAGGATTTCCAGCGCAACCTGGTGCGGGCGATCTATCACAGCGACCTGCCGCTGACTCATCCGAATTCAGTGGCTTTCCTCCTAATCTCGGAGTTTGCGCGCACGCATGGAGTGAAGATCCTGCTCTCCGGGGAGGCTGCCGACGAGCTGTTCGGCGGGTACATGCAGCGCTACCGGCGGTACCGTCAGGTTCTCCGCTTTCAGCGGGTGGCATCGGCCCTGCCGTCGCGCCTGAGGAAGATCCTGGTCCTCGCCGGATACGCTTCCGACGGCGTTCCAATCACTGATTTCTCGGAATACGACGGTCTGCTGCGGCACAGCACCGGTTTTCTGGACCGCTTCGCGCGCGAAGAGCTTAGAGAACGGTCTCAGGCGGCTTACAGCTTTGTCAAAAACCCGCTTGATCGGGCGGTCCTCGGCGCCATGCTGTCGGACCTGACCAACTTCCTGACGCCCCTGCTGAGGCGGCTGGACCGGATGAGCATGGCAGCCTCTGTGGAGGCGAGAACCCCGTTCCTCGACTACCCGCTCGTTCAGACCCTCATCAACCTTCCGCTCCAGGCCCGGTTGCGCCGCTTCCAGGATAAGTGGCTTTTGAAAACGATCGCGGCCAGGCGCCTGCCTCGAGACATCGTCTTTCGGCGGAAAGTAGGATTCCCGTTGCCGCTGGCCGATTACATTGCGCCTTTTGCCAGACCGGAGCTGTTCAGCTCAGGCTTCTGTGCCGAATACCTCGGGGCAGGGCGCAAAGCGCTGTTGCGGACTGTGACCGGCTGGCGGTCGAACTTCAACGGCTTCTTCAACCTGCTGGCTTTAGAGCTGTGGGGCCGGCTCTTCTTTTTCAACCAGACAGTGGAGCAGCTGACGGAGTGGTCTTTAGTCCAGGCCGCAGGCACGGCGCCGGGCAGGAGGCGAACTGTCGGGCAAGCGGCGGCGGGCGAAAAAAAGCTCGCACGCTGATCGCTGAGAAGGTGTGAAAGGATTGAGGCGGCGGCGAGAACCGG
>JBHGBF010000057.1:0-24349 GCA_041946865.1 Acidobacteriota bacterium | reverse complement strand
TAACGCCTTCGGCGTAAAAAACGTTCACACATCTGTTTATTTTCGCCAAAGTCCAGAGAACTGGCGTTTTAAACGCCAGTCCAGCGCCTATTCCTTTCCCCCCTTTTCGAAAAGCTGCTACTTCACGGTGACTGTCACCGTGGCCTGGTTGGAGACGGCTCCTTGGTTGTCTTTAACCGTGTAGGTGAAGGTATCGGTGCCTCTGAAGTTGCGTTTGGGAGTAAAGGTCACAGTCCCGTTGACGTTGGCGACAACCGCGCCTCCTTTACTGGTTTTGGCCGACGTCAGGGTGACGGTCGACCGATCGATACTGCCGTCGGAATCGACGTCATTCGCGCAGACATCGATCGTGACGGCCGTGTTCTTACGAGTCGTGGCCGCATCGTTGTTGGCGAGTGGCGGCGAGTTGGGTGGCGGCGCTTGCTCGAGCAATGCGTTGGCCGCGACCAGATTCACCAACCCGTAACCATAGCTGTTGTCCGGTCCGGCAGCGCCCAGGTCCGAGGCGGAATTCTCGAGCGCTTGCTCCAATTGAGCAACGGTCGCGGTCGGATTACTGCTCCGGAGCAAGGCCATCGCCCCGGCGATGTGAGCAGAAGCAAAGGAGGTGCCGCTGACGGTGATGTAGCTGCTCGGGTTCGTGCCTCCCGAAGTGAGGTCAGCCGTTCGCACGGCTTGCCCAGGTGCAACCACTTCCGGGTATACCGATTGCGGGTCGCAGGCAGCGGGTCCGAGACTGCTGAAATAGGCCAGGTTCTGAGTGCTGTCGACCGCTCCGACTGCGAACCCGTCCGGGTTGTTGGCTGGAGAGACACTCGTGGAAGTGTTTGGCCCCGAATTGCCGGCGGCAAACACTACGGCAATGCCGGCGGCCTTCAACACCTGAATATCGGACTGGAACTCGAGGATACAGCTGTTCGAATTTCCAATGTACCAGGAGTTGTTTACAACGTCGGCCGCATCATCGGTGTATGCGTTTCCATCGGGGTCAAGCACCCATTGGAATGCCTGGTGGATCGCCGAGTAGGTTCCAACGCCACCGTCATCGAAGATTTTCGCCGCAATCCATTGAGCCCCGGGCGCGACGCCAATGGCCGTGCCGCTTGCACTGCCGCCGACCGCCACCCCGGTGACCTGCGTGCCGTGACCCGCTGCGTCATAGGGTGCGGCATGCTGGCCGTTCGGATCGAACCAGCTGTTGGAACCGCCGCGCCAGTTGGCGGCCAGATCCGGATGATTGACATCCACGCCCGTGTCGAGGACCGCCACGACAGCACCCTGGCCCGTAATCCCGGCGCCCCACAGTTCCGGCGCCCGAACCATACCCACGTTCCATTCGGCGGTTGTGGTCGCGGCCAGCGATGTGCCAGGCGGAGTCACCAACACGTTCGGAGTAATACTTTCGACCTCGGGAAGCTGCTCAACCTGTGCCAGCACACTTGCCGGGGCTGTCACTGCCAGGCCATTTATCAGCCAGAGCTCGGTTACGTCTTTGACGCCGTTCGACCGAAGGAGGGCCAGTGCGGTCGCCTGTACGGCCCGGCTGTGGGCACGCAAAGCCGTGATGAGGTGGGCTCGGGCAAGGCCGGCGGGGATCCCGGGGCCCATGATCTCCGCGGCGTCAATCGTCGTCTTGAAGCGGACAATGACCGACAACTCGTCCGTCTGAGCGAGCGTCCAGCCCGGAGAAAGGAGCAGCCCAAGGAGAACGAATACAATACAAGTTCGCTTTACATTCATTTCTTATTCCACCAAGAGTTTTTCCGCCCGGAAGTCGCCAATGACGACGGTTACGAAATCTCCCTTTTTGATGAGCTTCCCGGCATTGCCAAAGAACATCCAATAGATCCGGTCCTGTTTGGGCGGATCCGAATTCCGTAACGGCCCGATTTTTGCCGGAGCCGGCACAGTCAAAGACTTTCCTGTGTTTTCGTGGATCAGGTAAGGTTTCTTGTCCCTGTCGAAGAGGGGAGCCGCCTTTTCCTTGTCGAGGACTCTGTATCGAAAATCCAGCATGTGACTGTTAGCCGTCAACCGGAGAGAGACGACCTCAATACCCCACCTGTCCCTCAGCTCGGTTTGCTGGTCGCTGGCCTGAGTTTGGAGAGAGGCCAAACACAGGATCACGAAGACTGCTGAATAGACACTTTTCATGTTCGTATTACCGGTTGTGCGACCCGCGGATCACGCGGATAGCGCGGATGGAAGCAAGACTTCTCATCCGCGTTTCTCCGCGTAAGATCCGCGTTGTCCGCGGCCCAGGCACAGGCCCGCTCACCTACTTGACGACGTTGACCTTGACCGTTGCCTCGTTGGAAACGGCCCCTTGATTGTCTTGCACCGTGTACTTGAAGACATCCGTGCCGCGGAAGTTCTTCTTCGGCGTGTAGGTGACGGTTCCATCACCGTTATTAACCACCGTACCGCCGTGAGTGGGATTCAAGGTGATGGCTACGGTACTGGCAACCACCGTTCCGTCACTATCGGTGTCGTTCCCCACCACCAGGATCACCACACCCGTATTCGCCTTCGTCTGAGCGATGTCGTCTACGGCCACCGGCGGCTGATTCTGTGGAGTCGGAGGAGCTGTTACCGTGATCGTCACCGTCGCCGGATTTGACAACGTGAGGGCGGGGTCTTGGGCCTGGTAAGTGAACGAGTCGGTGGTTGTGCCTGCAGCCGGCGTGTAGGTGAAGGTCTCGTCGGGGTTCTTCACCAGCGTGCCGGTTCCTGCGTAAGTGAAGCTTGCAACAGTGAGGGCGTCCCCATCGGCATCGGTGTCGTTGGCCAACACCGAGAAAGTAGTCGATGTGCCTGCGGTGACGGTCACTGGATCGTCAACGGCAACCGGGGCATCGGGTGTCGGGGTAACCGAGATAGTCACGGTCGTCGCGTTGCTGCTCAACGTTCCGTCAGTAGCGAAGTAGGTGAAACTGTCCGTTCCGTTGAAATTCCCATTAGGCGTGTACGTGAACGTGCCGTCGGACAACAAAGCCAGACTTCCGTTTGAAGTTGTGCTCACAAGGCTTGCCGACAGAGTGCCTGTTCCGGTGTAAGTGTCATTGGCCAGAACGCTGGTCCCGGGCAACACTGTATCCTCGGAAGTCGTGGTAGAATCCGCGACTGCAACCAGCTCTACCGGCGCCCCCGCCTGGATGTAAGTTGTCATTCCAGGGCGCAGCATCCGATCGAAAAGCGCGTACTGGCCCTCGTTCGGAACCGTCAAAACAGCGTCAACTGTTTTCAGTGCCGGCAATTCCACCGAATACTCCTCCCGGGGCACAGGGTACCTGTTGCCGTCCTCGGCCAGTTGCTTCATGTAGAGGCCGCCAACGAGGGTTGGGACGTGAGTCTGAAGCCCTGCGTTGACAAAGCGCAACAAAACCGGCGTGTTAACGCTGACGGGAACGGGAGCGGTTTCCGGGAATGTTTTCCCGTTGACCAGGAAGTATGTCGGCTTGTAGTCAATAGCACTCTGACCCGGAACCCAGGTTCCGATGGAATTATGGACAACCGGGTCGATCTCGCTGTAAACGAGGAGTGCTTCATTGGCGGCCTCAGGATAGGTACCCACCACCACAGTGCCGTAAAGGCCCATCTGGACCTGGAATTGCTGGTACGTGGCGCTGTGAAAGAGGTACGTGCCGCCCTTCAAGGCTGTCCACTGATAGGTACCCAAACCGCCATTCGGCGTGGTTTCGGCGTCCAAGGACCTGACTCGCTGTGAGGGACTGGTTCTGGTATTGGACGGGCCGTTGCCGGCGGCGTCCGATGCCCAGACCGGCGCGAGAGGCTTGAATTGTCCCGGGATGAACACCGAGACGGGCTTGGGCAGACAGTTCTTGACGTTAACGGTCAGGTTGTCACCGGCATTGAGACTGCCAAGGTTGACGACCTGCCATGGCACTGGAGTACCAGGGCAGGTGTACGTTGCGGCACTCGCAACCTCGATGAATCCCCACATGGGAACGCTCACCGGTCCAGGCAGGGTAACCGTTGCGGGCACGGCTGCCAGTTCCTTTGTGACGTCCGCAGCCAAGGAGGGAACCGTCACGATGGCTGCTATGGCCAGCACAGCCGCGAGCCATTTCAACTTGTTTAGATAGAGTTCGCTGTTCATTCTCGAATCCCTCCTTGAACTAAGGAATCGGTGTGCCGGGCGGTTCGATAACCATCATGGTGAGGAGTCCGCCAGGGAATATGTCGAAGTTGGTTAATTCCTTCTCCGAATGAGAGTGCCACATGAAGAAGAACCCGCTATTTGGGTTCAAACCGCCTTCACCGGGAGGCAGAGTCCCGGCGGACCCAAGGTAGGGACTGCCTGAATACCAACCGCCGAAAACGAGGTTCTGATTCTCCGGCAATACAACCGGAAACGGCTTGCCGTGGTCCTCGGCCCATTCCCAGGTCACATCGTCATAGCCGTCTCCGTTAGCGTCCACGAACCCATGTGATCCAGGAGGGCCGTAAAAATCCCAGCCCATCTTTTCGCCGGTCCATCGAAAGATCTGGTCCACCGTCTGACCGGGAACGGTGAGGACTGTGAAGGTCTCGCGGGCTGCGTTCGGACCGCTGAGTCCTCCGTCTGTGGAGAGCAGGCGGCCGTCACGGGCGATCAGCTTGGAGTGGTTCCCGTGCGGGTGGAACGGGTGCTGGACCTGCCCCGCCGCCACCAGCCGCTGGAGGACCCGTTGCCCCGGGGTCGTACGCGGCGCGCAGTTGTAGGGTTGATGCGGCAACCAGGGAACATAGGCGCCCACCAGGACATCGGGCGCCGTGCGGCCATTGATGAACCAGTAGACAGGCCAGTAGCTGGTGGTGTCAATCTCTGCAAACCGGCCCTGTTCAGCCAGCTGATGGATCACCGGGTCAAGCGAGGTGATCAGGAACAGGTACTCATGAGTGAACCAGGTGTCGGCGTGGTTGTAAGCCCAATCGGCGTGGCCCGCAGGCCGCACGATAATGGCGCCGACCAGCCCCATCTCTACCTGGAGGTCCATTTCGGTGCCGCTGTGGTACATATACGTCCCGGGCTTTTCGGCCACGAAACTGTAAGTGACCGAGGAGACGCCGTTGTCAGCCGCCACCTCCTGGGTGAAGACCCCGTCGATGCCGTCTGTCGCCGTGACTTTATGTCCCGGGAACACAATGGAAGTGGGATGGGGCAACATGTTCCTCAGCGTAATGCTGACGGTTTGGCCCTCTGTCACAATGAGGGTCGGGCCCGGATACTGAGGCAGCGGGCCGCCGATTATCTGGCCATTGTGCCCCTGGTCATCCTGATATCCCCAAAAGTGGATGGATCCGCCGTCCGCGGTGCTGATTTCACCGGCTTTTGCCGTGAAATTAAATGTCGGGCCGTTGATCCCTTCGATCCGGGCTTGAGCCAGGCAGAGGCCGCCGGCCAACAGGAAACAGGCGATAACGACCGCGACCGTGAGAGTGGCGGAAGCCCGAGTTTGTTGTTCAATCCTTCTCATCGCAGATGCTCCTTTTTGCCTACTCAACTAGGATTTCGGTCATCACGCCGCCCAGATCCTGGCCGTCATTGCTCAGGAAATTCAGGTTGGCGGAATACAGGAAGTAACGACTGCCCGGCGTTGCCGTTGCGGGTATCGTGATGAGGACGTCGGCTGACTGGCCGCCGCCCAGGTTGAGCGAATTAGTGGTGTAGTGGAGTTTTGTCGACCCCTGGGCCAACTCCTTTGCGTCCAGTCCCACGACCTTCATCGGAAGGCTGGGACTGATTAACGTTGATGCGGTCGTGATATTCACATTGGATATGCGCAGCAGGACGATCTTTCCCGGCCCGGCACTGATCAAGGCATTTGTGGGCTGTGAGAATATGCCGTTATTTTCGGGAAGGCTCCCCTTTGGAGCAGTGTCGACGGTGTCCGGATAGCCGCGACCGTTGATCATGTGATAGCGATCCAGCATCGCCGCGAACGGAAGAGGCTGCACGCTCATGCTTGCGTCATGAAATATGGGGTCGAATCCGCTGATCTGGATCGTTTTATCGACGTCATAGCGAGTCGACCCGTCGTTGTCGTTGTAAGCATATTGGTGGTGAGTCCCCTCGTCGAACACGCCTTTGGTGCCATTGTCCACATCCTCGAGCCCCGGGAAGTTGCCGTAAGGCGGATTGTCGGCATCGCCGTCGTTCACGTGCACGTGGGTGCCGAGGAGGGTGCCATCCGAACGCAGATCCTGGCCCGGCTTAACGTACAGACTCCCGAGCATGCCCATCTGCATATGTTCGGTAGCTTCCGCGTGGCAGTGATAGAGGAACGTCCCGGGGTTAACTACGTTGTAGAAATAGGTGAAACTCGCTCCCATGGTGATCGCCACAGCCGATTCGGGCAGGCCGTCAAAGATCGTCGACGACTGGGGAAAACCGTGATAGTGAACCGTGTGCGGATCAAAGAGATCCGGCCGGTTGACCATCCCGACGTTGGTCAAGGTCAGATAAAACCTTTGCCCTTCGCGCATGACCAGGGTCGGGGCTGGAAACGTCGCGCCCAGGCTGGCAGCTGCAAAGACTTCATTGGTGATGTTGCCATCCCCGTCGGTATCGCCGATGCCGGTCACGTCATGGAAGCCGAAGACATACTGCAGCTTGCCGTCGGCCATCTGGACGAAGCCGTCACCCCCAGTGATGTGCTTGCAGGCCACGTTAGGGTCGAACAGATCGTTCCTTTGATGTTTCCCCGGAACGGTCGGGTCCGGTATTCCGTCACCATTCAGATCGCCCGGGCATTGGACTCTCACCTGGCCGGTGAGAGGGACTACAGCCAACATCAGGGCCAGACCCACGAGTAGCGGAATCCGAAGATTCTTCGTGATGTTCATCGTCGTTACTCCTTGAAAACTTGATCCTTCAATCCGCGCGTTTACGCGTAGTCATGACCGGACCCGGCCGCCCGGCTGACGCCAGGCGGCCGGGATCCGGGGAAGTTACGGATGCACCTCGTCTGCACCCTGGTCAACTCGCGTGTCGCTGGGGCTGGGCCTGGCCTGACCTTCGAAGTCGAAAGACAGCGAAGGATAGGTACCAGCCAGATTGGCGCAGGAAACGCAATTGACACCTGAAGGGCCGAGCAGGTGGTAATCCCCAAACGGCGTGCCCGGGTCACCATCGTTCAGCGCCAGATCGTTAAAGAGTGTCAGCGGTCCGAAGCGTAACCGGATGAAGTTACCGCCTTCATCAAAAGCAGGCGCCGCCTGGATGCCTGTTGTGATCTCCGGTTGCAGCACGACGCTCGACCTGCTTCCGTTGTAATACGACCGCACGAACGGGTCTCCCGTCGTCAGACAATTGGTGCAGGTGAGGGTGCCGGCCATCCCGATGACGCCCATTTGTGGCGGGGTCGCGACGAAGGGGCAGACCAGCGCATCGCCCGCCGGGTCCGGTGTGCCGGTCTGGCACAGACCAAAAACACCAGGATCATACGGGCTGCCCGGAGTACCGTCCCCAACCTGGAAGAAGAACGAGCGCTGGTTGGTGACGATGTTGTTCGCCATCAGCGGGTTGGAGTACCCAGCTTCGCTGTTGGGCAGGACGGCGGCCAGAGCGGCACTGTGCTTATAGGAAGCGATACCGGCCGGTTGAGGAACCGACTGGTTCGGGTTGCCGGGCGTGAAAGCTGCTCCGGCGGTTGCCGTGCTGTCATTGTTGGCTATGGAGTTGTGAACCATCGTCACGTTAGTAGCGTCGCTGAGTGAAATACCGCCGCCGGCAAGACCCGCCACATTGTTGGTGATAACGTTGTTGAACAACTCGATGGAGTGCCACTTGCTCTTGTTGTTCTTCGCCTTCGCGACATCCGCTCCGTTAATCAGCGCTAAACGGATTCCGCCGCCGTCACCCGCTTGTGCCGAATTCGCGTGCAGGATGTTGCGGTTGATCAAGACCGAACCGGAACCGTCAGTCAAACCGCCTGGCACCAGGGGCGTCGCGCCGGCAATCGAGATGCCGCCTCCAGAAACCGTCTGGCCCTGGTTGAAGCTCTCGTTGAAGATCACGACGTTGTCCTGAATAGTCGGGATGTCTTTGCCCTTTTCGGAAACCGGGCTGAGACCGACATGAGCGATTCCACCACCTCCTCCGCCGGAGAAATTGCCGCAGATGTAATTCTGCGAGATCAGATAAGAGTCTGAGCCGGTGCACATCGTGACGCCGCCGCCAAAGCCTCCAATACCTCCGTTCTCGCGAATGTGGTTATGGTGGATCTTGATGAAGTCGTTATGGGCATCGGTGTACTCAAGCCCGTCGTCGGTCAACGTGGGATGACCGACTCGTATTCCTCCACTGAAGAAACCGCTGTTGTTCTGGATGCGGTTGTTCGAGATCTCCAGGTAAGGGGTGTAGCCGTTGGCAATTACGCCGCCACCAGTGTCGGCACCTCGGATCGTAAAGCCGTCGACCCGCGCACCCTGGTTCGATTTTGTGTCGAATCGGGCATCAGGCTTCTTGTTGGAGGTCGTTGCCGCTACCAGAACGCCTGCACCCTCCTCGCTGGCAAGGGCCGCCGGCTCAATGCCTCCGAAGAGGGCCTCCTGCCCAGGCAAGAGAGTGATCGAACCGTTGGTGATCAACTGCTCGACCTTGTTGCGCCAGGCCTGCAGCTTTTCAGTGGGAATTTTGACCGCGTTGATGGTGGTCGATCCTTCGCCCCAGCCCTGGAGTTGGACCGGCTTGTACATGATCACGGACTCCTTGTACTCGCCGGGTTGCACCAAGATCAGGTCGTTTGGACCAGCTACGTCAATGGCAGACTGGATGTCTCCCCCGAGTGGGTTGCCAGTCGGGGTGACTCTCCTGACGGTCGCGCCAGGCCGGAGACCGATCTGGATGGTGACGCCGGTTATGGTCTGAAGACCGTTGGAACGGATAACGGTCAACTGCTGTCCGCCAACTGTGCCGAAGTTGGTCGACGGGAGGTTGACCGTGATTTGACCTGCCCCCCATATGACGTTGCCGGCGGGGATCGTGAGGTTGCCGATCTTCACAGTTCCAGCCGTATTGCCGAAGCCGTAATCGCGCTGAATGGTGGGCGGCTGCCCGACTGATTCAGGCGGGCAAGTAGTGTTTGCTGCCGCGTCACAGTACTTCGGATTAGCGACGGCCACTGCCCCGACGGCATTGATCACTATGGTCTGGGCGCCCGTAACTCCCTTGCTGTCAGAGGGAATGTACGGTCCGCCACCCACGCTGTTGCTGGTCACATCCACGCTGTGGATGCGCGGTGTGCCATCCGGAAACTCACAATCAAGCGGGAACTGATTCGGTCCGACATGGGCGCCAACCGGAAGCACCGGGGTGTCCAGATACGTGGTGGTCCCGGGCATGTACTGGAAGTTGTAACAGAAGGTGCTGTACTTGGGGTTGAAGAGAAGCGGGTCGGCCCCCGGGTCGTTCATGCAGGTCGTCAGCATTTGCGGTGCGACGCCACTGAACATGGGACGATTGAAAGTCGCAGTCGATGCAGACATGAAATTGTAAACGCCGTACTGGTCGGACACTGTCTTTCCAATCATCCGCCCAGTCCAGTCACGGATTGACACCGGAACAAACGGCGGTGCGAACTTCTCGCCAAACTGCGGAGAATTCGGATCGAACTCGTTTTGGGTGTCATCCAGAATGAACCCGTGACCGACACTTGCTATCGGAACGTCAGTCTTGAGGAAGAAGTCCGCAGCAGCGTTAAATCCACCTGAGACGGTCACCCTCTTGGCATCGCAAAGCGGCTGCATCGTCCCTGCAAAGGCAGCCGGGACGCGTTCATCCGGGAAGAGCGTCAGATAGTCGGGTACAAGGTACGGAGTACCGACACAAGGAGGCGGAATGAGCGCGGGATTGACATAGTTGTCCCCGAAATCGACGTTCTTATCCTGGACCCGAATCACCTGATAAGCCGGTGGGGGAACAACCTCCACAATGTACTCACCCGGAATGATGTAGCCGATACCGTCGCCGTTTACATCCTGGGCCCAGGAGGGGCAGCCAGCCGAGCAATCGATCTCCGGACCGAAGGCATAACCGCCGTCGAAAACGCCCGGACGAATCTGGTTGAAATTGCGTAAGCCGTCATGACAGTCGATCGGGACCGCGGGCGCAGGACCTGGACCGTCCGGATCGAAAACGAAAGGATCAGGAATACCGTCGTTGTTGGGGTCGTAGTCGCCGTACTTGCAGCCGGTCGGTGGTTCCGCATCCCAACTGTCGGTCGTGGTTGTCGCGAGGGGTGCGGTTCCCGCTTTCAGCCCAGTCGCAGGGTCGACCGCCCACAAATTGACGGTGACACCCGGGATTCCAGGCTCGAAGACTTCCGCTGCCGCCAGCTGCGGATTGTCTTCTGCGCGGACCGTGGCATAAAAGACGATGCCCGAGATTCCTCCGTTTTCGCCGTCGGCATAGTGCCTCTTACCCCACCAGAATTGATTGGTCTGCCCAAGAAAAGTCTGGTTGGCCTGAGTCAGAACCGGTCCCGGTTCGGTGCGGTACTTTGTGGTCTCCACACAGCCCACACATACCGGCCCGGGAGGGGTCGTCTGGTTCTGCGGGTTCAGCTGACCGTCTGCGGACCACGGATCATTCGGGTCTATCGGACCGCCGTTGTCGACCGCAACAGTCACTCCCGTTGGCTGCATGCGAACAAAATCCACCTCGGCCACCAGCCAGGCGAAGAACGGAAAGACCTGATCAAAAGGTGCGAAGCCCGTTGCATCTGTCGGGACGCTCTGGTAGATGGTTCCGTCTCTCCAGCGGAGATTCACCACCGCCTCGAGCAGTCCCGGTTGAGGATCTACTCCAAATTCGCCGGGATCCGGGAAACCATCGCCGTCGGTATCGTAAAAGACATGGTGCTCGTGCCTGGCAAACCATTGAAAAACCGGTATTTCACCAAGATCAACCGTCTGGCCGACAGGACCATCCGGGACGATGACATCCTTGAATGCGAAGATCAGGTCCAGGTTGTTGTCCCAGAAAACCAGTTGATAGGCACCCGGAGGGACATTGGGGATTGTGAAATCGCCATTGGCCGTCGGCCCTGCAAAGACCATCCGGCCACCTTGAACGGGGAGATCGTTCAGCCCCACCCACGGAGTCGTGTGCGGAAACCGCCCGCCGTTGTAAAAGGCGTAGTCAGGCGGTCTTGAAAGGTGGTTGTTCAAAACCGTGCCCTTGAGCGTCGCGCCGCCTGTAAAGAACGTGGGATCGGCCGTCGGCCGTACAAAACCGATAAAAACATGAAAGCCGGGAGGGCCAAATTCAGCAAAGAAAGCCGGTTCATTCGCCTTTACCCAGGCATCGATGACCTTCGTGCCTTCGATGGTGGAGGTCTGCTGCCAGTTCTCCCCCGCCGGAGGAACAGCCTGTATTCCGTATTTCCCGGGCGACAGGTACTTGATGGTTGCCATCCCGTCGGGCCCGGTCATGATAATGCCTGTTCCCAGAGTCTGGACCGCTGGTGCGCCGTTGGCGTCCAATACGAACGGCTCGGTGGCTTCATGGTTCCCGTTGCCGTTCAAGTCCACGAACTGGTAAGTCGTCCCCAGCGGGTTGTCGTACGCGTCCTTCCACATCGTCCCCGCCGAGATCCCATAGCGGCCTCCGGCGTCCTCTACCAGGATCTTGAAGCCCGGTAAACCGACTTCCTCGGGGAGATCCGGGGCGTTGTTCAGGGAATGATTGTCTTCAAAAACAAAGATCGAGATCTGAGCCCAGGGAATCGGGCCGGCGTTCAGGCCCACAACAAGTGGGCTAACCGTCGGTAACCCGCTGGCGTTCGTCTCGAACTGTGCACCGCCAATGGAGTACGCATTGGTGCGGTTGAGCACTGAGATGTAATAACGTTTGTTTGGCAACAGACCTTCGGGGACGGGGGCGCCGGACGGCCAGACGTTCGTGCACGGCTCCCAGCCGGGAAAATTCGTGTTATTCAGATCGTCGAAGCCTGTGCAACCGCTCGCCACAACCGGCATATGGCTCTTGTGGAAACTGACCGAATTGGTGTTCGGGTCAAATTTCGGGTCGCCAGGGTTCTTGCCCGCACATGGAGTGTAGCCCGCTATTCCAGCCGAGGCGGCTATTTCAGCCGCGGTGCAGACTCCTGTGTAGGTCAAATCCTCCTGGATAATCCACCGATACTGAGTGAGCGGGGTAGTCGCCCCGTTTTTCTCGAGCCCCTGAACACTTAGCCAGCTCGGCGCTGTCTGTGCCAGGGACAGACCTGTGAAAACAACAACGATCGGCAGCACGAACAGCAGCTGCCTCCTGCCAAGGAAACATCTCAATCGCATTTCTTACCCCCTACAGTGTCCTGTGAGTTGGAGGGAACCCTGAGCCGGAAGAAAATCAATCAACTGCTTCTCTCCCTTGTCATGAGAATTGGTGTCTCATTCCGTTTTAGCAGCCCCTCGAAAATCAGAAGGCGATTTTGGTGAGCAATTGACTTGAGAGGTAAAGTGCTTGACTCCGTGGCCCGTCGGGACGCCGAGAATCAGGCAGGAAGCGGATTCCGGGAGGCCGAAGCCGTTTTCACGGGTTGGTTGCCGCCACTGCCGCGGGGCGTTATTCCAAACAGCCGTGAAGGCGTGGCCGCTGCATTTCGCGACCGAAATCACGATTCTTTAAGAATCGGTCTCTTGAGTGCTTCTCGACGTTAACCCCTTTACCGAAAGTGTCACTTTGTTGACACTCCTCCTTCCCAGTTGACGCGGTTGTGAAATCCTGGAACAAGGCAGGTGCGCGAAGTGAATGTAAAAGACTGGCCGGGGATGGCCAAAAGAAGACTTAGTGCCCTCTTGAAGCTAGCTCTTGCTTGTGCGGTGTTTGCGGCGGGGTACTGGTTCGCCCCCGACAGCGACGAAGGCGGCCACGGGCAGACAGCGGCCGTGGCGGCGGCTGCGGATCCAGGGTCAGGCCCAAAACTCTATGCGTGCCCGATGATGTGTGTCCCACCGAGGAGTGAACCAGGCAGCTGCCCTGTCTGCGGGATGGATCTGACCGAAGCAGCCCCTTCGCCCGCCGACGCAAAACCGGACACCTCCCATCGTTCCCTCGAGCTGACACCGGCGGCTGTCCGGCTGGCGCAAATCCAGACGGCCAAAGTCGAACGGCGATTCGTTACGTCGCAAATCCGCCTTTTCGGCCGCATCGAGTATGACCCGGTCGAGCAATATAAGGTCAGCGCCTTTGCCCCCGGTGTCATCGATCGAATTTATGTCGAGCGGGCTGGACAGGGAGTGAGGTCGGGCGATCCGCTTTTCGACATCCACTCTTCGGAGCTCTTCTACCTGGAAGAACAATTGATCGAGGTTCTCAAGGATCTTCCTCATCAGCCCGGTTTCCACGGGCCCGCCAAGGGAGCGAGGATCCAAAGATACATGCGGCCGCCCACCCTCTTCGGAAGAGCGGCGCCAGCCGGCACTCCTGAAGAGCAGGCAAAACAGAAAGCAGCGTGGGAGAACCTGGAGAAAATCGAACGTAAGATGCGACTCCTCGGATTGACCGACGAGGCGATCGACCTGGTAATCTCCCGTGGCCGGCCTACCGGAATCTCGACTGTAACTACCCCCATCACCGGCGTGGTGCTGGAGCAAGCTGCGTTCAAGGGGACGTTCGTCAACACCGGTGACACCGTGTTTGTTATTGCCAATCCTACCCGCATGTGGGCGCGCCTGGAGGCTTACGAGTCAGACTTCGGCTGGCTGAGAATCGGCCAGAAGGCGGAATTTGAGACAGACGCTTATCCCGGCGAGAAATTCTCTGGAGAGGTCCTTTTCCTTGACCCCAGATTTGACCCGAAAACGCGGACATTTGCGATCGGCGTTTTGTACTCCGACCCGGAAGCCCGGCTGAAACCCAACATGCTGGTCCGATGCCGGATCCATGCGCGGATGACTGCCGACGGGGTCGGGATTCCGGGCATGGCTGCCCGGGAGAAGGCGCCCCTGGTGATTCCCGAGACCGCACCGCTCATCACGGGGAAACGGGCGATGGTCTACGTCGCCAATCCGGACAAGCCCGGTGTTTATGAGGCGCGCGAGGTGACATTGGGACCTCGGGCCAAGGGCTACTATGTCGTCAAGCGGGGGCTCAAAGCCGGCGAGCTGGTGGTGTCCAACGGCAGCTTCAAGATCGACAGCGCGGTGCAGATCCTGGCCGGGTCGAGCATGATGGGACTGGAGGAAGAAGGTCCGGCTTTGGCGCATCACCTGCCTGGTCACAGCTCCGCCATGCCAGTCGTCGGCGTGCCCGATCACGAGGACGTGTCAGCCAGAGAAGCCGAGCTCCGAGGCGATGAGAAGCTGACAACAAGCCGACCTGCCGCCTCTCGGAGTTACGAGGACCGCATGCAGGAACTGATGAAGAGACGTGAGCAAAAGCCGTAGGGGGTCGAAAGAGCGACCACGCTTCCTTGCGGAGTGCGGCGGCATGGCGAGGCATGCCCTGATCCCTATACACATTTCGGAACCGCCCAACCGTAACTCCGCAGCCAACCACGGCTGGGTTTAGAACGCGTTACGGAGCCGCAAGCGCAGCGTTTTTTGCGGCTTTGTAACCACAGGCGGAAAAGGGTAACGGGGCTCCAATGGACACGCATTTGGTTCCCGAATCTGACAGAGCCGCGCCGTGCGCGGCTCGCGGAAGTCCGAACCGTTACAGATTCTTTAAAACGACATCACACCCATGGATCAGCAATCTTCTTCCTGGATTAACCGGATCATCTGGTTCTCTCTCGAAAAGAGGATCGTGATTTTGCTTGCGGCTGCCCTCCTGATCGGGGGCGGCATGGTCGTCGCCCCTTTCGATTGGGATCTCTGGGGGCTGCCCCGGTACCATATCCCGGTTGACGCGATCCCGGATATAGGCGAGAACCAGCAGATCGTGTACACCGAGTGGGATGGCCGGTCGCCCCGTGACGTCGAGGATCAGATCACTTACCCGCTGACGGCCAGCCTCCTCGGCGTTCCGGGGGTGAAGACCATCCGCGGGTCCTCGATGTTCGGCTTCTCTAATATCTACGTCATCTTCAACGACGACATCGATTTCTACTGGTCCCGTTCCCGGGTCCTGGAAAGACTCAACAGCCTGCCTCCCGGGACACTGCCCGAGGGGGTCCGACCAGCGCTTGGACCGGACGCTACAGCGCTCGGGCAGGTGATGTGGTACGTGCTCGAGGGCCAGGACGCACAGGGCAAGCCAACCGGCGGCTGGGATTTAAACGAACTGAGGACCATTCAAGACTGGTACGTCCGCTATGCCCTGCTCTCCGCCGAAGGTGTCAGCGAGGTGGCATCGGTCGGGGGCTTTGTCCAGGAATACCAAATCGATGTCGACCCCGACCGGATGCGGTCGTTTGATGTAAAGCTCGAGGAGGTGGTTGCGGCAGTCAGGAGATCGAATATCGACGTCGGCGCCCGGACCCTCGAGATCAACAAGGTGGAGTACATCATCCGCGGCCTCGGTCTTGTCAAGACACTGGAGGATCTCGAGAGCGCCCTCATCAAAGTGACCGACAACACCCCGATCCTCGTTCGTCACGTGGCGACAGTCACCCATGGCCCGGCATTTAGAAGGGGAGCGCTGGACAAGGGAGGAGCAGAGACGGTGGGAGGCGTCGTGGTGGCCCGTCACGGGGCCAATCCCCTCGCCACGCTGAAGAACGTCAAGGCCAGGATACAGGAAATCTCCCCGGCTCTCCCGACCAAAACTCTGGCGGACGGAACCGTCAGCCAGGTCAAAGTCGTCCCCCTTTACGACAGAAGTCGCCTGATCCACGAGACGCTCGCCACTCTCACCGACGCCATTTCCGGGGAGATGCTGGTCGTCATCATCGTGATCGTTCTCCTCGTGCTGCACGTGGAGAGCTCGATCCTCGTCTCATCTGTGCTTCCCCTCGCGGTGCTGCTCAGCTTCGTCGGCATGAAGACTTTTGGGGTTGATGCCAATATCCTGGCCCTGGCCGGAATTGCCATCGCCATCGGTACTCTGGATGACATGGGAATCGTGATCTGCGAAAGCATCCTCCGACATCTGCGGGGGTCGGACGCCGGAGAGAGCAAAATCCGCGTCGTCTACCGGGGCGCGGCGTCAGTCGGCGGAGCAGTGTTGACGGCCGCTTCCACGACCGTCATCAGTTTTCTCCCGGTGTTTGCCCTCGAGGGTCCGGAAGGAAAGCTCTTCAGGCCGCTCGCTTTCACGAAGACCTTCGCTTTGGTCGGTTCGGCCCTGATTGCCGTCATCATCATTCCTCCACTGGCTTATCTTCTTTTTCGCAGGAACGACGAAAAACGAGGGGTGCGCTCGGTCTTCCATGAGGTTTTGCTGTACCTCGGGCTCCTCGTCGGGGTCTTTTACAGCTGGCGATTGGGGCTTCTGGTTGCCGTCATAGGCGGCTTCAGGCTGGTGTTCGCCTGGTTCCCAGGCCGTTTGCGCCGTTGGAGTCAGCCACTCAGCAGCGCTCTGATTGCGGTTCTCGTCGCTTTTTTGCTGGCCCGCTGCTGGCTACCCCTGGGTCCTAAGCAGGGCCTTTCGAGCAATTTCCTGTTCGTCTCGATCCTGATCGTGGGACTCCTGGGCGTTTTCTGGCTCCTCCAGCACCGGTACGCGAGGCTCCTCGGCTGGTGTTTGGAAAACAAGGCGCTGTTCATGGTCCTGCCCCTTGCGATGCTTCTGTTAGCGACCGTGATCTGGCTTGGGCTGGCTCCGTTTTACGGTTGGCTCCCCGATTTTCTTAAGTCGTCCCGTCCTGTGACTTACCTGGCCGATCGATTTCCGGGCCTCGGCAAGGAATTTATGCCTCCCCTCGACGAAGGTTCCTACCTGTACATGCCGGTGACCATGCCGCATGCTTCCATTGGAGAAGCGCTCGATATCGTCCAGACGCAGGATCGAGCTCTGGAGGCGTTGCCCGAGGTGGAATCGGCGCTCGGAAAACTGGGACGCGCCGAAAGTGCGCTGGATCCGGCGCCGGCCTCCATGATCGAAACCCTCATCAATTACAGATCCGAATTCCTGACCGATGAAAACGGTCGGTTGCTGACCTTCCGTTACCTCCCGGACGAAACCGATCTTTTCAGAAATGAGTCCGGTGAACCGGTCAAGGCTCTGGATGGAAAACCGTACATCGTGCGCGGCAGATTTGTCCGAGACAAGAGTCGCCGGCTGATCCCCGATCCGAGTGGCAAGCCGTTCCGGGTGTGGCGTCCGGCGCTGGACCCGGCCTTAAACCCGGGCCGCCGGCCCTGGAAAGGAGTCCAGGAAGCGGATGATATTTGGGAGGCGATTGTAGAAGCAGCCACCGTGCCCGGAATAACGCTGGCACCCAGGCTTCAGCCGATCTCTGCCCGTATCGTGATGCTTCAAAGCGGCATCCGGGCATCGATGGGCGTCCGCGTTCAGGCGCCGGATCTGAAGAGCATCGAGAAGGCCAGCATTCAGCTGGAGAAGTACCTGCGCGAGGTTCCGTCGATCAGGCCGGGTTCGGTGGTTGCTGATCGCATCATCGGCAAGCCCTACCTGGAAATCAAGATCGATCGTCTTGCCATCGCTCAGTACGCCATTGATCTGCAGCAGGTGCAGGACATGATCGCGGTAGCGGTTGGCGGCTCGCAGATCACCCGTTCCGTAGAAGGAAGGGAACGCTACCCGATCAGGGTCCGGTACATGCGCGAGCTTCGGGATGATCTCGAATCTCTGGGGGATGTGCTGATTCCCACCCAGACCGGCAGTCAGATCCCGTTGCGCCAGCTGGCCGAGATCCAGTACGTGCGCGGGCCCGAAGCATTAAGGACCGAAAACACCTTCCTGGTCGGTTATGTGCTGTTCGATAGAAAGAGCGACCAGGCGGAGGTCGACGTTGTCGAGCAGGCGAAAAGGTACCTCGACTTCAAGCGACAATCCGGTGAGCTCCAGCTCCCGCCCGGCGCCAGCTTCTCGTTCACAGGAAACTACCTCAACCACGAACGCGCTGAAAAGAAGCTCCTGCTGATTGTTCCGTTTGCACTGGTGCTGATTTTCATCATCATGTATCTGCAGTTCAGCTCCGTGTCCACCACGCTGCTGGTCTTCTCGTCAATCCCTGCCGCCTGGGCCGGAGGCTTCATCATGATGTGGCTTTACGGACAGCCTTGGTTCCTGGACTTTACGGTCATGGGCACAAGTCTTCGCGAGCTTTTCCAGGTGCACCCCATCAACCTCAGCGTGGCGGTCTGGGTCGGCTTCCTGGCGCTGTTCGGCATTGCCGCCGATGACAACATCGTCATGGCCACCTACCTGGAAGAACGCTTCCAAGAGCGAAGACCGGAAACCGCCGCGGAGATCCAGAGCACCACCATTGAAGCCGGCGTGGCACGAATCAGACCCTGCCTCATGACCACGGCAACGACCATTCTGGCCCTTCTGCCGGTCCTTACTTCGCGGGGGAGAGGTTCGGACGTTATGGTACCGATGGCGATCCCCGCATTCGGCGGTCTGATTTTCGAGGTGATCACGATGTTCACCCTGCCGGTCCTTTATTCCGGAATCAAGGAGATGCGGGCAAAATTCGCGAAACCGAGATCGCTTGAATCAGCCGAGGAGCCCGAGCCCGCCTTGACTCTTAACGGGTAAAAGCGTCATCGTGGATTTCAGGAGCGTGGACCGTCTTCATCGACGCGCCACACACCATCCGCCAGGTCCTCGAGCATCTGCCAGGGGACTCTTCTCTTCCCGCCAGATGTTCGATGCTCGCCTGGCCTGCTTTTGACGCTTGTGCAAAGGAAATCGTTCGCGGGACATGGCCGGCAAAAGAAAGCCCGCTGGTGTAAGCATACCCGTCAGAACCATTTGGAACGATCACGATGTCGCCCATCGGCGTGCTCGGCCGGACCGGCACGGTTTCCTATCTGGCGGAAAAGGCTTCGATTTTGCCCTGGAGCAGCGCAGCTCGAGAAGGACGTGCCGCCAGTCCTCGCTTTGATTCCACACATCGCCTTCAAAACGGAAGCTTTCCTCCGACGGGTCAACCAGGAGGAATGTCACTCGAAGCGGAGGTTTTGTGCTCAGATTGGCGAAATTTGCCATCGAGGGCCAGGGATTGAAGCAGACGAACAAAAATACCAGGCAGCTCACGCCGGCAGACCAGACGGCAGCCCAGAGACCGGACCGGATCCCGTCCCACTTCTGAAGGTAAGAGCGCCAGGCGTTTCGGGTTTCAAAATCCGGGACCTTTTTCGGGTAGTCTCTCAGCAAGCGGGCCCGAGGCCCCTCGAGCAGCTTTCGGTTCCGCCGTTGGGTCGCAAGAAACGATCCACTCACGTAGGTACCGAAGACCAGTACAAAGGCACCCAGAGCAGTTACGAATCCGTGGTCCAGAATCTCGAGCGCAGCGTCCTGCATAGACTCTTTCAGCCCCGCTGCCTGGACCGCCAGCCCAGATAGACAATGGCCACCATGGAGGTGACGATAAATGAAACGACTATGATGGTTTCCAAGTTCATAACTGGTTCTCCTATCTGAGATTGAAGGTCACTTCGATCGTGCAAACAACGTCAACCGGGCGTCCGTTTGCCATGCCCGGCCGGAACTCCACTCCTTCACGATGCAGCTGATCGCCTGTTCGTCCAAGCCGTAGCCGAGCCCACGAAGGACCTGCAGGTCAGTGACGTGGCTAGTGCGTCGGATGACGCCCTGCAAGAGCACGACGCCCTGCACTTTGGCTCTTATGCCTTCGTCCGTGTAATGAGGTAAGGTCTGAACGAGGATCACGGGATCCGTGAGGCCGCCACTGCCCATCACCCAGGGACCCTCACCGTTGCCGGCTCCGCCGCCGCTACCGCCTCCAAATCCACCCCCGCTGCCCGGACCGAATCCTGGTCCGGATCCGGAGCCCACCCCGGTTCCTTGCCCGCTTCCAATACCGTCGCCTTTGCCTGGACCCCCAGCCCCGTTTGAAGACAAGGCCGGAAAATCCCGTATTTGGTGGTTAGCTTAGCGGGGAAATCGATAGGCGCCTGGATGGTTGGAATGCTGAAAGACATGTCAGCTGGAGGCAGTTCCAGCACCGGATCCTCGGTATCTTTAAGAACCTCGGGCGGACTAATCTCGGGTGGTGACAGCTGCTTCTCGACCGCTGGAGGAGCATCCCCTTTGGGGGCTGGTTCCTTTTCTTCTTTCCCGCCGCCTCCTCCACCTCCTCCCTTGCCGCCTCCGATGATGGGATAGTTCATAAGGTAAGGGGCACCATCGCGACCAGCCGGCCATCGGGGACCTCCGGGACCGAATAGTAGAAGATGGTGACCAACAAGGCGACAAGCAGCGCATGAATACCGAATGCGCCAAACAACCGCCAGCGCAACCGAGCCCAGGAAAATGGCTGATTAAGCTGGGCATAGCTCTCAAAAAGGCCGGAAGATGACTCCTCCGGCAGGATGGGCGAAACACGTGCGTCTGACATGGACACACTCCTCCAGATAAGCGTTTAGAAATTGGGCTAAATGCGAGCGACTAGATGCAGGAAGGAGGAGGACGTTCGCAGACGCGAGCTGGAAACCGGTCAACAGAGGAGGGGCTTTCGGGATACCAAAAATAAAGTCAAGCGGTCGAGGTGGAGGGGCAGGCGGGTTGCCGAGCGCCGCCTCTGCCTCAAGGACTTCCGAGCAGGTCTTAACGCGAACCTTTGAAAGGCGAGGTACATAGGTGGGTGGTCAGCACGAGAAGCTGAATCAGCACGATCAGATGCCACCCCATACCTACATTAGACCATAATCAGCGGAAAAACGGTCAAAGCGATTCCACTTGCCGAAATTGTAGGTCACCCGCCGTCCGAGGTCGTACACTCTATCTATCGCGTGGCTGGCGAATCTCCTCCTTGAGGAACCGTATGTGCGAATTGTTCTCGTACGGTTCTGTGGGGTGCCTGGGCGGTAAACGCCCAGGTCTACCCGGACGGCCAACCCTTATAGTATCTGTCGAGAGAAGAATGACAGGAAAGGTGAGGAGGATAGGGGTAGTCGCCTTTCTTTCTTTTTTGCTACTGGTTGTCTGGGTAGAGCTGTCGCGTCTGCATAGCATATAAGGAGCAGCCTATGATCAACACGAATGGAAGTCACCCCGTGAACGAAGGATGTGATCGTCGGACTTTTTTGAAAGGCGGGCTGGTAGCCTCGACAGGACTCGGCTTGATCGCAACGGGCGCGAGCTTCGCCGCGCCCTCGGCCCAGTCTGCCGGACAGCCCAAAACAACCATACCGCAAAGACCTCTCGGCAAGACCGGGCGGCAGGTAAGCATTTACGGTCTGGGCGGACTGTTTACCGTGTCGATGCACGACCGTCACGACGAGGCGGTGGAAATAGTCAACAGGGCAATCGACCTGGGTGTCAACTACATAGACACTTCCGCCTGGTACGGCGCCGGAGCGAGCGAACTGAACATCGGCACCGTGATGAAGAAGCGTCGAAACGAGGTCTTTCTGGCGTCAAAGAGTCATGATTACACCTACGACGGAACGATGGCGCTGTTCGACCAGACTCTGAAGCGGCTGCAGACCGACCACCTCGACCTGTATCAGCACCATCTGCTCGGCCGATTCGCAAAATTGGAACAGCTCCAGCAGAAGCACAGCGCCCGCGAGGCCTTCGAAAAGCTCCGCGACCAAGGCGCGATCCGATATATCGGTGTGACGGGACACTCCTCCCGGGTGCTTGCCGATGCCTTAAACGACTATCCCTATGACTGCGCTCTGATCACGCTTAATGCCGCTCGGGCAGTCATGGACGATCCCGAAGACCTGGACCGGTTCTTCGCCGTGGCCAAAGCCAGGCAGGTCGGATTGATCGCCATGAAGGTGGTCGCCCGTGGTACGCTGATCAAGCCAGGGCTCGACATCCGCCGGCTGTTGTATTACGTCTTGAGTTACCCGGTATCGACCGCGATTGTGGGCATTTCGGCTATTTCCCATCTCGAAGAGAATGTCCGCGTCGCCAGCGCTTTTGAGCCTCTCAGTGAGAAAGAAATGGCCGAGATCCGGGCGGCCGCCCAGAGTTGAGGCCCAAGGCGCGCGGTCGAGCCTGGACACGGTCTTGTTGTCTCTGTCGATGGAGAGAGCATATGCAAAAACGGAGACTTGGAAACAGCAACCTGGAAGTCTCAGCCCTCGGGCTTGGCTGCATGGGCCTGAGCTTTGGTTACGGGCCGGCGACAGACAAGCAGCAGGGCATCTCACTCATCCGGGCGGCTGTCGAACGCGGCGTCACCTTCTTCGACACGGCCGAGGTCTACGGCCCGTTCACGAATGAGGAGCTTGTGGGCGAAGCCCTGGCCCCCTTCCGCAGCCAGGTCGTGATTGCCACCAAGTTCGGGTTCGATCTCTCCGCGCAGCCACATGGCCTCGACAGCCGGCCGGAGCACATCAAGAAGGCGGTCGAAGGCTCGCTTAAGCGGCTCAAGGTCGAGACCATCGACCTGCTCTACCAGCACCGTGTTGATCCAAACGTGCCAATCGAGGATGTGGCAGGCACGGTGAAAGAACTGATTCGGGAAGGGAAGGCCAGGCATTTCGGCCTCTCCGAAGCGGGCGTGCAGACGATCCGGCGGGCGCACGCGGTCCAGCCGGTCACCGCTTTGCAGAGTGAATACTCGTTGTGGTGGAGGGAACCCGAAGCGGAAGTGATCCCGACCCTCGAAGAGCTGGGAATCGGCTTTGTCCCCTTCAGCCCTCTGGGGAAAGGCTTCCTTACGGGGAAGATCGACGAGAATACGACGTTTGACAAATCCGACTTCCGAAACATCGTTCCTCGGTTCACTCCGGAGGCTCGCAAGGCAAATCGGTCCCTGGTTGATCTGCTCGGCCAGATCGCCGAACGGAAGAAGGTGACACCCGCGCAGCTCGCGCTTGCGTGGTTGTTGGCCCAGAAGCCGTGGATCGTTCCCATCCCCGGAACCACGAAGCTCCATCGCCTCGAGGAAAACCTTGGCGGCGCCGCCATCGAACTAACTGCGGACGACCTTCAGGACATTTCGAGCGCCGCGTCGAAGGTCGAGATCCGGGGCGCCCGGTACCCGGAACACCTCGAGCGGCTGGTCGGCCGCTGAAGCGCAAGCGGGAAGGGGGAAGACGAAGGGTGCATAAACATGACACCCGTGCAACCTCTTGCGGGTACCTGGCGTCCTTCTTAGCGGGACAGCGCTGCCAATCTGAGGATTTGCAGATCTTCGCCGCTCGACAATGGTAAACCGCCCACGCGAACAAGAACGATTATAGAAACATGAGCATCAAACAACAGGCCCGAGCTGCCGGATTTCTTTATCTGCTTGTCGCACTGACCGCCCCTGTGGGCTTGCTGTACGTGCCGGGCCGGCTGATCGTTTCCGGAAACGCGACCGCGACGGCCGATAACATCAGGGCTTCCGAGTCGCTTCTCCGCGTCGGAATCGCGAGCGAGCTTATTCACCAGACAATCGCCGTGTTTCTCGTCATGGCTCTTTACCGCTTGTTTAAGCCGGTCAACGAAAGCCAGGCCAGGCTGCTCGTGATCTTTGGCGCGTTACTCTCCGTTCCGATCATGTTTGTTAATGTGCTCAACAACGTCGCCGCCCTGGTCCTCGTCAGCGGGGCCGATTTCCTGGAGGTGTTCGGGAAAGCACAGCTGGATGCGCTCGCTTACCTGTTCGTTCGGCTGCACGGCCAGGGTATTACGGTGGCTTCGATCTTTTGGGGCCTCTGGCTGTTCCCGTTTGCAATACTCGTCATACGCTCGGGCTTCATACCCCGCATTCTCGGCGTCCTGTTGATGATCGCAGGGATCGCCTACCTGGCTAGTGCTTCTGCTACTCTCATCCTGCCGCGGTTCGCACCGATGGTTGGGAAGGTCGCCTTTCCGCTCGAGGTGGCGGAGCTGCCCATCGTCTTCTGGCTTTTGGTCTGGGGCGCAAGAAGTACGGTCGACTGATCGCCGGGGTCGCGCCGGGTGCTGCGGATTCTGGTCGACCGCGATTACTCGGTCCGACTCCGAGATCTGTCGCCGGAGCGTCCCTTCGCTCAGAACGGGCCGCTGCACAGCGGTGTCTCGGCTTACAGGCGAAAACCACCGGGGTGATTCAGGAAATAGGGGCCAGTACAGGTATTCACCTTAGAGGGATATTTACTTGTAACCCCCTATATATTGCGGTTGGAACGGGCGAGTTCGAGCAAAAGCGGCAAATTGTTTGCGGGCTTTTCAAAACGCAGCTGGTGCAGCGGGCACGATCAAAAAAGCCCGCCTCAAGGCGGAACTACGATCACTACGAACGCGTTGCCGCTTGCACTCGTTTGCGTGCTCGCCACCACAATATCCAGCGGCTACTGGAGTCAAGTAAATACC
>JBHGBF010000056.1:0-27372 GCA_041946865.1 Acidobacteriota bacterium | reverse complement strand
TTCCTCCAAGCCTGGGCGCGGCCGCCTCCTGCTTGCTTTTCAACGCCTCGGCGACCCGGAACGCGAAAAGTGCGAGGGTACCAATGGCGATCACAATGAACACGGATCTCTTGATCATTCGTTCTCCGGGACTTGTGAATCCGATCAACCGCCTGGAACCGGCAGCTTGGCGTTTCGAATTCGGGGATGTACTATTTTACTACACAACTAAATACGAACGGCGAAGAGCCGTGTGTCGATCTCGGCGGAAGGCGACACACAAAGACGCGCTCCGCATTCCGAGGATCCGGACGCATCATCGGCGACCGCGCGGCCGCGTTTCGGGTCCTGGACGCCGCGCAAAAAAACGTTCGGTTACAGTCCAGCCTTAGAAACAAAAGACTCCAAGATCTGTATTAGTATGTATGTTCCGGACAAAGGGTGTGGTTTGTCTCGAATCTGTTCCAAGGAGAAATCATGCAAGGCTCTGAGAGGCCCGCGGGGATTAGGCGAGTGATGCGCTATCTCGCGGCGATGATGATCATTCCAGCACTCATTTCATGCGGTCAGCAGGAGAACCCCGGAAGGCGGCCGGGCGGAGGACGCAGTGAAGCGATCGCCATTCGTACAGCCAGGCCGCAGCGTATCGCAGTTCAACGTCAGGTCGATCTGGCCGGAACGCTGGTCTCGATCGATCAAGCCCGAGTGAGCAGCGAAGTCGCCGGGATGGTGCTCGAAGTGCCGGTAAACCTGGGCCAGGAGGTCAAGGCCGGACAGGTTCTCGTACGGCTCGATCCTCGGGAGCTCGAGATTGCCTTGAGACGGGCCGAGAGCCAATTGCGGCAGACAGAGGCGCAGCTCGGTATTGATGGGGTCAAGGTCAAGGAGCCCCCGCCGGACGAGGAAATCGCAGCGGTCCGGACCGCTGCGGCAAATCGGGACGATGCGCGCGCTCAGCTGGCGCGCGCCACCCGGCTGCGCAGCCGCAACCTGCTGGCCCAAGCCGATCTCGATACGGCCGAGACGAGGGTGAAAGTGACCGAAGCGGCTTACCAGGCCGCGCTGGAGAACGTACACAGCCTGAAGGCGAGCCTCCAGGACCGGCGAGCCGCTTTCGAGCTGGCGCAGAAGAAACTCGCCGACGCAGTCATTCGCGCGCCGGTGGCCGGCTCGGTGAGCGAGCGGCTGGTCCAGCCCGGCGAGTTCATTCGCGAGAATACCCCGGTCATCGGGCTGGTGCAGCTCAATCCCTTGAAAGTCATTACCGGCATCCAGGAGAAACACGCCGGAATCATCCGTCCCGGGCTACCCGTGAGGTTCAGCGTGGAATCCTTCCCCGGTACGGTGTTCGAAGGCAAAGTGGCCTTTGTCAGCCCGGCTGTCGATCAGGGGACGCGTACCTTCACCGTGGAAGTCCTGGTCGATAACAGCGACCGCAAGCTGAAGCCCGGCTTTTTCGTCAAAGGAAGCATTCTGGTTCGACGGGACGAGAACGTCCTCGCCGTGCCCGAGGAGACGGTCTCCACACTGGCAGGCGTCACCGCCGTGTTTGTAGTAGAAGGAGGCAAGGTGCGCCAGCAGACGGTCGAAATCGGAGCTCGGGAAGGCAACCATCTCGAAGTGAACAGCGGACTCGAAGGTCATGAGACGTTGGCCGCAAGCAACCTGAGCCAGTTGGCGAGCGGTGTGTCTGTCAGCTTAGGGGGAAGCCCCGGCGGACCGGGCGACCCGGGCAGAGTTCCCCGGCAGGAGGGTGGGCGATGAAAATCGCGGACGTCAGTATCAGCCGGCCGGTTTTCGCCTTCATGATGTCGATTGCCTTGGTGGTGCTCGGCTTGTTCTCTTACCGGGACCTCGGGCTTGACCTGATGCCGAAAACTGACTACCCCTTGGTTTTCGTGAGCACCCAACTCCCGGGTGCAAGCGCGGAGGAAATCGAAAGCCAGATCAGCAAGCCGATCGAGGAGGTGGTGAACTCCATCAGCGGCATCGATGAGCTACGTTCCATGTCGGACCAAGGCAGCTCACGTGTCATGGTCACCTTCAACCTCGAAAAAGACATCGACGTCGCGGTGCAGGAAGTGCGCGATAAAGTGGCCGGAATCGTTTCAAGGTTCCCGCGCGACACGTTGCCCTCCACCATCAACAAGGTTGACCCAGACGCCGCGCCAATCCTCACGGTGGCCGTCTCCGGCAACCGGTCGCCGAAAGAGATTACCGAGATCGTCGACAAGCAGATCAAGCAGGTCCTGGAGACGGTCAAAGATGTCGGTGACGTGACTTTCCAGGGTGACCGGCGCCGCGAGATCCAGTTGCTCCTGAACGCCGACCGCCTGAATGCTTACGGCCTTACGGTCGACCAGGTGCGCGCTGCCGTGCAGCGGCAGAACGTTGAGATCCCGGGCGGCACCTTCATCGCCGGCCCTTCAGAAATCGCGCTTCGGACGATGGGGCGTATCCAAAAGGTCGACGATTTCAACCGGATCATCCTGGCGTATCGCAACGGGGCGACCATCACTTTCGGAGACGTGGGCCGTGTTCTGGATACGGTCGAGGAGCCGAGAAGCCTGGCCCGCCTCAACGGCAGGACGGCCATATCGCTTCAGATCCGCAAGCAGTCGGGCACCAACACCGTGGAGGTCGTGGACGCCATTCTGGCCCGGCTGGAACGTATCAAGCCGACTCTGCCCCCCGACATCCAGATTCAGACCATCCGCGACCAGTCTCGCTTCATCCGCAAATCGGTTGAGGACATCCAGCATCACCTGATTCTGGGAGGATTGCTGGCGAGTCTCGTGGTCTTCCTTTTCATCCGCAATCTCCGCAGTACCTTGATCGCCGCCATCGCCATCCCGACTTCCATCATCGGGACATTCACGATCATGAAGGCGCTCGGGTTCACGCTGAACAACATGACTTTGCTGGCCCTTTCGCTGGCGACCGGCATCGTCATCGATGACGCCATCGTGGTTCTGGAGAATATCTTCCGGTACGTCGAGGAGAAGGGGATCGCGCCCAAGAAGGCTGCCGCTCTGGCCACGAATGAGATTGGCCTGGCGGTTATGGCGACCACGCTTTCGCTGGTCGTCATCTTCCTGCCCGTGGCGTTCATGACCGGCCAGGTCGGACGCTACTTCTACAGTTTCGGTATCGCTTCAGCCGCAGCCATCCTGATATCGATGTTTGTTTCCTTCACCTTGACCCCTGCCCTATGCTCGGTCTGGTTGAGATCGAGCGATGCAGGCGGGCATGCCAGGAAGTCGAAATCGCGCGGCTTTTACGCGGGTATGGACCGCGCTTACGGCCACATGCTGGAGTGGAGCCTGCGTCATCGTCTGATCATGCTCGCGATCGCGGCCGCGGTGTCGGTCTCGGCGGTGCTGCTGTTTCCCAGGATCGGGAAAGAACTGGTCCCCGATGACGATCAAAGCGAATTCGGGGTGAACGTTCGGATGCCCCGGGGAACCAGCTTCGCCCGAACCGATCAGTACGCCCAGGAGGTGGAGGCGGAAGTCAAGAAGTTGCCCGAAGTTCGGGACATCTTCACAACAATCAACGGCAACCGGATTGAGATCTGGGCAGGTATGACTCCACTGGCGGACCGGTCTATTTCCCAGCAGGCGGTCATGCGGCAGGGTCGGATGCGGCTCAGCCGGTTTACCGGCGCCCGTATCAGCGTCACAGGCGGCACCGACATTTCCGGCGCTTCGACCACCGGAAGTCGCGGCGGGTCGACGAACCGGCTGTACCTGCTCATACAGGGACGGGAGATCGAGCAACTCCAGGCCTATGTGACAGACTTGATAGCCCGAGTCAAGACCATACCGGGCCTGGTCGACGTTGACACCAACTTTGAGGCGACTCAGCCCGAACTCCGAATCAACATTGACCGGGCCCGGGCCGCCGACCTCGGCGTCACCATCGACTCGCTGGCCTCGAGCATGAGGCTTCTGGTGGGGGGCGAGGAGGTTTCCAAGTACAAGGAAGGGGACGACCAGTATGTCGTCCGGCTGCGTTTGGACGAGCCGTTCCGCAACAACCCGGCAGGAATCAACCAGCTGCTGGTGCCCTCATCCACCCAAGGGACGGTGCGAGTCAGCGATGTTGCCGTCTTGCGATTGGAACCGGGTCCCGCGTCTATTGACCGTTACAACCGGCAACGCCAGGTCACGTTGTTCGCCAACCTGGACAACCTGCCTTTGGGTGAGGCCATCACCGCCGCCCGCGCCAAGGTCGAGGAACTGAACCTCAAACCCGGATACCAGGCCGTGTTCGGCGCCAGCGCCCGGACCTTCAGTGAAGCCAGCAATGATTTCGTGATAGCCATCCTTCTGGCTGTCGCTTTTATCTACATGGTGCTGGCTTCTCAGTTCAACAGCTTCATCCACCCGCTGACAATCATGACCGCGCTGCCGTTGAGTGTCCCGGCAGGCCTGCTGACCCTGCTCGCCTTCAACCGGACGCTGAATGTCTACAGCGCCATCGGTCTGATGATGCTGTTCGGAGTCGTGAAAAAGAACTCCATCCTGCAGGTGGACTACACGAACACCCTGCGCAAACAGGGAATGGAACGGCATGAAGCGCTGATCGCCGCCAACCACGTCCGCCTGCGGCCAATCCTGATGACCACGATTTCGATCATCGCCGGCATGATCCCCATCGCTCTGGGCCAAGGCGAAGGCGCTGGGTCACGATCCTCCATGGCCCTGACCATCATCGGAGGACAGCTGCTGTGTCTGCTGCTGACGCTGCTGATCACCCCGGTCGTCTACAGTTACTTTGATGATTTGAGGGAATGGAGATCCTGGAAGGTGTTCCAGCGTTTGCGCGGGAGTAAGCCGGAGAAGGCGCCCGTCGCCGAGCCCGTCATGACCGAATCGGGGCGCTAAAGTCGGCAAAGTGGGCGGCATAGATGAAGTGGACAAAGCAGACAAGCTCAACTCCTCCTCGTTCCTGTCGTCCGCTTGCCTGCGTCGCTACTTCTCTCTGGTCCTGCCAGTTGCGCGGTCCAGCTCCACCCGGGCTTTGGCGTGACTGGCTCGGGCCCGGACTTCCTCAAACTGCGCCATCATCAGATCCCGCTGCCGGCGGATTACTTCGTAAGGAGTCGACAAGCCGGCCATCAGTTTTTCCTGTTCCTGCTGCAGGCCTTTTTCCTGCAGCTCGACGGCTTTTCTGGCAGACTGCACCTGGGCGCTCGTCTGGACCAGAGCCGTCAGAGCGTCACGAACCTCGAAGTGAATCCGGCTGCGCGTCTGCTCGAGCGCAGTCTGGGATTGCGCCAGCTCGATGCGAGCCCGGTAGTGATCCGCCTGCGCACTCCGGTTCAGGAGCGGGATCTGAAGGCTGAAGCCGAAGGCGTACTCCGGGTACTCGAAGTGACTCACCTGGCAAAAGGCCTGCCCAAAACCTCCCGGAAAGACGGCGGGACCTGTCACGAGATCGATGAGCCGATTCCCGTACAAGCCCGAGCTGTTCAGCATTCCAAACACCAGGAACGTCGGTTTGAGCAGGTTCCTGGTGTATCGGATAGCGACTTCCTGGTTTTCGAGGTTAGCTTCCGCCTGGAGGATCTCCGGTCGATTTCTGACGGCCTCTGAGAGGAGATCTTCCAGCTGGGGAGGAGTGTCCGTGGGCTCGGGGAGGCTGTCGATCGGGTCAATCCGAATGGACTCAGAGGCCTTGGCGAAGTCCCGGGTCAGAAGATTCTTCAGGTCGGCTTCACGGGAGTCGAAAACGGCCTGCGCCGCAATCAGGTCCCGGCGGCGGGCGGCGACTTCCGAAGCAGCCGTAAAGACCTCCATTCTGGAGATCGCTCCCAACTCCTCGCGAATGGTATTGTCGCGGAGCAGCTGTTCCGCCACGGCCAGCGCCTGCCGGGCGACCTCGACGTTATCACGTGCCGCAACCAGGTCCCAGTAAAGCGATTCCGCCTGCGACAAGGTCGTCATGACCTGTTGGCGAGCAGCTTCGGCGGAAATCCTCTTGCCGCGTTCAGCAACCGTCAGGAAACGGCGGTTGACCCCCCTGCCGAACCCGTTCATCAGCTGCTGAGTGACGACCAACGAAAAGGTCGACACGACCGACGGGTTAAAGCGCAGGAACCTCTGAGTGGAATTCTGCCGCTGGTTGTTAAAACTGACGCTGACGCTCGTCCCGGTCGTGAAGGCCTGGGCAAAGCGGGCCTGCAGCGCAGTAGTGGAGGTCTCGACTGAAGGCAGGCCGGCCACCACCACGGTGTTCAAGGGACTGGTCGTCTTGTCGACGCTGAAATTCAAAGCAATGCTGGGATCATAGCTGCCGCGCGGGCGGGCAGACACTTGACGCGCGTTACCTGTAATACCGCCTGCACCGCCCGATCCGCCCACGGTTGTCGTGTCACCCACTCCTGCGCCGATTGCTCCGGCAAACAGCCCGCTCGGAATTCGCACACCTGGAGCACCCCGTGGCGCCCCGCCTCCACGGGCGCGCAAGACGTCGGTGTCCGCCATGCTGCTGTTGTCTGACACCGCCGCTATGTCGAGGTTGTTTCCCAAGACCGCGGATCGCAACTGAGCGAGTGAGAGCCTCAGCGTGCCGTTTACGGCGAGGGCGAACAGATCGACCGGGTCGCTGGTCGGAAGAGGCGTGATCTTCTGGGACTGGTAAGGCCGAAGCACGTTCGGAAACCAGTCGGGTCCCCGGCTGTAGTCAGGGGCAGTCGACGACACCTGCTGGGCGGGCAGCCAGGCGGTTGAGAGCACCCAAAACAAGAAGCCGAACAGAGCCGCCAGGCCAACCCGGGAAGCGCGCGCCTTTTGCCTGCACGAGGGCCGGAGGCAAGATGCGTTTGCTCCCAGAATAGCGTTCAGGGCCTGGCCGGCTTGCGGGCCCGGTCTCCGGTTCTTCATGGCGTCACCTTCGTTGTTGACGCCCTTCCGGCCAATGCGTCTGCCAGTTCGATTCCGCGGCGTTCGAGCGCGGTCCCCATCGCCCGAGCCATCTCGACAACGGCTTTGGCGTAGCCAACGTTCGCATTTACTTCCGCCTGTTGAGCCGCAACGAAGTCACGTTCGCGCAGAATCACCTGATAGGAGGTTGAGACTCCAGCGTCGAGCCGCTCCTGCTCACCGATCCAGATCTCACGGGCCAGGCGGGTCGCCTCGCGGGCAGCTTCCAGCTGGGCCCGGCCCTGGACAAGGCCGATCCTGGCCTTGCTCACTTCCAGTGCCACCTGGTTGTGAGAGCGCTGCAGGCCCAGTTGCAGCTGTTTCTCTTCGAGCTGCGACCGAAGGTTGTCCGCCTGAGCCACGCGATTGCGAATGGGAAGGCTCAAGCTGACTCCCCCTCCGTACTCGGGAAAATCGCCCGAAAAAGCCTGCTGGAACGAGTCGCCCGCTCCGCCGGGCAACCCCGCCTCGTTGCCCTCGAGCCCCGCTCCTGCATAAAGGCCGAAAACCGCGACCGACGGCCTCAGGGCGTTCTCAGTAAATCGCGTCGCCAACTGCTGGTTCTCAAGGTTACTTTGCGCCTGCCGCAGATCGGGCCGGTTCCTGAAGGCCGTTTCAAAGGCGCTCTTCACGTCCGGCAGATCCTTGTCTGAGGGCGCCGGCATCTGGTCCTTCAACACAATGACGGCGCTGTCGAGCGCCGAATTGCTTCTCTTGACGAGGAGGTTCTTGAGATTGGCTTCCTGCAATTGAAGATTGGTTCGCGCCAAGGTGAGGTCGCGCCTGCGGGCGGCGACCTCGGCCTCGGCCGACGTGACCTCCAGCTGCGCCATCGAACCTACCTCCACCCGCAGCCGATTGTCGCTCAGCAGGCGTTCGGCTACTGCCAGGGATTGTTCCGCCACCTTGACGTTCTCCTGAAGAGCCGCCAGATCCCAGTAAGCGTTTTCGACCTGCACAATGGTGGCTATGACTTGCTGCCGAAAGACTTCCTCCGAGGTTTCCGTATTCTTAAGCGCGACCCGAATAAAGCGTTCGTTAGCCTCGCGTCCGAAGCCGTTCAGAAGCGGCTGATGAAAGGCCAGAGAGAAACGCGAGATGACGGCAGGATTGAAGCGAAGACGCTGCTGGGTTGAGGCTTGCCGCTGACCCGTCAGAGAGACCGAGTAACTGGTGCCGGTCCGGAACATCTGAGCATAGTTGCTGCTGAAGGCAGTGGCATTGGCTGTGACCACCGGGATGCCCGCCACCTGGATGGTGTTGAGCGGCGACGTGACTCGATCCCAGCTGAAGTTCATGTTCAGGGAAGGATCGAAGTTGCCCGAAGAGCCGATTGAGATGGCGCCACCGCCTCCGGTTATGCCGCCGGCGCTTCCCAGCCCGCCGCCTCCGCCCGCGGCGCTTACCCCCACGCCCAGGGCGCCCGCGGTCAACCCGCTCGGCACGAGCGCACCCTGGACACCGCGTGCTGCCTGGCCCGAGCTCGTCCGTAAGACATCGGTTTCGGCAATTGCCGGAATATAGCGCTGAACGGCCAGGTCAAGGTTGTTCTCGAGCGCCAGGGCCAGCGCATCCGCCACCGTCAACTCCAGTTTTCCATTGCGGATGAGGCTGTCCAGACGCTGAGTATTTTCGAGCACGAGTGGTGGGGCGGGCTGAGCCTGGTAGGGACGCAGGATGTTTGGAAACCAGGGCGCCGGCTCGATATGCCGCTGGACCGTCGGTCTCCGATCGTCTTCAGCTTGACCGCAAAGCGCCTCAGGCCAGACAAGAATCAACAACAACAGCGACAAAAGCTGCCATACCCACCGCGATCTCATCACCTTCTCCGTTCTTTCCGTTAGTCAAGCCCGCGATGGTAGCAGAAAACAGCAAACCTCCGTCAAGGCCGTGACCGTCGTTCGTTTCTTTTTTACGTGGCGGGGCACGAGATGTAACGCGATCCCAGGTTGCCGCTTTCCCAAGGAAGTCAAACGGGCAGAGGTCACATTCTGTTGAGTTTGCAAAAGACCGCCTAAAGGCGGAACTACAAACGGACGGCGCTACGCCGTCACTCGCAGCACCAGCAGCGTCAGGTCGTCATGCTGGGGAGCGTCAGCGACGAAATTGTCGATCTCGCTGACAATCCGGTCCCGGATCTCATCACAGGAGAGGTGGAGCGAGCTCCGGACAACCGAGGCCAGGCGTTCTTCCCCGAATTCCTCATTCTCCGCGTTGAACGCCTCCGTGACGCCATCGGTAAAAACCACCAGAACATCGCCCGGACAAAGCGTGAGCACTTCCTGCTCATACCCAGCGCCTGGAAAGATGCCGACCACGGTGCCGCCGGTCGAAAGCCTGAGCAGCCGGCAGGCGTCGCCTCCACTAGCCGGAAGTCCGCCCCGCCGGAATAACATGGGCGGATTGTGGCCGGCATTGACGAACGTCAAATTCCGGTTCTTGTCGTTGTAGATGGAACAGAAGAAAGTCGCATATTTGCTGCCGTCGGTCGAATTACACATGAGCCGGTTGATGTCGGAAATCAGGGCCGCAGGAGAGTAGCCTCGAAGCGGAGCCTGACTTCGCATCAAGGCCTGCAGGCTCGCCATGAGAAGCGAAGCTGAAAGCCCTTTTCCCGAGATATCTCCAAGGGCAAGGCACAGATTTTCGGCATCCAGTTGCAGAAAGTCATAGTAGTCCCCGCCGACCTCACGGGCCGGCCGGCAAAGGGCTGAGTACTCGATCGTCCGCATGCGCGGCTGAGTTTGCGGGAACAGCTGTAGCTGGACCTGCTTGGCGATCTCAAGCTCGCGCCGCAAGCGCTCCTGTTCGGCGGCCTGGCCGACCAGGTGGGCATAGTCCAGCCCGATCGCCATCTGCTCGGCGACCGCTAACAACAGCTCTTTGTCCTCTCGCGAATACGGCTCCTCCGACAGCTTCTCCCCCAGGCTCACAAACCCGAGGATCTGGTCATGCGTCGCCAGCGGAACAATCAACCGGGAACGCATGCTCTCCAGAAAAAGCCGTTCCTGGTAGAGCCGTCGATTTTCGGGACCCGCAGTAGCGATAGGAGCGGCCCAGGATTTCGGGTCGGCCAGATAAACGTCGAGCGCGTTCAGCTCGTTGTCAGGAGTTTGCGAGAGGGCTTTGATCAGAAACGAATCGGCGGGAAGGACAATCGAGTTGAGCGGCCTCCCGCCGGCCTTGTCGTCCTCCGGCGACTCGGACCGGAACCTGACCCAACACAGATGGAAGCCTCCTCGGTTTCTGGGATTGAAGCTCGGCGGGCCGTGCAACGAGCCATCTTCTTTCAGGATCAGGGTCCAGGCCTCGTTTCCCCGCAGAAACAGCGCCGCGTGCTCGGGGAGGAACGAATCACTGATCGTGTCGGTGACGGTTCTCACCAGCTGACCCGGATTTGGGACCATCCGGCGGATGTTGCGGCTCAGCTCAGTGAGAACCTGGCGCGCATTATAGACCTCGCGAAAGAACCGGCGGTCGATCGCGGGCATGACCGTGCGGTTGATCCTCTGGAGAACCAGAAGAGCCCCCAGAGTCCCAACGGCTGTGGCCAGAGCCAGAGCACTATTGCTCGCGTCAGGGAGCAGACGGTAAAACAGCGGAGCCCCGGCAAAGAAGAAAATCACGAAAATGACAGCGGCTTCGACGGCCAGGAAACCCCGCGAGACGAAAGCATAGCTGAGCCCGCGGTGAAGGATCAGCCGTATGCCGAGCACTCGATGGCGTAGCACAACGTAAATGAAAGACAGCGGGAATACTCCGACCGTGCAACCGACCAGGACCAGCATCCACCACGAGGGCGCGGCTAACCCTCGGACTTGAATGCAAATAACGAAGGCCGCGAGTGGAACCAGCCCGACCAGCGTGCCGGCCAGCAGGATCACCATCCGGCGTTTCTCGTCCTTGTTGTCCGCCTTGATCGTGTTCGCTGTGAGCGAAGCCAGACCGACGAGGAGCATCAGCAGGGTGAAAAGGCCAATCATCCCGCCGTAGCGCGGGAGCAGGCCGGCCAGTCGGGAGTAGGCCGCAAGGTCGTGCGCCATCAGGAAGGCATAAGCCACGGAAATCAAGAAAAGGCACACCGAGACCCAGAGAGCCACTTGCTTCAACCTCGGAAACCGACGGTCAATGGCTGAGGGCGATGGAAAGACCAGAAAAAAGGTCAGGAAGTAGTAACTGAGGAAGGTATTCAACGCCGTGGTGTAAAAAAGCCCGATGTCACGCAAAATCGGAGGGAAGAGAGCAAAATTGGCATCGGAAATCGTAGACAGGCAGAAGAAGAGCAGGCTGGCGCGAAAAGCGATCGGGCTGTCCAGACGCGCGAAGCCGATGAAAAGGGCCGTAACAAACGCTATCAGCGGCAGGATGACCGAAAACAGCAGCGCGAGCGTCCGGACTCGGAAGTCTCCCCAGACCCGGTCAACGCCCGGAGGAATGCGAAGCGAGACCTCGTGGAGCTCGCCTCCTTCGGCCGGTCTCATCACCACCAGGGTCCACCACTCGTGGCGTTTGATGCCGAGGAGAGCCGCACCGTAGTCGAAGACGCCTTTTACGATTTTCCCCTCGCCGCCTTCGTTGTAAACCGCGTGAATCCGGTCCCCGCCCTTAAGACCCGCGAGAGCCGCCGGGCTCGGCTGGCCGAACATCGTGTCCCGCGTCGCGGGATCCACCACGATCTGTCCCTTGTCTATCGTCGTGGCAAGACCCACCATGCGCGGCACGTCAGCGCTGAAGAACAAGCGATAAATGTCCGCCCCCCGGTAGAGAACAGTGGTCACAGCCAGAAGAGCCAAGACCCAAAACCTCTTGTTACTCCAGGGCAGACTCACGAAGATCCCTCCTAATCGCCTATTCTACAGCGAGAAACGTCGCTGGATCACAGCGCACCGAGCCGGCCGATCGGCCACACTCCTCCAGCATGCTGTGGCCGCTGGGGCAAATCAGTTAAGATCATCGCAGATGAAAATAGGCATTTTCGATTCCGGGTACGGAGGGCTCAGTATTTTTCGAGGAATAGAGATTCTACTCCCCGCCTATGACTACATTTATCTGGGTGACAATGCGCGCACTCCGTACGGGAGCAGGTCTTTCAAGACGATCCTGTCGTTCACTACGGAATCTGTCGAATTCTTGTTCCATCAGGATTGTCACTTGATCATCATTGCCTGCAACACGGCTTCTGCCAAGGCTTTGCGAAGCATCCAGCAGAACTACCTCCCCCAGAAGTTTCCCGAACGGCGAGTGTTAGGGGTCATCAGGCCCTCGGTCGAACAGATGTGTCATCACACTCGGTCCCGCACCGTGGCCCTCTGGGCCACTGAAGGCACGGTCAGATCGATGAGCTACGTCCTGGAGCTGGAAAAGCTCGCCCCGGGCATACGGCTCGTTCAGCAGGCCTGTCCGATGCTGGTCCCGCTGGTCGAGGCCGGCGAGCTTGACGGCCCGCCGGTCGAGTACTTTGTCGACCGGTACTGGCGTGCGACCGAAGAGGTCGCTTCGAACATAGACACGCTGCTTCTGGCCTGCACCCATTACCCCCTGCTCGCAAAAGCTATCCGCCGGCGGGTCCCCGACGCCATTCGCCTGCTCGTGCAGTCGGACTTCGTTGCACCCAGTCTGGAGGATTACCTGCGCCGCCACCCCGAACATGATCGCCGGCTCTCGCGCGGCCGGACGCGGCGGTTTCTGACAACCGACCGCAGCGAAGCCTTCGATCGACTGGCCGCCATCTTCCTCGGTTACGAAATCTGCTCGGAAAGGGTGGATCTGGAAAGCCTGTAAACGCGGGGGAGGTGGAACACCGGCCGTTCGCGGGCGCTTTTTTTGAACGGTGCTGCGAGGTCCGACAGAGCCGCAAGCGCAGCGCTTTCCAGCGAAGCGCGTCGGGTGCGACCCGGAACCGACCAACGAAAGTGGAAGCGCCATGCACCCGACGCGCTCCGCTGAAAAGCGCTACGCTTGCGGCTCTGTTCCGCCTCACTCGTCTCAGCTGCCGCGCTCCCTACCTGGTGGCCACGAAATTCACTTCCACCGGGATAACCACGGGCAGTCCCTCTTCCGGCGTCAGCTTCAGATTCTTCACCGTGTACTTCAGCTCGAAACACTTTTGGCCCTTCGTCGTTTCCGAGTTGCCGCGGATCTGAAGCAGGACCGTCTTCCCGCTGTGAAGAATCAGGCGCGACGAGGCCGTGACTTCATCAAATCGGTTGTCACCGATCAGCTCATAGTCGATATCCGAAGCGTTCGAGACCTGGACGTAAGCCAGGCCCTTTCCCTTCACCGTGACCGAGGGGTTAATGAGCTTGACCGATGCCTTGAATAGGGGCTCGAGGTATTCGCGGCGGCCTACGAGCATGTCTTCGAAAAGGACCGCAGTCCGGTGCGCAAAGAGGGCCTCTTTGATGGCCTCCGGGGTCTTTTCCGTGGCGAAAACCAGCGTCAAAGCCCGTCTTTCCTGATGATCCGTATCGAAATCCATTCCAATCGGATCGTGCACGTCCGAGTTACCCATCATCGTCAGGTTCTTTTCAAGAGCCCAGCGATGTACCTCCGGGTAGTAGCTCCGGTCATTGACCACTTCTATGCCGTGAATCAGGCGCTTCTCGAAGAGCTCCGTGTGTTCGGGATACCAGCGAGCGAGCCCGTCAGGCTGCTGCCCGGTCCAGCCGGGATGATTCCAGAAAATGAAGGCGCCCTGATCGGAGGCCGCCTTTATCGCGTCACGCCAGTCCGGCGTATCCAGAGGCGGATTCGATTGCAGAAAGACGGCGTTGATATGCCCCGGAGGCATCTTGCGGGTCACCTCGGAGCCTCTGATCACAATGATCCCGAGAGCGTCTCCGGAATCTTTCGCGATCTCAAAAGACCGGCTGTGGCTGGTAGGCAGATCAGCCTTGTGAGGCTGGTACTCGATGTGATCCGTAATGGCAATCGCGTCCAGCCCCTCCCGCCAGGCCTCCTCCGATCGGACATTGGGCCAAACCGCCCCGTCGGAAAACACGGTATGGGTGTGAAAATCGCACCTCAATGTCACGTAGCCCGGGATATCGGGGATCCGGATCGGCGTCCGGGCTCGGATGACTTCTCCGTGCAAATCGATACCGAGGGCAAACGTAAGCACCATCCCGAGCAAAGCCGTTATTCTTGTCATGAATCACTCCCAGTTTGAAGCCCACCCCGAAGCGCAGGCCTCCTGAGCGCCGGGCCTGTCGCCCGGGCGGCGCCAGCAGCCGGAAGGCCTGCTTTCCAAAGAACCTGACGCGGATGAAAATACCACATCAGACACTGACACGACAGTCGAAGATCTTTAGAATTCAGCCCTCACGAAATTCGCCATAAGGCCGGCCAGGCGCCAAACGGGAAAAACAACTGGCGGACTGTCAGTTTGTCAGTTGTTTTTGACGCGACGGAGCACCTCAACCAGTTTTGGCGCCGATGAGCTCGCTTCGCCAAGAACGCCGCGCTTGCGGCTCTGTCGGGTCGGACCTTTCCGTTGTATTGACAACAAATTCTCAAGGTGACACACTCGGGAAGCGTATTCTTGGGCACTTCTTTTTGGAGGGTATTTATGAGCGAGAACAACGTCACCAGACGGCAGTTCCTGAAGAGCACAACCCGGACGGCCGCCGGAAGTGTGATGGCCGGCGCGGCCGTCAGCGCAGCAATTAACCGGAACATACTGGGCGCGAATGACCGAATCAACATGGCGGTCATCGGAATTCGCGGTCAGGGGGGCGCCCACATTGGCGGCTTTTCCCGAATCCCGAACGTTCGTGTCAAAACTCTGTGCGACGTCGACGAGAACCTTTTCCCCGAACGTGTGAAGCGACTGCAGGATCAATTCAACTATGTCCCGGTCACCGAGTGGGACATGCGGAAGCTCTTCGAGGACAAGGAGATTGACGCTGTCTCCATCGCTACTCCCAATCACTGGCACGCGCTTGCCACGATCTGGGCCGCTCTGGCCGGGAAACACGTTTACGTTGAAAAGCCCTCCACCTGGTCGATATGGGAAGGCCGACAGATGGTCAACGCCGCCCGTGCCGCGAACGTGTTGGTCCAGGTTGGATTTCAGAACCGATCCCGGAAAAACGCCCAGGCTGCCATGAAGTTCCTCCACGACGGCAAGCTGGGCAAGATTTACATGGTGCGCGGGCATTGCTTCAAGCCACGCGGAGATATCGGACGCTACCCGGATGGGCCGATGGCCGAAGGTGAAAAGTTCGCCCTGACCAAGGAAGGGAGACCGGAATTCAGCTACACCCAGGCGTACCTTGACAAGGTGCACTATGACATGTGGCTCGGGCCGGCACGCAAGCGCCCCTTCAACCGCAACCGCTTCCACTACAACTGGCACTGGCAGTTCGAATACGGGAACGGCGACACGGGAAATCAGGGCCCGCATCAGTTCGACGTCGGCCGCTGGGGATTGAACCGGGATGATTACCCGGCCAAGATCCGGTCTTTCGGCGGGATGTTTGTCTACGACTCTGCTCAGAACACGCCCAATACGCAGACGACGATTTTCGAGTATTCCGACGGCACGATCTTTGAGTTCTCCACCCGCGGGCTGTTCACGAACTCCGAAGGCAAGGTCAAGATCGGGGACATCTTCTACGGCAGCGAAGGATGGCTCGAGATTTACGACGACGGCAACTGGGCAACCTTCTTCGGCCGCAAGGGTGAGCCAGGACCCAATTCGCAGACGATCAAGGAAGAGGAGTCCGACGCCCTCAATACGGTGGGCACGGGCATGGGCGGGCATTTCGGCAACTTCATTGCCGCGATTCAATCCGGCAAGCGAAGCGACCTTAACTGCGATATCGAGGTCGGCCATCGCTCGAGCGTCTTGCCGCTGCTCGGCAACATCTCCTATCGGCTCGGACGGGAGTTGACCTTCAACGGCCTGAAGGAAGAGTTCATCGACGACCCGGAAGCGAACGCCATGCTTCGCCGCGCCGAGTATCGTGAACCCTACGTGGTCCCAGACCTTTCGTAATCCTCAGCTGAGGGCCAACAAACCATGCGGCGCAACCCGCGTTATTCGTTGGCCCTCCCGAAGTGCCTGTCGGCAAAACTCAGATACTGTTCCCAGTCGTAGTCCGTGATATCGTGTCTTCCGGTCCGGATGTGATACCTGTTCATTTTGCCTACCGGCTGATCGACCGGCGGCATTTCGGTCACTCCCAGTCCCTCTGTCCCCAACAGCCGGTAGACCGGATCCGCATGGACCAGCGAAAGGAACTCGCCTTTGGGGTCCGCCCATCGGTCTTCCTCTGCGCTCGCCACATAGACCGGACGAGGTGCGATCAGCGCGAGAAGCATGTGCTGGTCGACCGGCAACTGATCGACGGTATCGTTGAATTTCGTGTAATTCGCGCAAAACCAGTGAGGAAAGCTGATGTTGAGCGCCTTGACCGTCTCGCCATACCGACGGCGACTGAGAGCCGCTCCACCCTCACCGGAATCGTTTGAAATCACAAGGGCAAAGCGCTCGTCCTGAGCGCCCGCCCAGAGCGCGGTCTTGCCGAGCCGCGAATGCCCGATGACCGCGACCCGCCCAGCGTCGACTGCTTCGTCAGTCTCCAGATAATCCAAGGCACGGGACAGACCCCAGGCCCAGGCGCCAATCGATCCCCATTCACTCGGATCCGGGCGGGTCTGTCCCGGGCGGTAAAAGAGCGGGTGTATCCCGTTCTGAAAGCCGTCGTCAAAGTCAGGGTCGAGGTCACCGTAATAGGCGGTGACGAGCCCGTAGCCCCGCTCCAGGATCTTCTCCACCGGCCAGCGACCTGCCGCGGACCCCCGGGACACTTCCGTCGCCCGGTTGTTGACGATACCCGGCCCGCCACTGCGCATCCACTGCTCTGATATCCTGATTCCGGGGTCCGCATTGACACCCTGGTTTCCAGTAAAGCCGAGGCCAAGGAAAACCGGGACCTCACCCTTCCGGCCAGCCGGCAAATACATGAGCAGGTCCATCCGAGGGCCAGCCTTGTCAGCCGTGAAGTAAAGCGTCACTTCTTTGCGAGTTGCCTTACGCTGTAGTGCCCGGTCGTCGGTCGAGACCACTTCTGCTTTCACCGTCAGACGCTTGCCCGGCGTCCGGCCATACACGTTCTCCTCAAAAAGGCGCAGGATCTCGGGTCGGCGTTTTTCCCGCCAGACTTTGGGGTCGGTCACTTTCCGGCCATCAGACAGGACCAGGGGGTCAGGAAGAGTATAGGACCCGACCTTCGACTCGTCGTAGTTCGGTTGCGGGCGCTGCTGCGTTGCCACGAAGGACACGAGCACAACAGAGCTGACAGCGAAGAGAACCAAGGCACGTATGTGCATGAGACAGTTTTTAGCACGAACCAACGGGCATTTGCTCAAAAATGCGCGATACGATCGTCTTTCGTTGAAAATTTCTGCGTGTTTTGCCCAGAACTGGTGGTAAATTTAACACTTCTTGCTTTTTGTGCTGTTGGCGTGCAACTGAAGCGCAGGGGCGCAATCATTGATAACGGGGCCTGCCGGACAGGCGTCTGTTGAGTTGGCACGAAGAATGCTTTTTCAGGAACCCGGAGGTGATGCAGATGAGGCGTAGTCTATCGGCCGTGATTCTGGTACTGGCTATTTTTCTTGGTCTTAACTTCCAGGCTGCCGGCTCGGCTAAGTACACGAGAGAAACCGGCAAGAAGTGCAAATTCTGTCACACGAGCGTGCCCGCCAAGGGTGCGACTGATCCGTTGTTGAATGAAGATGGCAAGAAGTTCAAGGACAACAACCACACATTGACCGACGAACAGAAGGCCAAACAGGACAGTTAGAGCCCCTCTTTCATTAGACTCCTCTTTCACGCAGCGCCAGGGACGGCAACCAGCCGTCCCCGGCCGTTTCACTCACGCCTCTTCGATCAGCTCAAAACCCATCAGGTCGGCGAGATTCTGGACTGGGCGCTTGATGTCGCCGTAAACGGTCACCCGATGCCATCCCCACTGGTCCCAGTAGCCGAGCAGCTTGTCGATATCTCCTTTGACCTCGGCCGCCAGTTTGGTGCGGCAGGCCATGTCCTCGTCCACATTGGCCGCGGCCTTTGCCTGGTGAAAGATCACCTGCCGGCGTCCCGCGTCGAATTCCAGGGTACTGGTCATCTGGCCCAGCGGCATGAGGGACCGGACACACGCCCCCTTCCGGTCTTCCGAATGGTTTCGTATATGATAGGGATTGGGCGGCCCGCCGGGGCCAAACACCCGATTGGGAGCGACGCAATGTGCGTAGATGATCTGGTTCTTCGAGGTATCAATCACCGGATCGGAGATGTATCCGGGACGTCCGGTCAGGTAAGTGGCGAGCAACATCGTCAGCGTTGAGCGGAGGTCGGCCTCGCAGGCGCCAACCAGGCCGTCATTGTTGAGCTGGAAGAACCCCATGCAGGGATAGGCGGTGATTTTTCCGCCGTAGAAACCGCCCAGGCAGTTGATCGTGATCGCCTGGGCCTGGTGCTGCTTCATCAGCTCGGTCATAGCGAGGTACATTGCTCCCGACCTCTCGATCTCTTCACGAGTCGGCTCAATGACCTTTTCCGCTTCTTTGATCCAGCGTTCGGCCCACATCCGCGCCTTCTCCCTGTCGGCCGCCTGGTAGAGCTCATTCAGCGGGGCAAAATCGAGCGGGATAATCCTGGTTCCGAAAACCTTCTGGATGGCCTCGACTTCGGGTCCCGGTGCCCGGCCGATCAGCAAAACCGTGGAACGGCGCAGTTTCTCCATGCAAACCAGGCAGTTGGCGGCGTCGGCGACATCCTTGGGGTTGCTCGAAGACACGCCGGCAACCCGCCACGTCTTCAGCTTATCTGCGGCCTGCTGCATGTTGCGCCTCGCTTTCGCGTACGCAATCAGGAACTTACCCGACCCGCCGTAGAGATCGTCGGCAAAGATCGTCGGCCGCCCGGAAGAGGCTATCGTCTCAGGGACGTCCGCCCAGCCGAGCCCGAGCAGATAGACGAGGTAGCCGGCGACCTCTGCATCGCCCTCCAGGATTCGCCTGGCATCCGCGACTTCGTGAGCCACTGCCGGGAGAAACTCAATCTCCGGGCATCCGCCGGCAAGTTGCTTAAGAATCTCGCCTTTTCGTTTCTCAAAGTCATAGCCGATGTTCGGCCAGATCGGTTGGTCGGAAGGACTGTAACTGAAGACCAGTCGGACCTTTGTCCTCGCCTTCGGTAACAAATCGGGCAGTGCAGCCGGCACGTGCGCGAACGTCACACGCGACCGAACGCCCAGACCTGCTGCACAGGCGCCGCATCCTCCCAGGAACGTACGCCTGGTCAATCCTGCATCAAGTTTGATTAAGGATTCCATAAGTGCCTCCCCTTGGCGGTATTCGGACGTATGGTAGACCAAATCCACGAGTCGTAGAATAAGAACACTAGAATGCGCCGGATCACAAGGAGGAGAACCATGGCTACCTACGTTGTGCTCGGACAATGGACCCAGAAAGGCATAGAGGCCGTCAAGCAAAGCCCCGAACGGCTGGAGAAATTCAAGCAACTGCTGAAGACGGCCGGGGGACAGCTGAAAGGCTTTTACCTGGTTATGGGACGGTACGACTTCGTCGCCATCTGTGAGATGCCCGACGACAGGGCCCAAGCGCGCACGGCCCTCCAGCTGGCGTCAGGCGGAAACGTCCGAACGGAAACGCTAAAGGCCTTCCCCGAAAGCGAGTACAAGGAAATTATCGGCTCGCTGTAGGCGAACACGCCCCCCTGGCCTCGCACTCACGAGCCGCGCACGTCCTGAAGGGCTTGAAAAGGTCCTGAGCGGCGTCTGTGTGGAGTGCAGCAGAACCGCCTAACGGTAACCCCGCAGCCAACCGCGGCGGGGCTAGAACGCGTTACAGAACCGCAAGCGCACCGCTTTTTGCGGCCCGTCAGACCTCCCAGAACCGTTGGCCGATTCTCATAATGGCGGGTGCCCGAAAGGGCGTGTGAGTCGACTCACACGATCGACCCAAAAAAAGGCCCCAGGTTACCCTTAGAACAACCGACTTCAAACCTCAGTCAGCCTTTCGACTGGCTTTGTAGTCGCTGCTCTTAGATCTCCTGGGGCCAATTCTCATTTTCCTGCCAGTTGAAAAGCATGTCAAGAGAAGCGGGGGAAAAGGGGTAATGCCTCAGTCTTGTTTGTAGTGCCGCCTTTAGGCGGACTTTTTCGAACCGCTCCGTTCAACCGCCGCCTGTTCAAGCGTTGAGTCGCCTGGCAATGGCCCGGACAAAGGATCGTGGCGCGAATCGGACGCTAAAAGCCAGCAGACGATTTTTGCGGCCGGGAATCACAATGACCCGGCCCTCGCGAAAACCTCGATGACCGGCCCTTGCGACTGTCGGCGCATCCATGACACCGAAGCTGAACAGCCGTGAGCCCTCGAGGTCGGCCTTTGCCGCGAACTCGGTGGCCGTCGGGCCAGGGGCGAGGCAGCTTACCTTGACCGGTCTTCCACGAAGTTCTTCCGCCAGCCCTTCGGTGAAATGGAGCACGTACGCCTTGGAGGCACAGTAGACGCTCATTCCGGGACCCGCCTGGAAAGCGGCCGTCGAGGCGATATTCAAGACCCCGCCTTTGCCGCGTTCCAGCATCCCCGGAAGAAACAGGCGGGTCAGGTGGGTCAGGGCCGAGATGTTCAGCTGGATCAGTTGAATCTGGCGGTCGACAGGAAGCTCAACGAACGCCCCGCGCGCACCGAATCCGGCGTTGTTCACGAGGACATCGACTCGGACTTCGTCGCGCTCGAGCTCGTGGAACAATTCCTGAGCGGCGCCCGGCCGGCTCAGATCCATGGCCACCGTCCTTACACCAATCTCGCAACGCTTTTGAAGGTCTCGAGCCAGATCGTCGAGCCGGTCGAGCCGACGGGCGACCAGGACGAGGTTCGACCCGTCGGCGGCAAAGAGCCTGGCGAGCTCGGCGCCCAGTCCAGCCGACGCACCGGTGATAAGGACAGTCTCGAGATCGCGCATTGTGTCAGTCCCCGGTAATCAGATGGCCACGGCCTTTTGAGCGGCCGCATCCCATTTCATGTACTTCCGCCGGCGGAAGGACATGACACCCATCATGGTCACGACAACACCCTGGTAACCCAGCTCAGCGTCGCACTTGAGCGCCTCGCTTTTCCGGATGGCCGCCTGCAGGTTGCGGTGATGAAGCGTGACATCTTCCGCGCCCTTCTTCTGGTACCTGACGGCTTCCGGTTTCTTGGCGTCAGAAGGATTGATGGTGTCGGCGCTGCTCACCTCCTGCGGAGTGATCACAAAACCCGTGCGGGTGAACTGCAAGGTCGCCTTGTGTCCCCTGATCACATGATCGATCGGGGTGTCGTTGCCCATCGAGGAGATGAGAGCGACCGTCGGTCCGCCCGGATAGTCGCTCAGGATGTTGAAGGTGTCGGGAATCTCGGCGACGCTATCCACGAACTGCCACTTACCCCCGGTTCCCACCACATAGTCAGGGAACGTCAAACCCACTGCCTTGAGAATCCGAGTCACGCGGTGAATGAAAAGGTCGGTGGCAATGCCGCCGGAGTAATCCCAGTATCGACGCCACTGGAAGTAACGCCTCGGGTCCCAGGGTCGCTTGGGTGCCGGCCCGAGCCACGCCTCCCAATCCAGGTTCACTCCCGGTTTCGCGTCAGGTTCGATCGGGTAGGCCCAAAAGTCACCCGAGTAGTTCCTGGAATAGTCGATTTGCGCCATGACGATCTTTCCCAGCTCACCATTCCTGATATGCTGGTTCGCGACCTCGTAAGACTCGTCGGACATTCCCTGCACGCCGACCTGGAGCTTCAAACCCGATTTCGTGACCTTCGCGACGACCTCCTTGGCCTGCTCAATCGTGTGCGTCATCGGCTTTTCGACGTACACATGCTTGCCAGCGTCCAAGGCATCCAGGACCATCTGGTGGTGCCAGTGTTCCGGGGTCGCGATCAGAACATAATCGACATCTCTTTGTTTCAGCAGCTCGAGGTAGTTCGGATAGGGCTTGCCTCCTGTTTTGGCGACCGCCGCATCGAGACGCTTCTTGTAGATGTCACACACTGCCGTGATCTCGATGTTGTCGTTCTGCTTCATCTTGACCAGGGCGTCCATGTGGCTGTTTGCCATCCCGCCACAACCGATGACACCGATACGAAGCCTCTCGTTAGCGCCCTGAACAGCGGCATAGCTCTTAGCCGTCCAGAATGAGGCGGTACCCGCACCAACAGCAACTCGTTGAATAAACCGGCGACGATTCATGTCTGGCTCCTTCCGTTAGGTAAGCCCGATTCTAACACTTCTTCGGGTTCTTCAAAGCCACGGCCGGCGCGGCCTGGTAACCAGCTCGGCTGCAGGCTACTGGATCTTGGCCACAAACTCCCTGGCCAGCGTCGAGACGTCCCGTCCGTCCTTCAGGTTTGAAAAGCCGGCGATGTACGCCCCTTTACGGAAAACGTAGAGGCCGTCGAGATACCTGTCGGTCCCGGTGAACCCTTCGTCACCGATCTGAACGTCGGCCGGTTGCCCGACCCTCTCTTTGAGCCTGCCCATGACCTGAGCGGCCGCTTCCGGCGACGCTTCGCGCACCAGAAAACCCTTCCCAAACTCATATTGCGCCGTATAGCCGCTCTTCAGGATCCTCAATCCGAGAACGCTCTGAGGGATGAGGCGAACGGTGTCGGGCTTCATACCCTTCGTCGGAAACCAGCTGATCACGACAGGAATTTCGCTCTTCTCCGTGATCGCTTTCTCGATCACCGATATGAACTTCTGAAGCGAAGCGGTATGGTCCTTGTCGGGACTCGCCGCCAGTTCGACATAGTACTTGCCCTTGGCGAACGTGGCCTTGCGCGGGAGCACCTGGCCGCCCATCCCGATCGCCTGAGTGGGCTGACGCGGGTCGCGGTTGGCCAGGAAGATCCCGTAAGCGTACTCCGGGTCCGCCATCTCGGACACGTCAATAATCAACGTGTCCTCGCCGCATTTGCAGGTCACCCCTTGCATCTTCTCGAAGCGATAGATCAGGTATCCCTCGGCGTTCCCGTTCATGTAATCGAACAGGTTATCCGGCTCATACGACCGGAGCGCGCCCTCCTGGCTCCAACCCGGCACTTGGGCGCAATCAGGCAGTTGCGCCCAAGCGGGGCCGACCAGAGCCACCCAGATTGTGAAAACTAATGAGACTTTCATGCCAGCATCTCCTGAGCAAGGGCTAATCGTTCAGGCACCCGGACGCCGTTCGGACACTGGATTTTGCATTCCGGGCACAGGACACACCGCTCTTTTTGAACTTGTTCCGGCAGCTGAAGATACTCTTCGCGAGCCAGTCGAAACTGCCCGTAGCCTTCGGCATATGAAAGATAGCGAAGAATGTCCGAGACCGGCAGTCCCTTCGGACACAGACCACCGCATTGGCCACAACTGCGGCAATAAAGCGGGCGAATCAGGTCGAGCTGTCCTGCCAGAAGTTGCTGGTCTTTCTCGTCGAAATCGGAGGTCATAGCTCGCAGGTCCTCGTCGAGCTGATCCATGTCCGTAATGCTGGGGATTGTGGTGTGCACATTCTGGTTTTTCAGCACCCACTTCAACGCGGCGAGCATGGCTCCTTCACGACGGAGCGTATCGTAGAGCTTGTCACCGGCTCGCACGCGGCGAAAACCTCCGGCCATGACCTTCATGGCGACGACGCCCAAACCCGCCTGGGCGGCTGATTCGACCAGCTGCCCGACGGAGGGGTCCATCGAGAAGTTGTAGGACATCAAGACGACATCGAGGTCGGCCTTCTTGGCGATGATCGCCGGAATGACATCCGCATGTCCGCCATGGGTGCTGACGCCGGAAAAACGGATCTTCCCTTCTTTCTTGGCAATGCTCTGCGCCTCGATAAAACCGTCGGAAATGTCGGCAGCCGACGACCGGCCGTGCAGATACCAGATGTCCAGGTAATCGGTGTCCAGCTGCTTCAGGCTCTCGCTGAGATCGTTCAGGGCTTCCTGCCTGGTTCCGGACGGCGTCTTGCTCGAGAGCACGATCTGCTTGCGCTTTGACTTGAGCGCCGCCCCCACCATTTTCTCGTTATTGCCTCCCTGGTAACGCCGGGCGGTATCAAAATACGTGATTCCCAGATCGGCCGCCTTCTCAATGACACTTTGATCCGAGGTGATCATGCAGCAAGCACCCGCCTCTCTCCTCGTTGCTGCCACACTCCCAACAAAAAACTGAGGGGTTACGATAGCTCTTGTAATTACATCCACTTGTAGACGCTAAGGTTATATGCTAAAAGGCTGCGGAATGAAAACAGGAATTTCGCGTCGCAGTTTTCTCTGGAGCGCAGGCGTGCTCGCGGCCTCCCCCCTGCTCGGCGCTCAGCAGGCGCCCGCGAGCCCCCCTGCCTTGTCGAAAAATCCCGCTTTCCGCTCGACTGTAGGCGTAGTGCAGGGCGAGGATCGACGGCGGAACGTCTATGAGTCTCTCCTGTCGATAGAGGATCAGATCCTGCCGATCCTGAAAACCAAGAAGTCGGTAGTGATCAAACCGAATAACGTCTCCACGGTGAATCAGTTGGCGGCGACCCACGTCGATGCCCTGCGCGGCATGCTGGACTTTTTGGCCCCCCGGTTCAAGGGGCCGGTCTTCGTCGCGGAATCGTCCGCCGGGCGAACCTTCGAAGGATTCGACAACTTCAAGTACACGGCCCTGCCGGCAGAATTCAAGTCGACTGACGTGAAGCTGATCGACCTCAATGAAGAAGCCAGGTACGAGACACTCTCCGTGCTTGACGCCAATCTCCACGCGGTCCCGGTGCGGCTGGCGGCACGGCTGCTGGATCCCGATGCCTTTATTTTGTGCGCAGCCTTGATGAAGACTCACAACGTAACGGTGGCGACGCTTTCCGTCAAGAACATGACACTCGGCGCGCCGCTTCACAGTGTGCGGGGAGAGACGCCGCGCTGGAACGACAAGCGGCACTATCACGGCGGCGTCCGCCAGACCCACTTCGATATCTTCCTGACCGCTCAGAAAATGAAGCCGTTCTGGAGCGCTACGGTCATCGATGGATTCGAGGGTATGGAAGGCAACGGACCTGCCAGTGGGCAGCCCGTCCCCTCGCGGGTTGCGGTGGCGTCCACCGACCTGATCGCGGCTGACCGCGTGGGCGTCGAGCTGATGGGAATTAACCCCGATTGGCTGGGTTATTTGAGCTTCTGCTCGCAGTCCGGACTTGGACAATACGATTTGTCAAAAATCGACATCCGCGGTCCGAAGCTGGATGGCCTGATCAAAAAGTACGCACTGCATGGCGACATTGAACGCGAGTTGCAGTGGATGGGACCGCTCAACGAAATCCCGCCGAAGCTGGGATAGGACCGGCAGGACTGGGGCGAGTCGCGCACGCAGCGAGGGTGTCGAAAACGCAGATCCTGCTACGGCTTAGCTCTGAAAAGCCCGCCTGAAGGCGGAACTACGAACGGGTTGGGAGGCGTATCTTTTCGCCCTTTTTCAACACCCTCGGTGCGCAAGGCTGCCTCATTCTCCTCCATCCGGAATCACCACCCGGATTTCGGTGCCATCGACTTCCGGCCGGGACCGGATCGAAAAACTGCCTCCCAGACGGGCTGCCCGTTCGCGCATGCCCAGGATGCCCAGTGAACTGGAACTGTGCAAGGCAGTCAGGTCCAGGCCGCGGCCATTGTCCCTTATGGCGATGCTCAGGCCGGCCGGCGACCGGCCGAGGCACACAATAGCCCGGCTGGCGCCCGAATGGCGGGCGACGTTCGTCAACGCCTCCTGGATAATGCGGAAGAGGGCCATGCTCACTTCGCCGTGCAGATCCGACACATCGAGATCCGACTGTAATTCGCAGATGATACCCGTCCGCTTCTGGAACTCGCCCGCGTGCCACTCGACCGCTGCCCCGAGGCCCAGGTGATCGAGGATCGCCGGCCGCAACTCTTGAGAGATCCGACGGACTGCTTCTACGCAGCTTCCGATCATCTCGAGAACCGAGTGCAGGCCTCCAAACAGGCTCGGAACCTGACGCTGGTCTTCTGCGATTCGGGCCAGCTCCATCTTCAACGCCGTTAGGGATTGGCCCAACTCATCGTGGAGCTCATGAGCAATGCGGCGTCGTTCCTCTTCGATCGCCGATTCGAGCCGGGCCGAGAGCCGCCGGAAGTCCTCCCGCGACACCTGCAGTTCCTGCTCCGCCCTCGTTCGCTCGGTGACGTTTATCAGGCTCAGCACGAGTCCCTTCAGACTTCCCTGCGGATCTAAAACCGGTTCCAGGCTCCAGTCCGAGAAGGTCGTGCCGCGTTCCGGGTGCTTAGGGTAAACAAAGGGCCGGTTGATGGCGAAATACGGCCGGCAGGTGCGAACCACTTCTCGGAAAATCTCCTTGTTCTGGGGGTGCGGGTAAAGATCGAAATGGTTCTTACCGACAAAAAACGCCGGTTCCTGTTCATCGGCGTCGGCATAGGCCTTGTTGACCCGGATGAAGTTGAACTGGCTGTCCATGTAGGCAATCTTCACGTGGATCGAAGAGAAAATCGTCTCCAGCAGCTCATTGGTGCGATTCAGCTCCTCTTCCACCCGCTTATGCTCGGTGATGTCCCTTGAAATGCCGAGTGTGCCGATGATCGCCCCGTCCGGGCCCCGCAGCGGGACTTTGGTCGTTGACACCCAAGTGGTGCTTCCGTCAGGCCAGGTCTCCTTTTCCTCCTTGCCGACAATCGCCTTCCCCGTCCTCATTACTTCCTGTTCGTCTTCGAAGGCTTGCTGGGCGTGCTCGGCCGAGAAAAAATCGAAGTCGGTCTTGCCGACCGCGTCCTCCGGCGCGGCGAGCCCGAGCCAGGAGGCCTGGGAGGAATTGATCCTCAGAAAGCGCGAGTTTCGGTCCTTGAAGTAGATGTTGTCGGTCGTGTGGTCCATCAAGGCCCGCAGCAATTCGGCGCCGCCGGCTGCGGCCTCCGCACGCGGCCCCGCCACTCGAGCCAGCAGGACAAGCCAGGCCCCAGCCTTCAGCGGCCGGTTCGCGATCGAAGATTTCCACGCCCGCAACCTGACCGCCGCTGCGGGCTCGCCAAGGCGGATGACGATCTCAGAGGGGAAGGAACCGGCGGTCATCCGGGAAACGAGCTGCTCCGCCACGAAGGTACACCCATCGACCACGTCCCGAGCCGGGGACAGGCTGGCCAGCAGGCGCTCAAAAGCTTCATTCCATTCGCGCGGACACCAGGTGTCATCCAGGACCAAGGCGGCCAAAGGGATGTTTTCGATCCACGGGTATGAAGGCGAAAATCCGGGCATAATCCGACCGCCTGTTCCCCCTATCCGCTTCGGGCCCACCGCAGGCGGACAACTTCTGACTCGGAGGATAGTTTCAGGAAAAGCGAAATTCAAGAGCCAATTGCAAAAATCGGCGCCCCGGCTTTCGACCTGGCCTGCTCCACCAGA
>JBHGBF010000055.1:0-24600 GCA_041946865.1 Acidobacteriota bacterium | reverse complement strand
GGACGGGCATTTCAGGCATCTTTTTTCTTATAAATCAAAATGATCTACTTGTCTTGGGATTAGCTCCTCCCGATTGATCAGTTTTCGGATGTTGACTCGCCAGTCGAGAAGGCTGCGCAGGTTTTCAGCGAAATCCCGGCACTCGAAGCAGTCCTGGAAATGGGCCGCGTAAGTCATGACTTCGTCGGCCGCCATCTCCTGTTCCACAAATCGCATCACCCGCTCGAGGCACTTCATGTTGATCCCGAGCGTGTTCAGTTGTTTTTCATTCATGCGAGATATTGGACCTCCACTAGACCTATAAATGCAATGTTCACAATGACCTAGAATCGTGCGGTTTGTTACGTAATGACACAATTTAGGGCTGCATTTTTCTTCATTTTTTTCTTGCGGACGGTGCCGGAGAGCCTCGTGTTCACCCCTTCTTCACCGGTCTGGCACCCGAAGAGCAGCGTCACGAGCTTCCCACAAGTTCCCGAAATCACTCTCGCGTCGATCCGCCAGCCCCGAGCATTCAGCGGCAAGGACAAACGCGCGCCTCCGAGGAGGCAGGGAATGACCGCGAGCCTACGGCCGTGCAAAGCCGTAAAGCCGTGGGAATTTGCAGGGAAGGGACGCGAAGCGCCACGCCGTCAAATCAACCAGGCGTGGCGCAACCTTACGGAAGACAACCGCGCGCGGTCGTCTTCAGGGATTTGACCCCCAGAGTCTGGCCCACGCTCGCACCTTCTGGCGCGTGGTCAGATCGTTCAGGAGGCAAGACAATACGCCTGGGCGGCGTACGCCTCCTTTGGGAGAGCCGGCTCGTTGAAAAGCGAATCCAGGTAGATTCGGGGACTGCCGCTTGGAAGCCTGACCGATTCGACCCAGCCGTCGCGTATCCACCGCTGAACAGTGGAACGGCTGGCTCGGGCAATTTCCATGGCAGTCCTGATGGTGATCAGCACCCGGCTGTGTCTGACCGCCGCTCCGCAGATATGACACTCCTCCAAATCAGTCTGGTGGGTCATGCGGTCGACCGGTGGGGTGCCGTCGTGGGTGGGTTTTTCAGGCAGATTCTGGCCGAACAGCGAGTCTTCGTAGATGCGTTTCGTCCCTCCTGCTGTGACCACAGACTCGACCAAATTCAAAGTCATTTTACATCTCGTTGGCCGGCCACCCATTCGGGGAGTTTGGGGGGCCCCTATTCGCGTGCCCGCGTGGAAGTCAGGCGTCCGGGTTCTGTCGACCTCGCCCGGGCTCAGAGCCCCGGTCTTCGGCTACGGCATTCCCCGCTCGACGTTGCGCCAGGTGTGACTTCGGCGCACCGCTTCCTCGCTCCTCACACTCCGCGATTACTGTCGTAGATCACCAGGCGCGCAGAGGAGGGTGCCGATAGCTTGAGGCCCAACTTGGAGAGGAAAGTGGATGCAATCCAGCGGGTGCAGGCACGACTGGCGTCGATTCCGTTTCTTTCACGCAGTCTCAGGGCATCCCTGTGGTTGTACGTGACCCTGGCCTGCCGATGGCTTCTCACGGATATCGACCTTTCCGACTCGGAGGACGGTGTGGGACATCAGAAGTGGTTGACTGTCAAATCAGATACCGCGGTAGTCTCTTCCTTTCAGCCTGGATGTCTCCCATTTTTTCCCGGTGGCGTACACTTTCACTTCCCGCGGCTTCATGCGCAGGATGATTTCGGAATTCGAAACCGTCACCTCGTCATCCCCGTATAATTCCGTGAACTTCATGCCGTTTAGATGGTCCAGCCCATTTACGACCACGCTCATCAAACGAGAATCGGTCTCGTTAATCACCGCAATCAGCCAATCCCGACCAGTCCTTCTGGCAACGCACGATAGTGGCGTATCCGCTTCTAGAGGATCGGCATTTACGTTGACGTGTACACCATCTTGATTGGGGGCGACAAGGAATGGCTGAAGCGCTGAAAGCTCGCTCGTCACGGCATAAATCGCCTGGAGAAAATCACTATCTTGAGGTTTTACCGAATAACTCCCCCAATAGACAATACCGCGGGCGCCCGCCGCTACGGCAAGGTACGCCATATAACGCGACTCGTCAAAAGAGGGGTAGGCTTGCGGCTGGTGTTTCTGCAGGCCGCCCAACTCGGGCCATGAGAATGCTTGAAGGATCATCCAGACGGGTTTCCCCCTGCCTATTTCCAGATACCGTTCCGTGACCGATCTGATCCTGCCCACCCCACTTCGGATTCCGGGATTTTCCGGAGTGAGCTGCTTTCCTATAATCGGATAAATGTCGGCGCCCGTTATGTCGATATGGTCGATATACTGTCGCACGTAACCGATATCGCTGGTGACAGCCTCATTGATCCATGTTTGCCTGTTGTAAGGGTCCACGCTGCGTATATAAGAAACGGCATCGATAATATTCGGAATGAACTCCCTTGCCTTTTCCTGGGCATAGCGTACCGCGCCCGGGGTTTGATCCCACCAGGCTCTTTCCTTTTCATGGACCTTTAACCTGTGAAACAGCCCGCTGTAGGCGGTAAAATTATGAACAACTTCATCGGGGCCTTCCCAAACGGCAAGCGCGGGATGGTCTGCAATTGAAAGGACCCGCTCCTTAAACTCATCCGTAACACCCTTCTCCCACCGCAAAGGGACCCATCCCTGAATTCCAACCCCTTTTAAACGATCGAGGTCCTCCCGGGTCCGGCACCTTATTAAATTAACGCCAGCTTTGCTCAGTTCCTTCAGCGAAGCGTCCTCTTTAGGCATGTGATACCAGCCAATCGTAAAAAGGCGTTTCCCGTCTTTAGTCAAGAAGCCGTCACCCTGGCTCCGGAGATTCTGAAAGGAACCTGTGAAGAGAATGAAAAAGCTGAGAAGATAAAGTCTCGCGTTCATGGTGTAAGACTCCGCTCCATTCCTTTACTCGGGCCTGATCACCCGGCCCTCATCCAATGTCTTGGCCTCCACGTTCCGGAGGATTTTGCGGGTCTCACCTCGCCAACCACGACAGTGTAAGACCCGGTCTTGAAAACGCCGGGACGGAAGGAATTCCCCTTGATCCGCAGGGTGTAAACTACTTCTTGGCTCTCTTCATCGATCACCTGCACAACCGGGTCCCGGGTGCGGGCGACGTCCAGAGTGGGCAAGTAAGCCACAGGTTTCCTCCCGTAGTTATCCGTCTGTTTGAACCTGACCGGCCAGCCTTCATAGGGCTGGGCGCCCGGCTGCGCGGGATCAACTTGCCGCGGCCAGTTTGCAAATTCAATCTCGCGGGTGTCCCGGTTGAACCTGGCGATCCCATAGCCGGCCGCTCGATCATAGAGGAAAGCGGGCTCGAGTCCGGAGAAGACAGGATTAGCCACGGCATGCACCGTCATCCTGTTGCCGAAGCCGTCGAAGAACCGGCCCAGGTTTTTCGGGCTTCCCGGTCGATGATCGACGGGTCCGTCAGCAGGAAACCAGAGGCGCGGGAAGTAATTGGATACCGAAGGAACGCAGAGAGCGAAAGCCGCGTCATCCCAGTCCTCGACGCCGTACTGAATCGTGGAGCCCAAATGCTGGTCGCCTGTCAGGTGGACGGCAAAACCCTTGCGCATGACACTCAAAGCCCGGTCCCGCTCACGCCTTGGCCAACCATTGGAATCCATGTCGCGCGTCGGCCTGTCGTCCTCGGGGTAAACACCTTTGGGAAGGATTCGCAACCTGGACACGATCTCGTCGCTCGTGGCTGAAGCCGGTAGAGTGGCAACGGTCGAGAAGATGGTCTGTGAAAGGAGGACTTTCATCCAGGCGCCATGGCTCCAGTCCTTCACCCAGTTTTCCAGGAACGCAATCTGCCGATCGCCCAGCAGTTCTGCCCCCTCGACGTCCAACTGCTCCGGGTGGCTGAACTGGGGATTCAATGCAAAACCGTTCCGCACCCGGGCCTCGGCGGGCAGGACCCTCCTCGGGGCCGACTTGAACTTCCGGTCCTCGATGATCGCGAAGCTGACGCCGCCGTAGAGCAGATCCGTGTAGTAGACCCCGATGCCCTGTTGGACGGGAGTCGGATCGTACGGATCAGGCAGATGGCTCGTTTGAGCCCTTTCCACCATACTTACCCATTCTGTGGGTTGGATATAGCCTCCGCTGTCGTGCTGGGGCGCGCCGTCGCTCAGTCTCTCGGCGTGCTTGCCACCTTCACCCCATAAGTTCCCGTGGTAAACGTCGTGATCATCGGGAATCGAGACGGCGGGAATGCGCCTGAGCATCTCGCGATATTCCCAGCCGTACAGGTACCATTTGCGCAGATAGTCGAGGCACGACTTCTCCAGAGGCTCCCGCTGGATGCCGTACCCGGCAACCCGCTCATAGATTTGATCTCCCGAAAAGAAGAGCAGGTCGGGCTTGTGAGCAAGAACATGAGCCACGATCTCGTTGTTGGGAAAGCCGAGATCGTTGTTTCCAGTAAAGGCAGCCACCACGATTTCCCGCTTGTCGACCGGGTCTCGCGGCACGAGTCCCTCGAAATAGCGCTGCTCGGTCCTGCCGCCACCAACCGACAGCGAGTAGGCGACGCGGTACGGGACGTCGCGTGAATCGTCCCAGCCGCTTTCCCTGAAGGTGGCCGTGCGGGCCAGCGGGTGGATCTTCTCGGAAGCCACGCGCTTCCACCCACCGTCGGCGGCCCGGATCTCCAGGTGGACCGTCTGTGATTCGGCCGTGGAGACGGGCGGCATTTGCGCCGTCAGTTTCATGACGCCCTTGCTCAGAGTGTGCTGGGCGAACAGAATCGGGCCGAACTCGCGATCCGGATGATGAGCCAGCCTGCTTCCATCTGCTCTCCAATCGGCGAACGAGAAACTGGGGAGGTTTCTCGATTCGCGGTCTTTGCTCTCAAGATCAACCACCAGCGCCAGCAGGCCTCCGAAGTCATCAGTCTTGAGGCCGTCTTTCTCCATCCGAGCGAGTTTTTCGGCGCCGGACCAGGCGGAAAGCGCCAGTCGACAGCCCGAGGGCGATCCGGTCACTTCCAGCTGCAGTCGAACTCCCTGTCCGAACAGAAGTCTCGCCAACTTCTCGTCTGCTGGGGTTCCAAGGTCATCCGGCTTGCCGATAAAAAGACTTCCAGACGTTGTCACACCGGCATCCACGCCCACCCCATAAAGAGCATCGTCGCGATAGTCACCGAACCGCCCTCTGGCCCCGACCCGAAATCCAGCCCAGCCTTGTTTCTTGCTGGTCGCCTCGGGGTTGAGAGCTCCCAGATTAACGCTCAGTTTCAGGTTTCCAGGCTGATTCGTCACTTCCCAAGTGAGGAGGGCCACGTTACGGTTGGAGTCGCTGACCAGGCAGACAAGCCGTCCCTTGTCAATCTCCCAGTCCTGCAGCGGATTCGACCAATAGTCGGGACCGATCCAGTTTCTGTGAAGATCAGAAGGCCAGTTGCTTCGGAAAAGCTGTGGACCCGCCGGAAAAGAGAAAGCAGGGACAACAAAGACAATCAACCAACGCACCCAGAATCCAATTCTCAAGAGCTTCATGTCTCCTCTCACAAACGGTCCGCAGTATACGTCCGGTTTTCGGGCGTTTGCCTGAGGGTAACCGTAAGCGGACGGTTACGTAACACGGATACACTTCCCAGGATCACCCCGTCCCATTACACTCATGCCCCGTTATGACTGCAGTATCTGGCTTGAGCCTTCCAAGCAGCGGGCTTCTTTTTGTGGTGCTCGCCGCATCAGTGTTCGCGGATGATGCTGTGACAGTTCGCTCCGAGCGATTGAGCCTTGGCTATGATGAAGACTTTGACCGGCGCATCGAATGGTCTTTCGCGGCTGCCGGCAACATTGTCGCCTTCGATCCAACCCTTGACGAGGGGCCGGTCATCGGGGGACAGCTTGTCCGGTTCTCTCCCGATCCAACGCGAACTTCCCAAAAGCGCGTGGTGGATCCCGAGTTCGGCCCAGCGCTCGAGCTGATCGTCATCGGAATCTGCAAGGACCGCCCAGACCTGGCCCTGGAGCGTTCCACTTGCGTGCTGCTCCCCGACAAATTCCCGGACGTGGCACTTTTCCAGACCGCCTATCGAAATCTGGGCAAGAACCGGGTGCGGCTAGACCAGGTGTACAGTCAGCGAATCCTGCTTGATCGTCGCCTGGCTGAGCCCCGACGGCCTTCCTATGATCTGGCCTCGTTTCAGGGCGGCGCTTACCGCTGGGGTGCCGAATATGCCGTGATTCGTCTTGACCCGGGCTTCAAGCAGAGCAATTTTCAGGGCGTGGATGACATCCGTGGTGTCGAGGGGGTAGGCGGGGGTATGCCTTTCGTGGACGTCTGGGGACCGACGATGGGAGTGGCGGTCTGTCACTTGGAAAAAGTCCCGCAGTGGCTCTCGCTTCCGGTCGAAGTCCGCCCGAAAGGGCGTGTCGAGGTGGCAGTGGTGGAGCGTCCCGAAAGCAAGTTCGGGCAACGCGAATGGCTGACTCCGGGCGAGACTTTCCAAACCGTGCTGACAGCACTGATCTTCCATCGCTTGGATTTTTTTGATCCGTTGCGCGTCTACGGCCGCCTCCTGCGTTGCCGCGGCGTCGCCATTCCTGAGAAGTCGCCCGACTGTGCTTATGAGCCTTATTTCAAGACCTGGGGCTGGCGGCGCGATTTCACCATTCAGAAAATCCGTGACGTTTTGCCGGAACTGCGTTCCTTCGGGATACGTGTCGCGAACCTCGACGACGGCTGGTTCGACTTCATGGGAGACTGGAACGTCAACCGCTCGCCCGGGAAATTCGCCGACGGCGAGTCCGACATGATCGCGCTGGTTCAGTACCTGCATGACCAGGGTTTCAGGTCCAGCCTGTGGTGGTATCCGCTTGGGGTCGACCCGAAGAGCCGGCTGGCTGCGGATCACAAAGACCTGTTGGTACAGGATGAAGACGGAGAGTATCCCCTTGACGTGAATCGACTGTATCAGCTCTGCCCGGCCCATGCTCCGGCACTGGCACAGATCCGTGCAATCCTCACTCGGGCCGTCGCCAAATGGGGCTTTGACGGGATGTACACCGACTTTCAGGGCCTTTCAGCGGTACCGCCTTGCTACAACAAGGCGCACGGTCATGGCTCTCCGCTCGACTCGTTCCAGTCCGTCCCAAAGCTGTTTGAAACCATTCAGACCACGCTGCGAAGCCTGAAGAAGGAGGGCTTGCACGAGGTGTGTATTTGCGCGCTGCCGCACTCGCCCTACAACATGCCCTATTACGACGTGGCCAGCGCCTCCGACCCAGTCAATGCCTGGCAGTTGCGAAGCCGTGTGAAAGTCGAGAAGGCCATCCGGGGCGGAAGTTTTGCGGTGGGCGACTGTTACCAGGTGCCGATTCGCGAATGGGAAGGGTTCTCAGTGCCCGAGTCCTTTGAAAGTGCCATGGGGACCGGCGCCCAGCTGACCACCTTCTATTCCAGGCTTGAAGAGCGCGAACGTGACTGGTGGGCACGCTGGTTTCTAGAATACCGTGAGCTGCAGCTCTACCGAGGCGATTACCTGAACCTGTATGACCTGGCGTTCGACAAGCCCGAAGTGCACGTGGTGCGAAAAGGCACGGACATGTACTACGGGATTTTTTCGGACGTCTGGCCGCGTAGCAAGCGGCTGGAATTACGTGGCCTCGACAAGGAGACCAGCTACCAAGTTTACGATTACGCCAACGGGCGGGATCTTGGAACGATTTCCGGCAGCCAGCCCGTTTTGAATGTGGGTTTTAAAGACAGCTTGCTGCTGCGAGTACGCCCCGTGCCGGAAAGCCAGAAGAAGGGAAACAATCACGAATGAACGGTAAATACGTCCGTAAACCTGAGTACATCCGTAAACCGCAGGCAACCGCGGGGAGCGCAGGTATCTTGCCTGCACCGGGGCCGCAGGCATCCTGCCTGCGTCTGTTACCTGTTGCCGTCATCTGTATCTCATTGCTGCTCGGCGTCTCGCCCCTGGTCCAGGCGCAGATCTCGCCCGAGACGCTCCTGCTCAAGGATTACCGTCCGCGACCCATCCATAAGATCCCGGTCACTGAGGTCCCGAAGGCCAGGTACCCCGTCATTGACATGCACACTCACTCTTATGCAAGGACCCCGGATGAAGTCGAGGAGTGGGTCAAGACGAAGGACGAGACCGGCATCGCAAAGACCGTTGTCCTGACGGGAGCAACCGGTGAACGGTTTGATGCTCTGGTCAAGATGTACGGAAAGTATCCGGACCGCTTTGAGCTCTGGTGCGGCATCGATATTCGCGGCTTTGACCAGCCTGGCTTTGGGCCGGCTGCGGCCCAGGAACTGGAGCGCTGCTACCGAGCGGGGGCGCGCGGGGTAGGCGAGATCTCAGACAAGGGGTCGGGTATAGTGCGTAGCGCAGCCCCCGGTGTCCGAATGCACCCCGATGACCCTCGCCTCGATCCTGTCTGGGAGAAGTGCGCCGAGCTGGGAATGCCGGTGAATCTCCACGTGGCCGACCCGATCTGGGCGTACCAGACGATGGATGAGACCAATGACGGCCTCATGAACGGCTTCAAGTGGCGACTCGATAACAAACCGGACATTGTCAAGTTCGATGGAATGATCGACATACTGGAACGTACGGTCAAACGTCATCCGAAAACGGTGTTTGTCGCGTGCCACCTGGCCAATCTCGATTATGATCTGACGCGACTCGGCCGGCTGCTCGATACCCTTCCCAATTTGTATGTGGACACATCGGCCCGCTTCGGCGAAATGGCGTCCACTCCTCGCGCCACCACAGCCTTTCTCGTCAAATACGCCGATCGGGTAGCTTACGGCACTGATCAGGGCCGCGCTCCGCGGATGTACCGGCGGTCCTTCCGGATTCTGGAGACCCTGGACGAGCATTTCTACGAAATAGAGGGATTCAACTATCACTGGAACCTCTCCGGCTTCGCGCTTCCGGACCCGATCTTGAAGAAGCTCTACCGTGATACGGCCCTGAAGATCATGAAACACAGCGCTCGGCACTAGACCGGGGTTCTTATGCAGAAAGAACTGAGGGATTGCAGAAACAGGAAGAAGGGGATCCACAAATGGCCGATTTTAGAATCGAGAAGAAGAAGACAGACGGCAGGCGTGGCAGCAGTTCCGCTTCGCTGGAGGATTATCTTGATTACAGTCTGTTCATCGATGCCCACTGGAAGGAGATCTGTGCTATTGCCGATGCGCGATCAGCTGACGGCTTTTCGCACACCCCGAGGGAGATGCTGCAGCAGCCTTGGATCTGGCAGGAGTCGGGCAGGCTGGTCGTCGACCGCATGGGCGATCTCTCAAGCCTGGTCTCCGGAACGGCCCAGATTTGCCTCACCGGCGCCGGATCATCTTGGTACGTGGGCGAGTCCGTGAGATCCTTTCTCGAACGCGAGTTGAAGCGGCCGGTTGTGACCGTCCCTACCACCGATCTGATCCTCGAGCCCACGGCTTTTCTCAAGCCGGAGACGAGGAGCCTGGTCGTCTCGTTCTCGCGTTCCGGACGCAGTCCGGAGAGCTTCGAAGTGGCTCGCATCGTGTCCGAGAAATTCCCCGAGCACCGGCAACTGCTGGTGACGTGCAACCCTGACAGCGAGCTGGCGCGCAAGTATGCCAAGACTCCGGGCGCATGCACCCTCGGGCTCCACCCCTCGGCCTGCGACCAGGGCCTGGCCATGACCAGCTCTTTCACGACCATGGTCCTGGCCGGGCAGGCGCTGGGTTTTCTGGACCGGCCGACGGATTACCTGGCCCATGTCTCGGAATCGGCCACCATCGGAACAAAGCTTCTCGCGGCGAGCATTCGCGCGGCGGCTTCAGTGGACATCGCTCAATTTGGCCGGGTCTGCATCCTGGGAGATGGGGCGTTAAAAGGGGCCGTGCTCGAGGGCGCGCTGAAAATCCTAGAGATGACCGACGGTCAGATTCCGACCTTGTCTGAATCCTTCCTGGGCGTTCGGCACGGACCGCTCAGTTTCGTCGATTCTGACACCCTGGTGATTTTTTCGGTGTCTTCTCACTCGATCAAGCGCAGATACGAGGCTGACCTCATCCAGACATTGCGGGAAAAAGGCCTTGGGAAGCACCACGTGATTGTGGGTCGCGAAATGTCCGGTCAAGATGCACTGTACGGAGAAGCTATCGATCTCGCCTGCTTTTCGTCGTATGCCGTCCCGGACGAGCTTCGTCCTCCCCTGGACGTGCTCGTCCCTCAAGTGCTCGCTTTGCGCTTTGCGCTGGCGTTGGGCCTTGATCCCGACAACCCCAGTCGTCGGGGCGCGATCAGCAGGGTTGTCGATGGTGTCAAGATTTACGGGATGTAGGGCGGGCGGGGCCTTCGGCAACGTCGCACGCACGTATCGAGCAGACCGTCGCCGGGAGCCCCGCTTCATGAGGTGGTGTTATGGATGTCCTCAACCGTTCGTTCAGGCGGCCGGCTCTGGCCGGCACGGAAACTGTCGTCGTGACAAGTTGTCGAGCCGTCAATAGAATCAAGGTGCTCCTGGTGGATGATCATGTCGTGATGCGGCAGGCCCTGGCAAGGCTGTTCTGCGGGGAACCGGATATCGAGGTTGTCGGCGAAGCGTCCGACGGTCAGATCGCCGTGGAGATGACTCGCAGAATACAGCCGGACGTCGTGCTGATGGATATATGCATGCCCCGCCTGAACGGAATCGAAGCCACCCGCCAGATCTGTGCCGAACTTCCTGACATCAGTGTAATCGCTCTATCTATGCTGGAGGAAGCCCGGGTCTCCAAGGCTGTTCTTAAGGCCGGGGCCGTCGCCCACCTGACCAAAACCGCTGACCCCTGCATCCTCACTGCCGCGGTCCGGAATTGTCGAATCCGCCAGCGCGGCAACCTGAAGCTCCCCGTATCCCGTCAGGGCTACTAGCTGGTCAGTTGCCTCGTACGGCCGAAACGTGTGTATCCTGAGAATCCGGCTGCGGAGAGTGACTGTGGAAGATCTCCTGCAGCTTGTAAAAAGCCATTTTGGGGGATCGATATCCGTCTACAATCCCTTTTCCATTCCAACCACGCAGACGGCCTGCCAGAAAGCGTGACGGGGCGCTTCGCGTTTCGCAAAACTGCCAGACACACCCGCCGGCGGTCCAGGGCTTCTCCAACCCGAACCTTGCCGAATCGGCGACGCTTCGGGCCTGGTATTCCTCGCTCCATTTGACATTACCCCAGTTGTGCCAACCTGCCTGCGCTTCGGCTGCGCCAAACTCTGTCAAGATCACCGGCTTGTCCGGGAACCTCGCGTGCAGCTCCTCGAGCAGGGCGATGCTCTTCTGCCCCTCATGGTCATCCAGAATGGTGAACGGATCGTACCACTGATACTGGGCCCAGTTGGTCGAAATGATGTCGAGCAGCGCGCTGCCTGGTCCAAACCCGGCACCGCCGGTGACGTAGGTGATAAAGCGGGTGGAATCGAGCCGGCGCGCGTAATCGGTAAGGCCCTTGACAACCTCATAGCACTTTCCGAATTCGCGCCATTCGTTTCCCAGGCTCCAGCTGAAAACACACGGGTGGTTCATGTCCCGGAGCACCATTTCGGCAAACTGCTCGCGCATCTTCTTCTGTATTACCGGCGATGAGAGCTGAGAGTAGTCATACTGCCACGCCGGGATCTCGTTCATGAAGACCAGGCCGGCCTGATCGCAGTAGTCCATGAAGATTTCGTCCGGCGGATAATGGCCTCGCGCCGCGTTCGCGCCCATTCGCTTCAAGATCTCCACGTCGTGGCGAATCACATTCGGAGGGAGTGCCGAGCCCCAGTCAGGATGATCGTCATGGTGGTTGGCTCCCATCAGCTTGAACGGTCTTCCATTAAGGAGGATCTGGGGCCCGGCAAGCTCGAACTTGCGCAGCCCGAAACGCGTGAGCTGATCGTCCAGCAGACCGCCTCGTTCATGGGGCTGGCCCCTTTCCGAGCCTGACGATCGTTGCACGCGCGGTGCCGGAGCGACGGAAAGGACCAGGCGTCCGCAATATAAATAGGGGCGACTGGGCGACCACAGGACGGGTTTGTCCAGAACGATTTCCAGTTCCACTTCAGATTGGCCGGGTTTTATCTCGCAGTCCCGGGATCCGACCGTGTGTCCATTGACCTCGAATACGAGATTCGCTTCCGCCCTTTGGATGAGACTGCTGCGCAAATAAGCGCGCACGGTCAGCCGCGCTTTCTCCGATTCCAGCGACGTTGTGATCGCATGGAAATTGTCGATACAAACCCCAGGCACGACCTCGGCGTAGACCGGGCGGTGGATTCCGCCATACGGGAACCAGTCTACCCCGGCCTTTGGAAGAGTCTCGTTGTCGAGTCGGTTATCGGCCAAAACAACCAGGGAATGGCGCCCACAGGTGACTTTCTTGACAACCGCGAAGGGGCTGTAACCGCCTTCATGACCCCCCAGGTAATCGCCGTCCAACCAAACCTTGCACTTATAAAAGACACCCCCGAAGCGGATGCGTACTTCACCGTCGACCGGGACATCGAAGGACCGGCGTAACCATGCGGCGCCCTCGTAATGCCAGTATCGCGCGTAGCTGTTCCAGGTGCCCGGGATCCAAAGACGGGTCTCGGGCTCTGGAAAATTCGTGGCATACGAGAGCTTTTCCCCCTTATCGAGAGGGTCCGTTGCAAAGTCCCAGAAGCCGCCAAGTGAAATCTGCGTCCGGGTCGTGGTAGTCCGAAAAAGCCGGCTGGCCATCGGATCTTCACCCGGATCCCAGTCAGTCAGAGCTACGGGTAAGACAAACGGTGGGATCTCCGGAAAATCACCCGAACCTCGTCCCATCATCGGGCGTGAACCCAGAAGCGATAGTGCGACAACCATCCAGAGCGACTTTTTCATGCCTTCATCATGTTGAGACCGCCAGCGGGTGGGGAGTGTATTCGTGTAACTTAACAGTAAGGTAACGGTAGATCCTTATCTTTTGCGCTCGCTCCACTTTGTCTTTGCTTTCGGTTTCCTTCGGCTGTTAGCATAGTGAAATCCAGGAAGGAGAAGGAAGCGGTGCAGTCATCTTCTTCGCCCCAGAGGCAGCGGGAGGAGAGTCATAGTGGGCAGGGTTTGCCAACGGGCGTCTCATACCAGGCTGTTCTCGCTCAACTCGACAAGATCCTGGTCACCCCGCTCTTCGCCCACTCGGACAGGCTGACTCGCTTCCTGCGCTTCGTTGTCCAGGAAACCCTCGAGGGACGAGGCGCGCAACTCAAGGAATATCATGTTGGGCTTGCGGTCTTTGACCGGGACGAATCTTTCGACCCGAGAGCGGACCCAATCGTCCGGGTCGAGGCTGGACGCCTTCGCGAAAAACTCGCGAAGTACTACGAGGTCGAAGGCGCCAGGGATTCGATCGTGATTTCACTGCCGAGGGGAAGTTATGTCGCCAAAGTTCGAGGGCCGGCTTCCGGCGTCTCGCGGCTGCACCTCGCCAAGGGGTGGCTGGTTTCCAGACTCGACCGAAAGACCTGCCTCCTGATTCTGACGTCTGTCATGACGGTGGTGCTCAGCATCTCAGTTTTGCTCCTGATCTCCCGAAATCGCCGAATAGAGGAACAGCTTCGGGAAACGAAAGCCGAGACCAAGGCGCCGCTCGCTGAACCCGGCCCAGTCTGGGCTCCCTTCTTTGACGCCTCTTCGCCGATTGAGACCGTAATCGTTGTCGGTAGCCCCCTCTTCTTTTCGAGCGAACCGGACCGCCTTTTCCTTCGACTCTATTCAGTCAACGATCCAGAAGAGTGGCAAAACCACCCGGACTATCAGAAGTTGCAGAAATTGTTCCCCTCGCTCAGCAAGCCTCGTTTTGACTATGCTGAAATGGGCGATGCCCTCGCGCTTCAGAAGCTGACTGCTTTTTTCGGGCAAAACGGGCGGAGCGTCAAAGCAACGCCCGTACACTTGACGAGCTGGGACGCGATCAAGAATGGCAATATCATTTTCCTGGGGCCCTCCCGGTTCAACCCCCTCATGCGGCGACTCCCGGAGCCATTGGATTTCGAACTGAGCCCAGACTATTTCACATTCCTCAACCTCAGACCTCGCCCTGGCGAGCCCAAGGTCTATTCCACACCCTCCCATAGGGACGCACAGAGCTTTACAGTCGTCGCTTCCTTTCCGGGCCTTCTGAACAATCGCAGGATTATGGTTCTAACCAGTCACAGCACGGCAGGGACACTGGCCGCTGTCGAATATGTCACCCGGCCGGAAACATTACAGGAGATGGTCGCCAAACTGGGGCTGACCGAGCGCCAACTCCGCTCCTACCAGGTTCTTCTGAAAGTACTGTCTGACAAAGACGAGCCGTTCAAAACGGAGTTTGTGACTCATCACAGCACGCCGCTGAAATAGCCCCTGCCGTTTCTGCGGATGTCATTTGATTTCATCTGCCTTTCGAGCCTGGTCGCCCCTGTCGGACGCTGCATCATGCCACACTTACGCCCCCTGAGGGTCTGGCGGGTTACGTAACATGACGGTTACGTAACCCCAGTACACTCCCCCGCCGCTTCAGCCGAAGCCTAAAAGAGGGCTTGCCAAAGCCTTCGATAGTGGCATGCTGTTCAATCGTAGCCGAAGGAGGTGGTATACGACGTAGACAGTCTGGAATTCCTCTATTGGAAATTTCGAGTCCGCGAATCTTCCATTCCTTCTATTTCATTTCCTCTCACCGGAAAGGAGAGTGAAAATGGGTACGCTGATGAAGTTGTTCCGATCTCTAATGGTGGTCCTACCTGTCCTTGTCCTGCTTTCAACCGACGCTCACGTGGCCGCCCAAGTCAGTAATCCTTCGTTTGAAACCAACCTCACTGGCTGGGAAGGGTGGCAGGCCACCCTTTCGCGTGTTTCTCTGACTGGCGCCCCCGATGGGAACTACGTCGCCAAGGTGACCCGTAGCACAGGCACCACTTTTACCATCGACGACAACCCCGCCACGGTGGCGTCTACCATTGCAGGACAAAAGCACTGGGCAAGCGTATGGGTACGGGCCGCGAGTACTTCCAGCCAGGGCAAGACTGTTAATCTGAAGTTGCGCGAGATAAATTCCCCCGGGGGATTGGTGAAGGAGACAACCTCCCCAGGCGTTGCTCTCACCAATACTTTCCAGCAACTCTTTGTAACCGTCACTGTTGTGGGAAGTGGTAACACTCTTGACATGCGTGTGTCGCAAGGAGGAGCAGTTTCCGGGGATGCCTTTTACGCTGATCTCTTCGAGCTGGTTCCGGCTCCAACTAACAATGTTGTCCCCAACCCCTCGTTTGAAAGCAATCTGACCGGCTGGGAATCGTGGCAGGGGGCGCTCTCGCGCGTCGCGATGCTTGCGCCCGACGGAGGCTACGTCGTTAAGGTAACGCGGAGCACCGGCACCTCTTTTACGGTGGATGACAACCCTGCGAGCGTATCATCCACAACCGCCGGCCAAACCTACAAGGGAAGCGCCTGGGTGAAGGCGGCCAGCTCATCGAGCGTCGGCAAGACGGTCACACTCCGCATGCGTGAGCTCACTACAGGTGGAGCATTGGTGCAGGAATGGGCTTCGACGGGTGTTGTTCTAAGCAACAACTTCCAGAAGCTGTCCGTTAGCGCCACACCCCAGGGGAATGGGAACACACTCGACATACGGATCTCTCAGACAGGGGCCGTTTCAGGCGACGCCTTCTATGCCGATCTCTTCGTGATACTTCCCGGCACGACTCCGCCGCCATCGGGCGATCCGGCAGAGAAGCGGCCATTCGATCCCGAGCATCCCGTGTATCAGCCGATCCCGCCCAGCTGCCCTCTGTATGCCTACTCGAGCACGATCGTTAACAACATAGCCAACAATTTTGCCAATCTAGGGTTCGATGTCGGCGGGGAGACTCCGCCAATATATGTAGGCCAGGCGAGTGACCCGGTGTGGACTCTGGTTATCTCAGGGAGGAACTTCAACGTTCACGCGCCCAGCAACATTCAGGCGGGCACCGGTTCAGACTACCCGCTCGTCATCCTGGACAAGTCTTCGCCTGACTATAACGGTCATCCGGTCGAATACCGCATGTGGCAGGCGACTGTGAATGCGTCGCAGCGTCGGGTGACGTGTAATGGCGGAGGCGTTGGGGTCTACGCAAACGACGGACGCATGCTCGACGACATTCCGATCCAGCCCGACAGGGTAGCACGTGCTTTGGGCCAGGCGGAGATCTACGGTCAGAATACGGGATCGGGTTGTAGCTACACGGTTGGAATGATCCGACCTATTGACATTCAGCGAGGCCGCATCGACCATGCCATGCGCGTCGCCATCGGCTACCCGCATCCAACGCGTTGGTTCTGGCCAGCCTTGCGGACCGAAACATGGGGCGCCAACCAGAACTACAACTGCCCCATGGGTGCCCGCATCTTCCTTGATCCGAGCGTCAATGTGGATGCAATAGCAGACGTTATCGATGGATATACAAACCTGGATGCGAAGAACAAGGCATTTGCCCGCATGTTCCTGGTTGCCTTGCAGGAGTACGGCATGATCGCTCTCGATGGAACCGGCGGCAGCCACAACATCTACTTGGAGGCCGACGCAACCGCCAACTGGGTGTCGCTTATCGGCCAAAAGAACGGGTATGGCACGTACAATGACATAGCCAGGGCTATCAGGGATAATCTCCCGTGGAATATGTTGCGCATAGCCGATGGCTCTGTGTTCGACGACTACGCCAGATAAGTGCCGCCCACATGCAGTGGGATAGAGGGGGCCGAAAGGCCCCCTTTCGTTTCTAGCCCAGCCTTGGCAGGCTCGCCAGACGCCGCGTCATAACCTCATCGTTACGTAACCCGACCGTTACGTAACCCCGATACACTCCTCTCGCAGACGCCGCAGGCCTAAAAGACCGTGGTGGCAATCCCAAGCTCCCATTCAACCAATCTGTGAGGAGGGCGAGGTATGAGTCGATTTCTCAGCGTCTGTGAAGCAGTCTTTACGGTAGTAGTGTTTGACGGTCAACCCAGCCGAGGCCGTCTGTTGAAGCATGCGTGCGTCGCATTGATGCTTGTCGTCATGGTTGGCGGCTCCGTGTTGCGAGCTCAAGAGATCCGGGGGACTCTCTTAGGCCGGGTGGTGGATTCCTCAGGGGCGAGTGTTCCAGAAGCGAAGGTCACGGTCACAAACGAGGCCACAAAAACGTCCGCGGAGCTGACGACGAACTTGGTAGGCAGCTATGTCGCCCCATTTCTGACTCCCGGTGTATACGCGATTAGCGTCTCTCACGAAGGCTTCAACACGGTCAGCCGCTCGGATATCGTTCTGCAGACCCAGGGTCGTTTGACGGTGGATTTCACCCTCACGCCCGGCGGTCTTGCCGAGACCGTCATGGTGACGGCAGAGCCGCCCATGCTCCAGACGACCAGCGCCGACTTCGGCCAGGTCCTGGACAGCAAGCTTCTGAACCGCCTTCCGATCGTGGGCGATAATCCGCTGGCGACAGCCGACATCGCGCCCGGCGTCATCCCGCAGGTTGTCGGCACTGCGACCAACTACGAAACGAGCTTTGTTCGGATCAACGGGAGCAGCGCGACCGGCAACCAGATGAACATTGACGGGGCGGCGGCCGACGTGCCCCGCATGTCCGGTGTCAGCTACGTCTGGCCAATGTCCGAGATGGTGGAAGAGCTCAAAGTCGTAACAGCGATGTTCGACGCATCGCAGGGCCGCACCAACGGCGGAGCGATCATGGTCTCCACCAAGACCGGAACGAACCAGTTCCACGGCAGTGCCTATCTGAACGTCCGGGACGAGCGGCTCAATGCCAATACCTGGACGAACAACTATTTCGGCCAGCCGCGCGGCCTTGTCAACCAGCTCATCCTGGGAGGCGTCGTCAACGGTCCGATCATAAAGGACCGGACTTTTTTCAGCGTCGGCCTGGAAAGACAGCGCAGCACCCGCAGCGTGAGCTACCAGTGGCGGGTTCCCACAGACCTGGAGCGTCAAGGCGATTTTTCCCAGACACTCAGTCCGAGCGGGCAGCCTCTTCAGCTCTACGATCCCCTTACGACCGTGATGGACGCAAACGGGAAATTCGTATCCCGGCAGCAGTTCGACGGTGCCCGCATCTCGGCGAGTCGAATCAATCCGGTAGGCGCGGCGGTCATGAGTCAGTACCCGAAAGCCAACTATTTTGCTAACCCCAACCAGCTGGGCTTGCCGAACTACCTGGGAAGCGTCGTTCTCGATCTGCCGTACACCTACCTTCAATCGCGTGTCGATCACAACCTGAATGACAAGCATCGCTTGTATGGTAGGTTTGCCCGAAACTACGCGGTTTTTAATGATTTCGATTTCTCCAATCCGCCGCTGCCAGGGTATCTTGGCTTCACTCCCCAAGCTCGGTCCGCTCATCAGTTCGTGGTCGACGATACGGTCACGTTTCGGTCGACGCTGGTCGCGAGTTTCCGAGTGGGATTCAATCGATTCAGCCAGCACGTTCGCGGCGTTGGCGACAACCTGGATCCTGATATACTCAAGCTTCCCGACATTATCAAGAACAACCTCTACAGTGGAGGCGACCAGCCGGCCGGCTGGCCGCGATTCGATGTTAATGACGGCGCCATCCCCCCAATCGGCCCGGGCTTCCGCAAGAATGTCAACAATGTGCTGTCTGCCGCCGCCGCATTCAACAGTTATTGGAGCAACCACAACTTGCGGTGGGGCGCGGAGTACCGGAACACGCGCTGGAACGACAATTTCCCGGGGAATGCCCAAAACGGGGCCTTCACCTTCGACAAGTTGTTGACCCGTGCCAACGACAACGCGAACTCCAATACGACCTCTGGAAGCGGCATGGCATCGCTGCTCCTGGGCCTTCCCACCGGCGGTTCGATGGTCCGGGCGGCCGCGCCGGCGGCGCAGAGCCACTACGCCGCACTCTACATCCAGGACGACTATCGAATCCGGCCTTCCCTGTCTTTGGCCCTCGGGCTTCGCTATGAGCTCGAGACTCCCTTTACCGAGCGCTTCGACCGCATGTGGTATGACTTCTCGTCGGATGAGAATCTGGGCATCACCGTACCCGGCATCGGGGAGCTCAAAGGCGGTTTGAGGTTTGTAAACACGAATGGGCTGCCGCGCAGGCAGGGGACAATGGACCGCGATAACTTCGGCCCCAGGATTGGGGTGTCCTACATGATGGGTTCGAAGACTGTGATCCGCGCGGCTTGGGGACTAGTCTACGAAGGGCTCGTCAACAACCTCAATTCGGGTGGTCCTGTCGTGCCGGGCAGTTATAGTTTTAACACCGCCTATATCGGATCGGGTGACGGCTATCGCACGGTGCTGCCCGGGGTTAGCCTATCCAATCCCTTCCCGAACGGATTCAACCCGATCACTGGCAATGCTCTGGGTAACCAGTCGCTCCTGGGGAGCGGGATAACGTACACCAACCCGAATATCAAACTGCCCAGTATCCACCAGTTTCAGCTGACCGTGCAGCGCCAGTTGCCGTGGTCATCAATGGCCGAGATCGCATATGTGGGTGTTCGATACAACAGCCTCTTCCGGGATTACAACTTGAATGAAGTGCCGGATGCCTTTCGAACGGAGGACAACACGACGACAAACCCGTTCTACGGCATCCTGCCCGCGAGCACATCCCGGGGTGCCAGCGCCAAAATCACCGCCAACCAGCTGAAGGTCCGCTTTCCTCAGTTCACGTCTGTCACCGAGCAGAACGTCAACGGCCCTTGGGGACGCTACCACTCCATGCAGACCCGGTGGGAGAAGCGCCTGAGCGACGGCGTGCAGGTGGTGGCGAATTACACATTCTCCAAAAACATGGAGTTCGACCCGCAGAGCCTGGTGAACGATCGCTTCTATAAGACTGTGACCGCAAGCGACCGCACCCATCTGGCGAGAATATTTGCAACCGCGGACTTACCGCTTGGCAAGAACAAACGGATAGGCGCCACCTGGCCGAGATGGCTCGATCACGTTGTGGGCGGTTGGAGCCTCACATGGATCTTCAAGTACGCCACCGGCGCCCCGTTGGGGCTGATTGGCCCGATCGGCCGACCTATACCGATAGGAAACCCCTCGACTGACAGGGATGTCCACGACTGCCTGGGGACACCAGCCACCGGGCTGCCGGCAACACCGTGCCTGGACATCAACAAGGTCCAGGCGCTAACCGGAAAATACGACATTACACCAGAACCGGAGCGGTATGACTGGCTCCGGGCGCCCAACCGTATCAGCCACGACGCCGTCTTTTTTAAGACATTCCATCTCTATGACAGACTCGCGTTTGACCTCCGGGCTGAGGTGATAAACGTGCCAAACAGCCCCCTGTGGGGTGATCCGGGCACCAACATCTCCAACCCAAAAACGTTCGGCCAAATCACCAGCGGTGAGAATCCCCGGACGGTCCGGTTTACCGGGCGGTTGAGCTTCTGAAATCATCTGATGTTACGCCGCTGGCGCGCCCCGTTCGGCGCGCCCAGCGGCTGTTTCCCATCTCCCATCCCCTTGCATCTTGGGAAGATGCTACGAGGCGCGGCCGGCGCTCGTTGTTCTCGCTTGCGACTCTCGCTTCGAGAACCATGGCGGTTACGTAACGTGACTGTTACGTAACCCCAGTACACTCCCTACCGGGCGATCCTCGGCTTAGAAAGGCTAAGGAGCATTTCCAGGCTCCAATAGTGGCATCCCAGCGCCCTATAGACGAGGAGGTCCAGATCATGCCAAGACGACTGTTTCTATTTGCAGCACTTGTGGTGCTCGGATCCCAGATAGTCGCACCGATCTTTTCTCAACAGGATCGTGCGACCGTCACGGGTACCGTTACAGATCCTGAAGCGCTAGCCATACCCGGCTTGGAAATCCAAGTGAGGAATACGGCGACGAATGCGACGTACGACACCACGACTAATGACGTGGGGCACTACACCGTTCCCAACCTGCCGATCGGCAGTTACAGGATCACCTTCCAGATGCCAGGTTTCAAGACTCTGGTCCGCGACGGCATCGTCCTGAACGTCTCGCAGGTCGCTCGGATCGACGTTCAAATGCAGCTCGGGGAAGTGACGGATGCGGTCGAGGTGGTTGCAGGTGCGGCGGCACTGCAAACCGAATCCCCGGAGGTGGGTACCCTGTTGGATCGTCGTCGGGTCATCGATCTTCCGCTCAGCTTCAACGGAGGACGCAGTCCCGAAGCCTTCGCTTACGCTGTCACCCCCGGAGTGCAAGGTGATGTATGGGAAAGCCGGATCAACGGAGGTCCTACTTTCTCAAAAGAGGTCCTTCTAGACGGGGGGTCGGTTTCCGGATATTTGGCTGGGGATTTCTCGGGAGCGAAGCCGTCGGTGGAAGCGGTCGAGGAATTCCGCGTTCAGACCAGCGGACTCAGTGCGGAATACGGACGGACGGGCGGCGGTGTCTTCAACTTTGTCATGAAGTCGGGCACTAATGCTTGGCATGGGAGCGCGATGGCCCTCTTCCGCAATGAGTCCCTGAACGCCAATTCCTTCTCCTCAAACTACTACGGTATTCCCCGCCAACGTGATCGGAAACACAACTGGGCGGTTTCGGGCGGTGGGCCGATCCTCATCCCGGAAATCTATGATGGGCGCGACAAGACCTTTTTCTACGCGACCTTCGAAAGATACAACGAGGAAAACCGTGGGCTGGGCAGTCCGAGCATCACCGTGCCTTTGCCTGAAATGTGGAACGGCGATCTGAGCCGGCTGCTCACCAATGAAGTGGTCGGCAAGGACGCGCTCGGCCGTGACATCCTGCGCGGCGCGATCTATGATCCGGCCACCACCAAGTATGTGGGCAAAACGCTGGTGCGGGACCCCTTCCCCAACAACATCATCCCGTCCCACAGGATTTCCGCAGTCTCCCGCAAGCTCGCCGAGGTTATGAACAAGTATTACCCACCGCAGGTAAAGGACCCGGACGGCAGGTTTTCACTCATTCGGAACCGTTTCGGCCCAGCCTACAATCAGGTTTTCCAAAAGAACCATCAGTTTTCCCTCAAGGTCGACCACAACGTATCCAATCGGCAGAAACTCTCGGCTGTTTTCTCCTATAGCGAGCGCGATCGGCTGCTGACCGACAACAGCGGCAATGGCCTCTGGACGGATGAAGGCGAAACGGGCGGCCCTTTGTCTGGCTCCGAGAAAAACCCGTATTACGGATACCTGCCCCGGGTTTCGCACGATTACACCATAACTCCAAGATTGCTGAACCACTTCATGGTGTCGGCGAACCGCATTGGGTCACACCACATTGCGACCTCCAAGGACGAAGGCGGGGGCGGCATATTGGGTATCAAAGGCGTCAAACAGGACGGCCCATGGCCGGTTGTCACTCTGGGCGGCTCTGATCGGGTCAATTTCGCCACCATGGGATACGCGCAGCAGAGCCTGCAGTTCGCCACGGTGTGGCAGTTCAACGACACGGTGAGCTACGTGACCGGCCGTCACGTGATCAAAATAGGCGCCGACACCCGTCGGACTCTGTTCAGTACGGTCAAGGAGGAGTTCCCGGCCGGGCGCTTCAACTTTGACCGCGAAGTCACGGGGCTGATAGGAAACCCGAGGGTCGGGCACTCCTTTGCCAGCATGCTGCTGGGGGAAGTGCGGAACGCCGACGCCCTGCAGAGCATGCCCACTGCATCCCAGTTCCAATACCTGGCGCTGTTTGTCCAGGACGACTTCAAGATCTCGCCCAAGTTCACGCTCAACCTTGGATTGCGCTGGGACTACCAGCCGGTCCAGACCGAGATGTACGATCGTCTCTACACCTTCTGCACCACCTGCACTGATCCTCAAACCGGTTTCCCCGGCGCTATCGAATACACCGGAAAGGGTCCCGGGCGCAATGGGAAACGGGGCTTCGTGGACAATCGCTACAATGGTTTTGGCCCGCGCCTCGGACTGGCCTACCAAATCACTCCCAAGTTCGTCTTTCGCGGCGGCTACGGCTTTTTTTATGTCCCGCGTGTACCGAACGACTGGGCGGGGGTTCCTTACGGCTCGCTGATGGGCCTGGCGCGTCAGAATTTCGTGCCGAGTCCTTCGGCTAAAGGTGTGGCGGCATTCAACTGGGACAGTGGATATCCGGGCGTCGAGATACCCCCGGATTACAACCCCTCCCTGGCGAACACCAAGTGGGGAGCTGTTTACTGGGACCCGGAAGGCGGGAAGTTGCCTTATGTGCAGCAGTGGAACGCGAACTTTCAGTATCAGCTGCCAGGCGAAATCGTCATAGATCTGGGTTACGTCGGATCGAAGAGCACCGCCATTTACGCTAATCAGCTCAATCAGATCAACCAACTCAAGACCGATGTCCTGAAATTCGGCGACGACTTGCAGAACATCTGGTTCAACAGAAGCTCGGACATACCGGCTGAAGCGAAGGCTATGGGGGCCCGATATCCCTTCCCCGAAGGCACGAAGTGGATCTCTCTCCAGCAGAGCCTGCAGCCTTTCCCGCAGCTTCCGGACTGGCAGGGAATTCTCGCTTACAACTCGCCCTTGGGTTTCGCCACATACCACTCCATGCAGCTTGCCTTCACCAAGCGCTACTCGGCGGGTCTTTCGTGGCTGGCCAACTACACCCTCTCGAAGACGCTCTCCAATATCGACACCGCCTTCAACACCTGGGACTCCAATCTCGGACGCCCGCTTGACTACTACAATCTTGGTCTTGAGAAATCCATCGCTCCCTACGACCGGACACACGTGGTCAAAGCTTCGTTGTCGTATGAGCTGCCGATCGGCGGGGGCAAGTGGGTTGGCGACAGCATGCCCCGCGCCCTGGACCTGCTTTTCGGTGGATGGGTGATCCAGTATCTGGGGAATTACCAAAATGGAGCTCCGCTTGGTTTCAGCGGCACAGCGACACCCAACTTCAACGCCGCGACGAACCGGGCTGTGATAGAGAATCCGAACGGAGCAAGTCTCAAAGTGCCTTTTGGTTCCCGCAACTTCGACATGTCCCGGATCTCAACCCCGGGGACCGGGGAACACAAGTATGTCAATACTTCCCTGATCCGGGACCCCGAACGCTTTGAGCGCGGTAACGCCCCCTTTGCCAGCTCTGAGATCAGGGGATTCCCGTACTATAGCGAGGATTTCGGATTGCAGAAGGATTTCAGTGTCAAGCTACTGGGCGAAGGCGCGCGTTTTCAGCTGAGGGCGGACGTGCTCAATGCCTTCAACCGGCATCAATTCACCGGCATCTCGACCAACCCGGCCAGCCTGCTGTTCGGTCAGGTGACTGGCGTGTCTGCGGACCATCGGGTCATTCAGGTGGGCATGCGGCTCGACTGGTGAGGACCTGCAACTCGTGGAGGCCTGCGTCAACCGCCTCCACGAGTCTCCCTTCTGAAATTGGTCCGCGCGAATACTCCGAGGCCGGTTGGGCCGTTACGCACGGAGGCCAGCAAGCTATGGCACTGCTCAGGACACACTTGTTTGACAGCCGTTCCGCGTCGGCCTCTGCTTCGCCAAACAGCAATTCCCGGCGGCGTGACCCGGTTCTAAACCGTCTTCTGGAATTCATCCAACGTCTGGCCGGACGGGACTGCGAGGCGCTAGCTACCTAATTTTTGTACAAAATGGTGCCACTTTCGAAAACTCGGGCTTATTCC
>JBHGBF010000054.1:0-24602 GCA_041946865.1 Acidobacteriota bacterium | reverse complement strand
CAACCAGCCAACTCACCCTGTACCAACAACTTCTGTAAGCTCAATCCCCACGCCCGAGTGGTCTGCTTTCCCCTTATCCACGGATCAGGGGAATTTGCGCGGCTCTGTCACGAAGTCATTAGCCATGTTATGATCATGCCTTTTACTTCCGGAGAGAGTGGAATGCCGAACGATCAGGTCACATTTCAGGGGCTGATTCACACGCTGCTCGGCTTCTGGATGGATTACGGATGTGTCATCCAGCAGCCCTATGACCTGGAGGTCGGGGCAGGGACCATGCATCCGGAAACCTTCCTGCGCGTGCTCGGGCCGGAGCCCTACCGTGTGGCGTACGTGCAACCTTCGCGCCGCCCGGCCGACGGCCGCTACGGAGAGAATCCCAACCGGCTTTACAAACACCACCAGTTGCAAGTGATCCTCAAACCCTCGCCGGACGACGTCCAGGAAGTCTACCTCTCCAGCCTGCGCGCCATCGGCATCGATCTCGCTTATCACGACCTCCGGTTCGAGGAAGACAACTGGGAGAGCCCGACGCTCGGCGCCTGGGGCATCGGCTGGCAGGTCCTCCTGGACGGCCTGGAAATCACCCAGTTCACCTACTTTCAGCAGGCCGGCGGACGGGACCTGATGCCTATTTCGGCGGAAATCACTTATGGCCTCGAGCGAATCGCGACCTTCGTGGAAGACAAAGACAGCGTCTTTGCCCTCTGCTGGAGCCCAGAGGCCAGCTATGCCCAGGTGCGAAAGCGCGAGGAACGCGAGTTCTCGAAATACAGCTTCGAAGTCGCAGACAAGGAGATGCTCTTCGACCTGTTCAACCGGTACGAAATAGAGTGCCTCCGGTGCCTGGAGGCAGACTGCGTCCTCCCAGCCTACGACTATTGCCTTCGTTGCTCCCATACCTTCAACCTGCTCGACAGCCGCGGCGCAATCAGCGTGACGGAGCGAGTCGGAATCATTGCGAGAGTCCGTAACCTGGCGGTCCGGGTGGCCTCCGCGTTTGTCAACAGCCATGAAGAATAAGTTCCTTTTCGAGTTGGGACTCGAGGAAGTTCCGGCCGGCATGATCGAGCCGGCTGCCGCCCAGCTGCGCCAGTCGGTGGAGGCGTTGTTCGACGAGAACCAGCTGACGGCGGAGGCGATTGAGGTCTTTGCCGCCCCGCGGCGCCTGGCCTTCCTCGCGACCGGTTTGCCCGATCGGCAGGCGGCGCGCCAGGAAGTTCTGCTCGGTCCCCCTGTCACGGTCGCATTCAAAGACGGGAAGCCGGCGCCCGCCGCCCATGGGTTCGCCAAGAAGATGCAGGCAAGCCTGGATCAGCTCGAGGTGGTACAGACGGAGAAGGGTGACTACCTGGCGCTGAAGCGGACGCTGGAAGGCAGGGAAACGCCGGCGATCCTCGCTGACGCGCTGCCCGGTATCATCGGCGCCCTTTCCTGGCCGAAGAACATGTATTGGCAGGAAAGCCGCTTTCGATTTGTACGACCGATCCGCTGGCTCGTCGCCTTGTGGAATAAGCAGACTGTCCCGATCAGATTTGAAGGATTATCCGCCGGAGCCATGACCCGGGGCCATCGATTCCTGGGGCATCGCGACGTCGTTTTGAAGTCTGCGGGCGAGTATCTGGAACGCCTCCGCGAAAACTATGTCCTGGCAGATGCCGAAGAGCGCCAGACGAAGATTTCGCGAGAACTGGAGCGGGAGACGCCCAAAAACCTTAAAGTAATTGCTGATCCTGAGCTGCTTCACCTCGTGTGTTACTTGAACGAATATCCGACAGTCCTGCGCGGAAGCTTTGATTCCGGCTTTCTGGCGATCCCCCAGGAGGTGCTGATCACTGTGATGCGGCACCACCAAAAATACTTCTCCGTGGCGGACGGAAAGGGCGCCCTCCAGCCCTATTTCCTGACGGTCCTCAATACCAGCGGGGACCCTGAAGGGAGGATTCGCAAGGGGCATGAAAAAGTGTTGCGGGCCCGTCTGGAGGATGCCGCGTTTTTCTGGGCCACGGACTTGAAGACGCCGCTTGGCGAGCGCCTTCCCCTGCTTGATCATGTGCTGTTTCAGGAAAAGCTCGGCTCATACCGCACCAAGACAGAGCGGGTGCGGCGGCTCTGTGCCATTTTGAAACCCGATAAGGATCTCGAGACGGCCGCCACGCTTTCGAAGTGCGACCTGACGAGTGACATGGTTCGAGAATTCGGCGAGCTGCAAGGAGTGATGGGGGGCCTGTACGCCCGGGAGGAGAAATACCCCGAGGCGGTCTGGCGGGCCGTCTACGAGCAGTACAAGCCGACCTCGTTGGACGACTCGTCTCCATCCACCCTGACGGGGGCACTGCTGGCTCTGGCGGACAAGGTCGACACGGTGGTGGGCTGTTTCGCCGCCGGCATTGTTCCCACCGGCTCAAGCGATCCCTTCGCCCTGAGGAGGCACGCGCAGGGTCTGGTGAAGATCCTGTTTGACCACCGGCTCGACCAGTATCCGCTCCCCGGTCTGGTGGAAGCCGCCCGGTCGACGCTCGAAGACCAGATTGCGGTGCCTGACCCGGTGGTGGCCGATGTCCTTGGCTTTCTGACCGGGCGCGTGCGGTTCATCTTCCAGGAGCAAGGGGCGCCCTTCGACGTCCTGAACGCGGTTCTGGCCCCGGGGGTTGGAGGTGTCCACCAGACATGGCTGAAGGCCGAGGCGCTCATGAAGATGCGGGGCGAGGCGGATTTTGAGGCGCTGGCCATCGCTTTCAAGCGCGTCAAGAACATCCTGAGCAAGCAGGAGATTGTGCTCGAAGCTGTCTCGGAAAAGGACTTGGAGGATCCGGCTGAGGCCGACCTCTATCGGTCGTTCAAGGAAATCGAACCGGCTGTCTCGGCGGCGGCGCGCGCAGGTGACTACCTGAGTGTGCTGAGGCAAATCGCGGGTCTGAGAGGAAACGTCGATCGCCTGTTTGACGCGGTGCTGGTCATGACCGAGGACGCTCGCTTGCGCAACAACCGGCTCCGCCTGCTGTATGAGATTTCGGAGATGTTTCTGAAGATTGCGGATATATCCGAGATTCAGGAACGGACGAGCTAAGCCGGGCTATCCACGAACCCGTCCGGCGAACCAACGCGAACAAAACCGTTTGCGCGTGTTGGTTCGTGCGGGGTCGTGGATAGCGACATGTCATTCATTGGCCTCTGACTTCTGCTTCAGCTCCGCCACTTCTTTCTTGAGCTGCTTGACCGTCTGCACAAGCTCGGGAAACCCGAGCATCAGAATGTAATTCTTTTTCCACAGCGCAAAATCCATCTCGGGGCTTCCCGAGATCATCTTCCCGGATTCGACCGAGCGGGCAATCCCGGTTTGAGCGATGGCGACGACTCCGTCGCCGATGCTCAAATGGCCGGCGGCGCCGACCTGGCCTCCCAGGAAGACGCGATTCCCGACCTTGGTGCTGCCCGCGAGGCCGGCCTGGGCGGCCATGGCAGTGTCCTGACCCACTTGGGAGCCGTGGCCGATCTGGACCAGGTTGTCCAGCTTGGTTCCGCGCCCGATACGGGTTTCGCCCACGGTGGCGCGGTCGACGCAGGTGTGGGCGCCGATTTCGACGTCGTCCTCGAGTACCACGATTCCGGACTGGACGATCTTGTAGTAGCCGCCGTTTTTCTGGGGTGCGAAGCCGAACCCGTCTGCGCCTATGACCGCCCCGTTCTGGAGAATGACCCTGTTGCCGATCCGGCAGTATTCCCGGACCACGGAGTTGGAGTGGGCCACGAAGTCGTCGCCGATTTGCGCGAACGGATAGATCGTGACATTGGGATAGAGGGTACAGTTCTGGCCCAGACGGGCACCTTCGCCGATCACCACGTTGGCGCCGATGGAGGCGTTGTCGCCCAGGATGACGTCGGGGGAGATGACGGCGGTCGGATGGATCCCCGGCAGCGGCTTGGGGGCCTGGTAGAAAAGCTCGATGGCTTTGGCGAAGGCCGTGTAGGGATCGGCGCACCGCAGGCTTGGTGTGCCGGTCTCAGGCGCCTCCGGGCTGAGGATGATGGCGGCGGCCCGCGTGGTCTTGATCTTCGGAAGGTACTTTACGTTGGCGACGAAGGTGAGATCGGTGGCTTCGGCCTCTTCGATGCCGGCGACGCCCGAAATCTCGACGTCCCCCGAGCCCCTGAGCTCGCAGTTGAGCAGTTCGGCGATACGGCGGAGTTTCATTCTTTTTTACCTCTGCAAAGTCAGAGATTAGATGATAACTTAACCGAGCGATGATCTATATTCTGAAATACAGTCCGACCAGCGGCCTGTCGCACGATGACAGGATCGTCCCGGAGCTCTTGACGCTCTGTCCGGGGGACGTGCTGTGGGTGGATCTGGAGGATCCTACGCCGGAGGAGGCGGACATTCTGAGGACCAATTTCCAGTTCCATCCTCTTTCCGTTGAAGACACGCTGGTTGAGATTCTGTATCCCAAGCTGGACATCTATCCGGAATACATTTTCCTGGTGCTTCATGGCATCAACTACATGAAAGACACCAAGGAGTTCACCACTGCCGAGATCGATGTTTTCCTGGGGAAGAATTTCCTGATCACGCACCATGACCATCGGATGCGCAGTGTACGCGACATGCGCCAGCGGATCCTGGCCGACCCCCAGTTGATGAATCTGGGGCTTGACGTCGTGCTGCAGGCAGTGCTGGACAAAGTCGTGGACCATTATTTCCCGGAGCTCGAGAAACTCGAGGACCGGATCGAGGAAGTCGAAGCCGACCTTTTTGATCCCACTCCCGGCCGCGATGTGTTGAACAAGATTCTTCATCTCAAGCGCGACCTGATGCACCTGAAACGGATCGTCTTCCCGCAGCGAGAAGTTTTCAACCGGCTGAGCCGGGACGAAATCGCCTTTATCCGCCCATCGACCCGCTTGTATTTCAGGGATACTTACGACAGCCTTTTTCGGATGACCGACATTGCGGACAACTACCGGGACCTTCTCACCGGCTTTCTGGACATCTACATGTCGTCGGTCTCCAATAGTGTTAACGAAACCATGAAAGTGCTGACAGTCATCTCCACGATCTGTATCCCGATGACCGTGGTTGCCGGCATTTACGGCATGAATTTCCGTTCGATGCCGGAGCTGAACTGGAAGTACGGTTACTTCTTCTCGATTGGTCTGATGCTGGCGATCGGGGTCGGCATGTTCCTGTATTTCAAGAGAAAGAAGTGGATATAGGGGTGAAAAGGCGCTGTGTTCCGGTTTTGTCCGCTGTGCGGAAGGCCTTTTGTCGTGGCCGGATTCTGGACGGTCCGGCCTGGTTGCTGACTCAGCCACACTGGCTTAGGTCCTTCAACCCCTTATGACGCGTCGTCTTCAGTCGGCCCGGGCAGCAGGAACGGTCAGTTTTGCCGTCTCGATCAGCCGAATCCTGGGCCTGGTACGCGAACAGGTCCTGGCTCACTTCTTTGGCGCGAACCTGTACAGTGACGCCTGGCGTGTAGCCTTCCGGATTCCGAATCTGCTGCGCGATCTGTTCGCGGAAGGCGCTCTGAGCTCGGCCTTTGTCCCGACGTTTACCGAGTATCTGCGCAAGCGCGGCAAGCAGGAGGCCTGGCTTCTGGGCAATCTCGTGGTGAACGGGCTGATGGTCCTGCTTGGCCTTTTTGCGCTGGCGCTTCTGCTTTTTCCCAATGTCTTCGTCTTCCTGATGGCGGAAGGGTTCCGCGACACGCCTGACAAATTCGAAGTAACGACGCAGCTGTTGCGCATCCTCTCACCCTTCCTGATGTGCATCGCCCTGGCTTCGGTGGCGATGGGGATGCTGAACACACTCAACCATTACTTCCTGCCGGCGCTGGCCCCGGCCTTGTTCAACCTGGCCAATATCCTGGCCGGGATTTTCCTCGTTCCGGCCTTCGAGCGCTTCGGGGTGGTTCCCATCTATGCCATGGCGATCGGGGCGCTGGCTGGAGGGATCCTGCAGTTTGCGGTCCAGCTCCCGGTCCTTTGGCGTCACGGCTATCGCTACCAGTTTCGCCTCAGTTACGAGCACGAAGGAGTGAAGAGGATAGCCGGGCTGATTGCTCCGGCCGTTATTGGGATAAGCGCCGTGCAGCTGAACGTTCTGATCAACACGCAGCTGGCTTCCCAGATTCCCTATACCGGGCCGCTATCCTGGCTGGAATTTGCGTTCCGGATCATCTACCTGCCGATTGGCCTTTTCGGAGTTTCCGTAGGTGTCGTAAACCTGCGCGAGGTTTCGGCGCACGCGGTGGACGAGAAGTGGGAGGACCTGAAGGAGACGGTGGCGAATTCGCTGAAGCTGACCGGGCTGGTGGCTCTCCCCTCGACTCTGGGACTCATGGTGCTGGCTCGTCCGATTGTCCGGGTGCTCTTTCAGCATGGAAGGTTCACGGCCGACGACACGCAATGGACGGCCTATGCCCTGATCGTTTACTCGATCGGCCTGACTGCCTACAGCCTGATTAAGACATACGTGCCGACCTTCTATGCGCTTAAAGATGTCCGGACGCCCGTCAGGATCAGCATAACGGCGGTAGCCGTGAATATCGCGCTGAATCTCGTCCTCCTGGCCGTGCTGCCGCTCCGGTACAAGTACCTGGGGCTGGCTTTCGGGACCTCGACCTCCGTCATGCTCAACAGCCTGCTCCTCGGCCGCGGCTTCCGCCGCCGGCTCGGATCGCTCGAAGCCTATGCCGTGCGCGCCGCTTTCCTCAAGGCAGGGGCGGCTTCGGCTCTCATGGCGGTCTGCGCTTACTTCCTGCATCGCCAGGTGGCCTGGCACCTGGGTGATGGAATTTTCAGGGAATCCGTAGCGCTAGCGATCACCATTTCCGTGGCGATCGTGGTTTACTTTGGTCTGGCGCACCTGTTTCACGTGGAGGAGGTGCGCCTGATATCGGCGCGTGTTCGCCGGCTGCTGCGATGACCGAACAGGAACGGATCTTTCTTTCGTACCTGAACTATCTTCAGGTCGAGCGGGGCCTCTTGGCCAATACGCTTCAGGCATATCGACGCGATATTCTCGACTTTTTGTCTTTTCTCGAGGTCCAGAAGCTTGAACTGCGGGATGTCGGCAAAAGCGAGCTTTCAAGTTATCTGCAAGCGCTGTACTCCCGTCTTACGGCTCGTTCCGTGGCCCGGAAGATCGTCAGCCTGCGGTCGTTCTACCGCTATCTGCTGCTCGACAAATATGTCAACGAGGATCCGACGGAAAACCTCGATTCGCCCAGGACATGGCGCAGCCTCCCGAAGTATCTGACGCTCGAGGAAGTCGATGCCCTTCTGCAGCAGCCGGACACCGAGGTTCCTCTTGGCCTTCGTGACCGCACCATGCTTGAGGTGCTCTACGCGACCGGCCTGCGCGTCACAGAGCTGGTGCGCCTCCGGGCGGCTGAAGTGAACCTCGAGGTGGGCTTTTTGAGGACGCTGGGGAAAGGGAGCAAGGAACGGCTGGTCCCGATCGGCGATTCAGCCCTCGGGTTCATTCGACGCTACCTGTGCGAGGCGCGCCCGCAGCTGCTGCGCAAGCGAGCCAACAGCCCGTTTCTGTTCGTCACACGCCAGGGTCAACCGATGTCCCGCCAGTACTTCTGGATGATGATCGTGAAGTACGGCCGGCAGGCTGGATTGGAGAAACCGCTGACCCCGCATGTCCTGCGACACAGTTTTGCCACACACCTCCTGGAGCGGGGGGCCGATTTGAGAGCCGTCCAGCTCATGCTGGGTCACGCCGACATCTCGACCACGCAGATCTACACGCACGTGACTCGAGAGCGGCTCAAACAGGTTTACGATAAGTATCATCCGAGGAGTTGAGGTGGCCTCGAGCGTGCATGAAGGGGTTTTGTGGATTCGGCTAGTTACAGAGTTGCGTCCCTTTGGCAGTGCGGCGGCCATGCCTTGGACTTAATACATATTTCTGAACCCCGTTACGTTTTCCGCCTGTGGTTACAGGTCCCGCCGCGGCTGGCTGGGGGGGTACCGTTAGGCGGTTCCGGAATGTGTCTGAAGAGCAGGCCCGTGCGGCCGCTTCGTGTCAACGTGTCAGGGCTGCCACATTGGAGAAAGCAGCTCGGGACCGCCTGACCAGGCTTTGAACCTGCTTATACGGAGAAAACCTATGTCATTTGCCCTCTCGTTGATGTTGACGACATGGTTATCGATGTCTCAGGCTGCATCTCAGACTCCTGGCGCTGCGCTTGCTCAGCAGGCGCAAGGGCCGGCTCGAGTTGAGAGCTTCGTCCCGGAAGGGACGGTGAAGGCGGTTCGGCAGGTACAAGTGACGTTTTACCAGCAAATCGTCCCTTTCGGCGACCCGACCCGCGCGGTTGAACCGTTCGACATCTCCTGCCCGGCGCCTGGAAGAGGCCGGTGGGTAGACGGCCGGCACTGGGTTTACGACTTTGACAAGGATCTGCCGGCGGGAGTGAAGTGCACGTTCTCCCTTCGTCCCGGTTTGACTGCCGTGTCAGGAAGCCCACTGGAGGGTCAGGCTTCTTTCAGTTTCTCCACGGGCGGACCTGCGATTGTCTCATCGAACCCGGGGGAGGGCAGTCAGAGCATCAGCGAAGACCAGATATTTATCCTGAAGCTTGACGGCGAGCCTGTCGAAGAAACGGTTCTCCAGAACGCCTGGTTTACGGTCGAGGGCCTTGAGGAAAGAATCGGGCTCAGGGTGATCAAGGGAAGTGAGAGGGACACGATTCTTAAGGCACAGTACCCTTGGGAAGAGGCAAGGCCGCAGCGGCCTCTCCTATTGGTGCAGGCGAAAAGGCCTTTTCCCAGCTCGGTGCGCGTCAACCTGGTCTGGGGCAAGGGTATTGCGACCGCCAGCGGTGTGTCGACCGAGGAGCAACAGGTCCTGCCCTTCAAGACTCGCCCGCCGTTTACGGCCACGTTCGGCTGCTTGCGGGTCAATGTCGATTCTGAGTGTGTACCACTCACGCGGATGTCTCTTTCCTTTTCGGCTCCGGTTCCGTGGGCCAAGGCCCGCCAGATCACGCTGACCGGACCAGGCGGGAAGAAATGGGCGCCTTACGACGTGAACCAGGAGGAAGGAGAGGAGCAGGCCGACCGAGACCGGCACGTCTACAGGGTCGATTTCCAGCCGCCCTTTCCGCCCAGCTCGGTGTTCCGCATCGATCTTCCGGCCGGAGTCCAGGACGATTCGGGACGGACCCTCAGCAATGCCGGGAGCTTTCCGCTGACCGTAAGGACCGACGACTATCCTCCGCTCGCCAAGTTTGCCGCCGACTTTGGGATCCTGGAGTGGAAAGGCGATCCGGTTCTGCCGGTCACCCTGCGCGATCTGGAACCCGAGATTCAGGGGCAGCAGGTGAGGGTGGCCGGAACGGCCTCACCCGCACCTGCTGAGGCATCCAGCCCGGCTGTTGTCAGACCCGTTCCGGGACGCCAAGGCGTGCGGCTGGGGGCGGCGATACCCGGGGCCGTCATGCGGGTCCCTTCCGACGAGGTCGGGCAGATCCTGTTCTGGCTGAAGAAGATGAGCGGCCGGGACCGTGAGAAGTCTGTCTTCGAAGGGGTGACCGGAGCGACGACGAGGTCGATTCGGGTTCCCAAACCGGGAGGCGGTAAGGCTTTCGAGGTGGTCGGGATTCCGTTGCCTGATCCCGGTTTCTATCTGGTCGAGCTGCGCAGCGAAATCCTTGGCGCGGCGCTGCTCGGCAAGGCCGCTCCAATGTTTGTTTCCACGACCGCACTGGTGACGAACCTTTCCGTCCATTTCAAGTGGGGCTTGGAATCCTCGCTGGTCTGGGTCACGTCCCTGGACCAGGCTCAGCCCGTAAACGGGGCTTTCGTGCAGGTTTGCGATTGCAACGGCAAGCCGCTCTGGCGGGGAAAGACGGATGCCCAGGGACTGGCGCGGATCACAGGTCTTCCGGCGCAGGTAGAGGCGCCCGAGTGCCAAAGCCCGACCTGGAGTGAATACAACCGGGGCCTGATGGTCGTGGCGCGTTCCGGTCCGGACATGGCTTTCGTCCACAGCTCGTGGGACAGCGGGATTGAGCCGTGGCGCTTCAACATCTCCGCCGAGTACGACTCCTCGCTCGTAACAGCTCATACCATTATCGATCGCAGTCTGCTGCGAGCCGGCGAGACCTTGCACATGAAACACGTGTTGCGGCGCCGCGCCACCAGCGGGTTTGCCCAGGTGCCGGACGACCAGAAACCAGCCACTGTCATCATCCGCCATGGCGGGACCGATCAGGAATACGAATTTCCCGTGAAATGGGACGCGTTGGGACTGGCGGAGAACGAATGGAAGATACCGACAGATGCGAAGCTCGGGCAATATCAGATCATCTTCAAAGAAAAGACGAAGGAGACCGAACGCTGGCCGCGTCAGTGGTACTCGAGCACTTTTCGAGTCGAAGAGTACCGAGTGCCGCTCCTGAAAGCGTCCCTGCAATTCCCCGCTGCTCCGTTGATTCGGGCGTCGCAGGTGAATGTGGACATCGGTGTCCAGTACCTGGCCGGGGGCGCGGCCAGCCGCCTTCCGGTGCGGCTTCGCTATCGGGTTTCCGAAGGACTCTGGACTGGTTTCAGCGACTTCGAGGACGTCACCTTCGGCAACGGCCGGGTCAAAGAAGGTCTGGTGCGTCAAGGCGACACTCCTGGTGAGGAAGAGAAACCTTCGGAGCTCAAGAGGTTGGACCTCGTTTTGGATCAGTCCGGTACAGCCCGAGCGACCATCGGCGATTTGCCGAGACCGGCCAATCCGGGGCGGCTGATTGCGGAGTTGGACTTCCGCGACCCGAACGGCGAAACGCAAACTGTCTATGCGACCGCTCCGCTCTGGCCGGCCGGTCTGGTCGTTGGATTGAAGGCCGAATGGGTGCTGGCGAAAAAAGACTTCGTCTTTCAGGCCGCCGTAGCGGATCTGAACGGCAAGCCGGTCGCCGGTCGTAACGTCCGGGTTGATTTGTACCAGAGAAAAAATTACTCGCACCGCAAGCGGCTGGTCGGCGGCTTTTACGCCTACGAAAACTATTCGGAAACCAGGAAACTCGGTCTGGCTTGCGAAGGGACGACGGACAGCAAAGGACTGCTGAGTTGCACGATACATCCCGAGCAGAGCGGGGAACTGCTGCTTCAGGCGCGGGCCGCGGACGATCTTGGACGAGAGTCGTTTGCCTATCGAAGTTTCTGGGTGGGAGGCCGGGCCCGGTGGTGGTTTCCGGCCGAGGATCACGACCGCATGGACGTGATCGCCGAGAAGAAACGATATGAACCAGGAGAGGTGGCTCGCTTTCAAGTGCGCATGCCGTTTGAGAAGGCGACGGCGCTGATAACGGTTGAGCGGGAAGGCGTCGGCGATGTCTTCGTACGCGAACTGTCCGGCAAGTCCCCGGTCGTGGAGATTCCGATGAAGGGCGCATACGGTCCCAATACCTTCGTGTCCGTGCTGGCCGTGCGCGGGCGAGTGGCAGCGCCCAAACCTACGGCGCTGGTCGATCTGGCCAAACCCGCCTACAAACTGGGCGTCGCCGAAATTGCGGTCGGGTGGAAGGCGTACGAGCTGAAGGTCAAAGTGGCCGCCGACCGGCCGGTCTACCGGGTCCGTGAAAAAGCCACGGTGAGTATTTCGGTTGCGACTGCGACCGGGAAGCCCGTGCCGGCCGGGACGGAAATTGCGCTCGCAGCGGTCGATGAGGGGCTCCTCGAGCTGATGGACAATTCGACGTGGAAGATCCTGGAGGCCATGATGGGGCACCGGGGCTGGGGAGTCTCGACCTGCACCGCCCAGATGCAGGTCGTCGGGAAAAGGCACTTCGGGCTGAAAGCGCTGCCGGCGGGGGGCGGCGGCGGCCGGCAGTCGACTCGAGAGCTATTTGACACTCTGCTCGCGTGGAAAGGCAGGATCCCGGTCGATGCGAGCGGAAACGTCACCGTTCACGTGCCGCTTAACGATTCGATCACGAGTTTTCGCATTGTCGCCGTCGCCACGGGCGGGACGGATCTTTTCGGGTCGGGCTCGACTTCCATTCGCTCCATCCAGGAACTGACTCTCTTCTCGGGAATCGCCCCGGTCGTGCGCGCCGGCGACAGGATTGTCTCGACTTTCACGATCCGGAACACCACCGAACAGAAGATCAAGGCCTCCGTGACGGCCCGCGTAACGGAGACAGGAAGGCCGCTTCCGGCAAAGGCCGTCGAGCTGGCTCCGGGCGAATCGCAAGAGCTCGGCTGGGAGCTTACCGTACCGGTCGGCCCGGACTATCTTCATTACGAAGTCGAGGCGAAAAGCGGGACTCTGAGCGACCGGCTTGCGGTCGTCCAGCGGGTGGCGGAGGCCGTTCCGGTGCGGCCAATTCAGGCGACCATCTTCCAGCTGGACAAGGAGGCCCAGGAGCGCGTGGAGAAGCCTGCCGGGGCTTTGCCCGGACGGGGCGGAGTCAACATTGCCATGCGGCCCACCCTGTTGAACGGGCTCGAGCCGGTCAGGCGCTACATGCGCCGTTACCCATACGGCTGCCTCGAGCAGAGGGTATCGAGGGCGATCGCCCTGCGGGATGAAGCCCTGTGGAGGCAGGTGACCGATGATCTGCCCGGCTACCTGGATGGCGACGGCCTGCTCAAGTACTTTCCCTCGATGCGGCGCGGAAGCGACACGCTGACTGCCTATGTGCTGGCAATTGCTCATGAGGCCGGTTGGCAGCTCGGACCCGCCGCTGGACGGATGCAGGAGGGATTGCGCGCATTTATCGAAGGCCGTATTGCCTGCTACACCCCGCTGCCTACCGCCGATCTGGCTCTCCGAAAGATGGCCGCCGTCGAAGCACTGTCCCGTTACGAGCTGGCCGAGCCCCAAATGCTCACGTCGTTCACCATCGAGCCGAATCTGTGGCCCACCTCGGGATTGATTGACTGGTTCAACGTCCTGAACCGCATGAAAAACATCCCCGCACGGAACGAAAAACTAAGACAGGCTGAACAGATTCTAAGGTCGCGCCTGACTTTCCAGGGCACGGTAATGACGTTCTCGACGGAGAGCTCTGATAGCCTCTGGTGGCTGATGCTCTCGAATGACGTGAATGCGGTCAGGCTTCTCGGTTCAATCATCAACTTCGGTAAATGGACCCCGGATGTTCCGAGGATGGTGCGGGGAGCGCTCAGCCGCCAACGCCAGGGCCGCTGGGATCTGACCACGGCGAACGCATGGGGAGTCCTCGCCATGGAGAAGTTCAGCAGCGTGTTCGAGAAAGAGCCGGTCACCGGCACGAGTGCGGCTGTTTTGGCCGGGAAGTCGACGAGCCTGAACTGGGCTGAAAAACCAAAGGGTGACCAGGCTCTGCTCGGTTGGCCTGCAACCGGCCAGCAGCTGGACATCCATCATTTGGGGACGGGCAAGCCCTGGGTCACCATCCAGAGCCTGGCGGCAATACCGCTGAAAGCCCCGTTGTCGAGCGGTTACCGGATATCCCGGACGGTCACGCCGGTCGAACAGAAAGAGAGCGGAAAAACAAGCCGCGGAGATATTATGCGAGTCAGGCTGGAGCTGGAAGCGCAGACCGATATGACCTGGGTCGTGGTCAGTGACCCCATACCCGCGGGCGCCGCAATCCTCGGCACCGGCCTCGGCCGGGATTCCACTCTGGCCACGGGAGACGAGAGAAGCGAGGGATGGGTCTGGCCGGCCTTTGAGGAGCGGTCTTTTGAAGCCTTTAGGGCGTACTTCGAATTCGTGCCGAAAGGGAAATGGGCTGTCGAGTACACCTTGCGGCTGAACAGCGCCGGTGACTTCAACCTTCCTCCCACCAGGGTGGAGGCTCTGTATTCTCCCGAGATGTTCGCAGAGATTCCGAATGCCCCACTGAGTGCGAGGTAAATGTTGGGGAACGCAGGCGAGAAGCCTGCGCGACAGGAAAGTGTAATGCGCGTCAAACGTCTGATCGTTTGTCTGCTTCTTCTGGCCGGCCTGGGCTTGCCGGTGGCTGTCCGGCGAGTCACGGCCCCGCCAGGCCTTCCCTCCTACGAAGAGGTGGTGCGCCGGTATCGGAGCTCCGAGGGGGTCCTGCTCGATCGCAGACAGCGCGTGTTGCATCAGCTCCGGGTGGTCGACGAAGGGCGCAGACTGGAGTGGACGCCACTCGACAGAATCTCTCCCGCATTACTGAGCGCTGTGATTCAGGCGGAGGATCGCCGCTTCTACCGGCATTCGGGGGTCGACTGGCTTTCGTTCCTCTCGGCCGGGTGGCGCAACCTTTTTTCTGCTGAGGTGCGAGGGGCCAGCACCATCACGATGCAGTTGACCGGCCTGATTCGAGCCGAGCTGGCGCCGGGACGGGACAGGCGATCGCTCATCGAGAAGGCCCGGCAGGTCCGAGCGGCGCGAAGCCTGGAGCGGACCTGGACCAAGCGGCAGATCCTGGAGAGTTATCTGAATCTGGTTGCCTATCGGGGCGAGTTGCAGGGGATAGCGGCTGCGTCACAGGGTCTGTTCCGCAAAGAGCCGCATGGCATCAGCCGGGATGAAGCGCTCGTTCTTGCTGCTTTGCTCCGCGCTCCCAATGCGGGTCTGAACCGCGTGAGATCCCGGGCAGAAACCCTCAACAGGCTGCTCGGCTGGAAGCAGGATCGGCGCGGCATCGGCGCCTGCGCAGCACGCGCCGTAAGTGGGCTTTACTACGTCACTCCCGCGGCTGATTTTGCTCCTCATGTCGCACGAAAACTGCTCCTCGGGCCTATGAAGCGAACGGGCGGCCGGATGAAAGTGACGAGCACGATTGACCTGGACCTGCAGCTTTATGCGGCTGAAGCGCTGCGCAATCGGCTTTTCGCGCTGAAGGCCGAGAATGTTCACGATGCCGCGCTTCTCGTGGTGGAAAACCGGACGGGTGACACCCTGGCGTATCTCGGAAACGACGGCGTGCGGACCACCGCCCGGTTCGTCGATGGGACCGAGGCGCTGCGCCAGGCAGGTTCCATACTGAAACCCTTTCTTTACGCAGTCGCCTTTGATCGCAGGCTGCTTACGCCGGCTTCGCTTCTGGATGACAGTCCATTGGAGCTCCCGGTCCTGGGAGGCATATACCGGCCGCGGAATTACGACGAGCGTTTCCACGGTCTGGTGACGGCGCGACAGGCGTTGGCGTCTTCGCTGAACGTGCCGGCCGTGAGGACGCTTAACCTGGTCGGTGTCGACCCATTCCTGGGCGTGCTGCGCGATCTGGGCTTCAGGGACCTGCAGGCGCCCGACTACTACGGTCCTTCACTGGCCCTGGGGTCGGCCGATGTGTGCCTGAAGAATCTGGTCGATGGCTACCGCGCCCTGGCAAACGGCGGACTCTTTGCGCCGTCGCGGCTGACATTCGAGCCCGCCCGTCAGCCGACCCGGGTCTTTTCCCCGGAAGCGGCCTATCTGGTCGCCGACATTCTGTCGGATCGCGAAAGCCGCGAGTTGACCTTCGGACTCGAAAATCCCCTGGCCACCCGCTTCTGGACCGCCGTCAAGACCGGCACCAGCAAGGACATGAGGGACAACTGGTGCGTCGGCTTTTCCGAGCATTACACGGTCGGGGTGTGGGTAGGCAATTTCTCCGGCGCTCCGATGTGGCACGTCAGCGGCGTCAGCGGGGCGGCGCCGCTCTGGCACGAAATCATGAATTATCTCCACCGCAACCGGCCGAGCCGCCAGGGCCCGGTGCCTCCCGGCCTGCGACGGCGCGAAACCCGCTTTCCGGACACGAACCTGGTCCGGCAGGAACTGTACCTGGAGGGAACAGAATCGGCCATCGTGAAAGCGAGCAGCCAGGAAGCGCCGCGGCGCATTCTCTACCCGGTTGACGGCATGATTCTGGCCATCGACCCGGATATTCCGGCCAGCCGCCAAATCGTGGTGTTCGAGGCCAGGGCCGCGCAGCAGGACGTTTCCTGGAAGCTCGACGGGAAGAAACTGGCGGGCAGCCAGGCCATGGCCAAATGGCATCCGAAAACCGGGAAGCACAGACTGGCGCTGGAAACCGCCGGCGGCCAGGTGCTCGAATCGATCGAGTTCGAGGTCAGGTGACTCGATCATCTTCTCGCTGCTGCGAGGACCAGATTCGGTGACGAGGCGCCGTCAAACGCGGAGAAGCTCATGTCGCCGAAGACATCGACGATCCGCAGCCCGGCCGCCTCAAACGCCGGGGCAAGCTCGGACAGCCGGTAGGGTCGCAGCAGAGTGCTCGTCAGCTGGTGGCTGATCTTTGCTCCCTGAGTCGCGATCACGAGAACGTTGAACCGAAGCAGTTCCTCAAGGAAGTCATAGAAACGAACGAAGTACTTTTCCTGGTCCCGATTGATCCCGACGATCCGGTCCCGGCTGGCTAGAATTTGTTCGTAGTTCAAAAGCTGCACAATCAGTGTGCCCCGGGCATGCAGGACTCCCGCCAGGCCGGCCAGGGAAGCAGTCAGGTCGTCCGGGGTGAGAACATGGGGAAGGGAATTGCCCAGCACCAGCACGGCCTGGAAGCGGTTGGCGAGCCGGGCCGGCAGCTCGGAGAAGCTGGCTTTAACAAACTCCGGGGCGACGCCCTCCTCGCGTGCGTGCTGGCGCGCCTGCTCCAGCATGGCGGCCGAAGGATCCGCGGCAGTCACATCGACATTCATCCGGGCCAGCGCGACCGCATGAAGCCCGGTTCCGCAAGCGGCGTCGAGCGCCGAATCAAAAGGGTAGCGCTCGCGCCAACGGCGAAGCGTCTTTTCCTCGCCAGGGAGCCTTGGCCTGAACCGTGTCATTGAGTCATAGTCAGGCGCCAGTGTTTCGTAGAAATCCTCGGCTGCGGACATAGATTTTACCTTTATCCTTTTGTGCCCGCCGTTTCAAGGACCTTACCCGTTGCCGGTTGCCGGTTGTCGGTTACCCGTTGCCCGTTGCCGGTTGCCGGTTACCGGTTACCGGTTACCAGTTGCCGGTTGCCGGTTACCAGTTGCCGGTTACCAGTTACCGGTTACTTCATCCTTCATCCTTCATCCTTCATGAGGGTGTGCCGGTTACGAGTTAACGGACTTCATCCTTCATCCTTCATCCTGTTCCTGCGCCGAGGGTGTGCCGGTTACCAGTTAACGGACTTCATCCTTCATGAGGGTGTGCCGGTTACGAGTTACCGGTTACCAGATGTTCCGTCTGCGGACGTCTTGGTGTTCTTACGCCGAAGGCGTAAGGCAAGAAAGCCCAGGGTCGGCCGCGCGTTTTGCGGCCTACCCTGGGTGACAGGAGGAGTCTAGGTTCTTTCCCTGTAGGGGAAAAGCAAAGGCGGGCTGAGCAGTCCCACATGCGCCGTTCGTCCACATCGGCGTGGTATTCGCCGGCGGTTGCCTTACGCCTCCGGCGTAAGGACCGGCCTATTGACGATTTGCGCGTAGAGGATTGATGATTAACGACTGATGAACCAACCGCACTCTCGCGTAAGAGCCAACCGTCGATCGTTCAGGTTTCGTGCACAGCAGCTGGTGGCCGTCCTGGTGACGGCGCTCCTGATTCTCAGCACGTCCTTGGCGGAACCCCAGAAGAAGTGGCAGCCGGAGAAGATCGGCAAAGGCCTCAACTTCTTCTCCCGCAATCAGGAAATCGACATGGGCCGCTCCTATTCCTCGCAGCTCAACGGGAAGCTGGACCTGGTCGACGACCCGCAGATCACGCAATATGTCGAGCGAGTCGGCCGCAGGCTGGTCGAGGCCTCGATGCGACGAGATTTGGAGTATCGGTTCTTTGTCGTGAACACCAAGGAGATTAACGCGTTTGCGCTACCCGGCGGGTTCATCTACGTGAATCGCGGGCTGATTGAGAGAGCGGACAACGAGTCGGAGCTGGCCGGTGTGATTGGACACGAAATCGGGCACGTGGTCGGCAAGCATTCTCTCAAGCAGCTGTCGAAAAAACTCCTTCTGGCCGGGATTACGGTCGGGGCGGGGTTGGCCGTCAGCGCCAAGAGCAAGAAGTGGGGTGAGGTGGTCGCGATCGCCGGGGGAGTCGGGGTGTTCTTTGCATCCCTTAAGTACAGTCGCGACGATGAGCGGGAGGCCGACTGGCTGGCCCTGACCGAGCTGGACAAGGCTGGATACAGCCCCTGGGGCATGGTCAGCTTCTTTGAGAAGCTCGAGTCGGACAGCAAGGGCCGCGGCCTTCCGGCTTTCCTGAGCACGCATCCGCTGCCCCGCGAGCGCAAGGCGAACATGAGGCAGCAAATAGCCGACCTGAATATCGGCGAGCGCGGTTCGCTGCCGTCGAGTCGTGAATTCGAGGTGTGCCGGAAACGTCTGACAGCGCTCTGGTCTCCACTACCCGGCCGTGAGAAGACGCTGAGCAATGCCCTCGCGGCACTGCAGACAGAAACCGGCTCCGAGGACGAAGGCCGGCGGGCGGGTCTGCAGCGCGGTTCTCAGGAAGCGGCTGTGCGATCGCTCACCGTTCCGGGCGACGCGACCTGGATCGATACCGGGCTTGATCTTGCGGCCGGGTCCCTGTTGGAGATTGACGCGGCCGGAAAGGTGTACTGGAAAAAGAACAGCGCCGAATCTTGCGGGCCGGACGGAGTGCCCGGCAAGGGCTTCTGGAAGCCGATCGCAAGCGCCAATACCGGCGCCTTGATAGGCAAAATCGGCCGCGCGTCGACGGACTATTTTGTGATAGGTTCAGAGTTCCGTGGTCGTGTGACCGAGGCCGGCAGGCTGTTTCTCGGCATTAACGACGACAACAACTTCGATAATCGAGGTGAGCTGAGGGTCCGAATCCAGGTCGGACCTTGATTCCGGCGACTGGCCTGCGAGCGCAGGCGGTCTTTTGACGGTCTTTTTGCGGCCGGGCTTTTTCGAGCCCGGCGCCGGACTCCGGCGGGGGTCCGGTCCTGTTAAAGGAGAGACGTAAATGGTTCGACGTGCGAGTGTGTGGTTCGGGAGCCTGATGACGTTGCTGGGCAGCAACTGGATCACTCTTCTGGGAGCCACTCTCACCACAGTCAGCGCCCTTTTGATTGTGGCCTTCCTGATATTGGGCTTTCTCGAGGTTACTTCGTCCCCCTACATCGGCATTATGGCTTTTCTGGTCCTGCCCGGACTGTTCGTTTTCGGCCTGCTCCTGATCCCCGCCGGAGTCTACTGGGAACGCCGGGCGCGCCATAAGCGGGGAGAAATCGAGGCGGGCGGGGACGGGCCTTTTCCGACAATCGACTTCAACAAGCCGCGGGTCCGCCATCTGGGCGTCGCGGTATCGATTCTCACGGTCGTCAACCTGTTGATTATCTCCATCGTGACTTACGAGGCGGTGGTCTACATGGAGACAGTGGAGTTTTGCGGCCGGGTCTGCCACACGGTCATGCAGCCGGAGTACACCACGTACACCGGATCTCCCCACGCCAGGGTAGAGTGCGTCGATTGCCACATCGGCGCCGGCGCTCCCTGGTTTGTCCGGTCCAAGCTCTCGGGAGTCGGGCAGGTGTTTGCGGTCACTTTCAATACGTACGACCGTCCGATCCCCGTGCCGGTCGAAAACCTCCGCCCCTCGCGGGAAACCTGCGAGGAATGTCACTGGCCGCAGAAGTTTACCGGAGACCGGATTCGTGTCATCGAGAAGTTCTCCGCCGATGAGGCGAACACCCCCCTGAAGACCGTCCTGCTGATGCACATTGGGGGCGGGTCCCAGGTCCGCGGCATTCACGGCTGGCACATGGGCCCGGGACGTGAAATTTACTACTATCCCGCCGACCGGCAACGCCAGACTATCCCCTGGGTTCAGGTTCGCGAACCCAACGGCGCCGCTTTCGAATACAAGTCCGGGGCGGCGGAGACGGCCAGCCCCCCACCTCCTGAGCAGCGCCGCCTGATGGATTGCATTGACTGCCACAACCGGCCGACTCACATTTTCCAGGACCCTGAGCAGGGCATGGACCGTGCGCTGGCCGCCGGGCGGATCAGTCGCACGATCCCTTTCATTAAGAAGATTGGCGTCGAGGTCCTGCAGGCGACCGCGTTGAAGAAGGCTGGAGGAGGCGACCGCAGCGCAGAGATCGAAAAGCGCGTCCGCGATTGCTATCAGAAGGATCATGCCGAGGTCTACAAGTCGAAGCGCGCGGAAATCGACGCCGCTATCCGGGAGATCCAGGCCATTTACCGGCGCAATGTCTTCCCCAAGATGAATGTCGATTGGACCACTTACCCCTCCAATCTGGGGCATGAACGGTTTCCAGGCTGCTTCCGCTGTCATGATTCGGAACATGCCGCCGAGGGCGGCAAGACCATTGAGCAGGATTGTGACAAGTGCCACACGATCCTGGCCCAGGACGAACCCGAGCCGGAAATCCTGAAACAGCTGGGAATCCGTTTTGCCGGCAGTTCCGACGCACTGGAGAGCGCGCACTGAGAGGACGAGGCATCGAGGGCGGGACATGTTGAACAACCGAAGGCAGTTTCTAGGGCTGGGGCTCCTCTCGGCGCTCCCGCTGCCCTTCCGAGAGCTGCAAAACCGGGGAGAGCAGGTCGCAGCGTCGCCGGTCATCAAGCCGGCCCGACTCCAACCGGGTGACACCGTCGCCCTGATTAACCCGGCCGGCGCCACCTTTCATACGGTCGACGTGGATGTGGCTCGCGAAACGCTGGGCGCCCTGGGACTGAAGGTCAAGCTCGGCGAATACGTGCTGAGCCGGCGGGGCTATTTTGCGGGCACAGATGACGAGCGGGCGCGCGACCTGAATGCCCAGTTCGCAGATCCTGCGGTGAAGGGGCTCTTCACGGTGCGGGGCGGTTGGGGATCGAGCCGCCTCCTGCCTCTGATCGACTTCGGTCTTATCCGGAAAAATCCGAAGGTCGTGATGGGCTATAGCGATATCACGGTGCTGCTCCTGGCCATCCACGCTCAGACCGGCCTGGTCACGTTCCATGGGCCTGTCGGAATCTCGTCGTGGAACTCCTACACGGTGCAGTTCGTCAGGCAGATCCTGTTTGAAGGCCAGGCTGTGACCATGACGAATCCCAAGGACATCGGCGACAGCCTGGCCCAGGTGGAGGACCGCGTTCAGGTGATTACGCCGGGAACGGCTCGCGGCAAGCTGCTCGGAGGGAACCTGGCGGTTCTCTCCGCCATCATAGGCTCTCCGTACGTCCCCGACTGGCGGGGCGCCATTCTGTTTTTGGAAGACACGGACGAAGGTATCTACCGTATTGACCGCATGCTCACTCAGCTGAAGCTGGCCGGCGTGCTCAACCAGATCTCGGGCTTTGTTTTTGGCAAGTGCACAAAATGCGGCCCGGGCGAGAGTTACGGCTCCCTGACGCTCGAAGAGGTGCTGAACGACCACGTCCGCCCGCTCGGTATCCCGGCCTGGTTCGGCGCCATGATCGGTCATGTCCCCAAGGTCTTTACCCTGCCCGTGGGCATACAGGCGGAAATAGACGCCGGCGCCGGCGCCATCCGGATGCTGGAACCGGCGGTCGTGTGAAGCCTTCAGTTCCTGTCATCCGCCCAAAATTCTCGACAAAAAGCCTAATTGTTTTTCCCCAGGCCCGGTAAAATCAGCGTGTGAAAAAACCGCATCCCTTTGAACTGAGCAGTCGCGACTTGCGCTATGTCTGCAATCCCAAGACGCTGGGGTTCCAGAGCACTGAAGAAGTAGAGCCGCTCGATCAGGTTATCGGCCAGGACCGTGCAGTCCGGTCGATTGATTTCGGTCTCACGATCCGGTGCTTCGGGTACAACATCTATGCGGCCGGCGTTCCAGGGACAGGGAAGAAATCACTCATCAAGTCTTTCGTGGAAAGGATCGCGCGGGAGCAGCCTGTGCCGCCGGATATCTTCTACGTCCACAACTTCTCCGAACCTGACTACCCGTGTGCGCTCAAGGCGCCGCCCGGAGTGGGCAACCAGTTCAAGAGAGACATGGATCACCTGATCGGCACCCTGAAAGAGGAGCTGCCGAAGGCCTTCCAGGGCGAGGAGTACGAAAAGCGAAAGGCGCGGATTATCGAAGAGTTTCAGCGCCAGCGCCAGGCGGCGATAGAGATGGTCCAGGCTGAAGCGCGAAAGAACGATATGGTCATCAAGGGAACCGACACCCAGGTGATGACCATTCCGCTCGTAAACGGCGAGGAAGTCGGCCCGGAGGCGTTCGAGCAGCTGGACCCCAGGGTCCAGGAAGACATCCGGCGCCGGCAGAAGAACCTCGGCGTATCGATAAACAACGCCTATCGGGAAATCCGGAAACTTCAGCAGGCGGCGCAGGAAAAGGTGCGCGAACTGGATCGGAAAGTGGCGTTATCGGTCGAGGGGCAGCTGCTCGCCGAGCTCAGAGCGAAGTACAAGGCAAACAAGGAAATCCTCAACTACCTGAAAGCGGTCGAAGAGGACGTCCTCGACCATCTGTCCGAGTTCCTGCAGCCCGAAGGAGAGGCGGCGGCTGATCCCTTAAAGGGGGTTCCCAGCACCCTGAAGAGCGACCTGCGCGGTGCGGACCGGTACAGGGTCAACGTGATTGTCGACAACTCCAAGCTCAAGGGCGCTCCGGTGCTGGTCGAGTCGAATCCGACATATAAGAATCTGATCGGAACACTGGAACGTGAAGCCCGCATGGGGACCCTGTACACCGATTTCACCATGATCAGGCCCGGATCGGTTCTGCGCGCCAACGGCGGGTACCTTATCCTCGACATGACCGATGTCCTCATGTCGCCCTTTGCCTGGGAAGCTTTGAAGAGGGTGCTGCAGAACAAGGAAGTGAAGATCGAAGACGTGGCAGAGCAATTCGGCTTCATGGCGACAGCCGGCCTGCGGCCGCAGGCAGTCGAAGTCGACTTGAAGGTGATTGTGTCGGGAAGCGCCGACCTTTACCACTTGCTCTATTACGGGGACGAAGATTTTCAGAAGATCTTCAAGATCAAGGCGGATTTTGACGTCATGGCGCCCAACAGCGAGGAGCAGGTCCGGATGTACGCCCGGTACATCAGCCGGATTTGCCGCGAAGAGGGGCTGAAGCATTTTGACAGCCAGGCGGTCGCTGAACTGATCGGCTATAGCGCCCGCATGGTGTCGGACAAACGGCGGCTGACACTTCGCTTCAGCGACGTGGCCGACCTCATCCGCGAGTCGAGCTACTGGGCGTCTCACAACGGGAACCGGCTGGTCAGGAAAAAGGACGTGCAGAAAACCCTCGAGGAACGCGTCTATCGGTCCAACCTGCTGGAGGAGCGGATTCAGGACATGATCAATGAAGGATCGATCCTGATCAAGACCAGTGGCGAGGCCGTGGGGCAGATCAACGGCCTCTCGGTTTACCCGACCGGCAATTATTCATTCGGCAAGCCGACCCGTATAACCGCCCGGGTCAGTATCGGAGACCAGGGGGTGGTCAACATCGAGCGCGAAGCGAAATTGAGTGGCAGCATTCATGACAAGGGAGTCCTCATCTTGAGCGGTTACCTGCACGGGCGCTATGCCCAGAGGTTCCCGCTGGCGCTTAACGCGAGCATCTGCTTCGAGCAGTCGTATGCAGGAGTCGACGGCGACAGCGCCAGTTCGACAGAGCTGTATGCCGTCCTCTCGAGTCTTTCGGGCATCCCTCTGAAGCAGTCGATTGCGGTGACGGGCTCCGTCGACCAGATGGGTACCGTTCAGCCGATCGGCGGCGTGAACGAAAAGATCGAGGGGTTCTTTGAGACTTGCCGGGCAGCCGGGCTGACCGGTGAGCAGGGCGTCATAATTCCGCGGCAAAACGTCGCGAACCTGATGCTGAAGCAGCAGGTCATCGAGGCCGTACGGGCCGGACAGTTCCATATTTATGCCATCGACAGCATTGACCAGGGGCTGGAGATTCTCACGGGACGCGAGGCCGGACGCATGAGGGCTGACGGGAGCTACCCGGAGGGCACGATTCACCACGCAGTTCAGAGGCGGCTGCAAGCGATGGCGGAAAGCGTGAAACGGAGCCGGCGAAAGAAGTGAAAGGAGTCAGAAATTGGAGCCCGGTTTTCTTACGACTCTCTGACTCCCGACTTCGAACTGCCGTTTTTGTCAATGAGCGGCGCTGGAAGGATCGGCTAAGCTGAATCCGAACTTCTCTTCTTCTTTCGCTTTGACCTCATCCAGGGTCAGGGCGCCTTCCAGTGATCCGACGGTCTCGGTGATGCGGTTGGCATCGGAGCACAAGGCCGGATCATTCTTCTCAATCCATTCCTGGTATTCGTCAGGGACTTCGGATTCGGGGTAGATGGCGTTGACGGGACACAGCGGGACGCAGGCGTCGCAGTCGATGCACTCGTCGGGATTGATGATGAGCATGTGCGGTTCCTGAATCTCGTAGAAGCAGTCCACGGGGCAATCAGCGACGCAGTCCGTATAGCGATTGCCTACGCATCGGTCTGTCACAACATAGGCCATTTCGTTTCCTCCGAGGAAGTTAGACGGATTTCACTATACCAATCACATATCTGCCAGGCAAGCCTTTAAAACTCGCGCCGTTCACAGGCCGTCACTCTTCCTCAGGAGATCATACAACCGAATGGAAGCGGATAAAACGGGGACCGGGTTCACGTCTCAACGGTTCGGTTCGTTCGGTGTAACCGCTCAGTTTTCTGCGAGCGAAGCGGCAGGCGCTTTTGGAGTTCATCATGCG
>JBHGBF010000053.1:0-25146 GCA_041946865.1 Acidobacteriota bacterium | reverse complement strand
AAAATGGTGCCAGACTTGATGCAAAAGCTTGTGTTGACGCGGTGTTAGGGGCCTAATTAGGTGCGTGTCACGGATTATCTCCTGTCACGGATTATCTCACGGATTATCCCGGAAGGTGGAAGGCTTGAGGGAGGAGCTGCGCGGGGTCGAATGGAGGCGGTCCCGGATTTGCTCCATCGGCCCCGCTTTATCAAAAGAGCATTGGAGGGGAGGATAATGCTCTCGGCGATCCGTTTTATCGCCCGCTCCTTCTTGCGGTCCGCTGATTCAAGAGCACGTTACGTGCCATTTTACGCGGCACGCCGAAAAAAACGCACTAAATATCGATAACTTAAAGACTTAGAACAAAAGACCGCGAGTGGAGCCATCCTCCGGCCGGTGAAACCACTTCATATGATCTATGCTACGGCTTAAAAGTTATGAGTCCGGGGGATGGAACCCCTGGGTCTCGCGATCCGTAAATAGCGGTTAGGGCCCACCGGCCTTACGCCACCGGGGTTTGTCCGCAGATCATAGTGTGAGGAACGGATGAAGAAAAGTTACTGGATCGTCGGAACCATAGGAGTCGGTTTTCTTTTTCTTGGCGTTATCGTCAACTTCCTGATGTCCTTCGCCGCCTCGCGCGCCGCCGATCGCTTTTTCGACCAGATCTCGGACGGGCATCCCTCGAAAGCTTACGCGATGACGACGAGGAGCTACCGGGAGGCAACGACGGCCACAGAATTCGCACGCATGATCCGCTTGTGGAATCTGAAGCAGTTTACGAAAGAGGACGACTGGGAAACTCAGTCAGGCAAAGGTCAGGTCACTTTGACCGGCAGCCTCAAGACCCGGACCGGGCAACTCATCCCGATGCGGATGAAGCTGATCAAGGAAGACGGCGAATGGAGAGTCGCCTCCCTTCAAGGTCCCCCACCTCCCCAGATTCACTACCGGTCCTATATTAATCTTGGCCATTGGCAGCACCGGCGAGACGGTTCGAAATTGCCGGTGAATCCGCCGCCCGTTTTGGCGGACGCCGAGGTCGAAAGGCTCGTCAGGGCCACGCTTTTGGATCTCGATAAGGCGCTCGATAAGGAGGACTTTGAGGAGTTTCACGCCTCAGTTGCCGAGGCCTGGAGAGAAACGACACCGTTGGTGGTCTTCAACCGCGTGCTGCTGCGACTGAACAATTCGGAGATGGACTTGGGCGCAGTTGCGAAGGCGAAGCCCGTTTTCGAAAAACCGGTGAAGGTTCGCGCCGATGGAGTGCTGGCCGCCGACGGGAAGTACCTGCTTTCGCCTCACGCCTTGGATTTCTGGCTCCATTACGTTCAGGAAGATGACAAGCAATGGCGGCTGATCAGCCTGCGACTCGGCTGGCGAAACCTGAGTCTTGCAGAAATAGACGATGAAGAGGGGGGCGAGTAGTTTTGATCACAAGGAGACAACATGAACAAGTATCTGGTCCTGATCGTCACAGGTCTCTTCCTGGCTCCTCTCGCCCCTCATCAGGCCCTTGCCTTCGCGCTCCGGGACACGGCGCAGCAACTGACTGATGCGGCTCGGGATCTGGCCGACCTGGCTTATGACGGCTTTGCACGGCGCAGCCGGGGTAACCGTGCGGACGTGGAAGCGCTTTATGCCGTCATGCAGTTCCGGGCCAGCGCAGACTTGTTCCTGAGGATGATTGAAGATGACCGTCCGGCCTCCGAACTGAGGGACTCGGTTTCGGTGCTCAGAAGCGAACTGGCGCGCTTGAATCAGTACGCTTTCGGCCGCAATGAAAGACGCCGCATCTACGACCTCGTGCGGGACGCCGAGGCGGAGCTGGGCGGCAGGCCGGGAGGCCAATCCCCAGGAGGCTATTACGGGGACTATGGAGTCTCCGGCAGGATGCGCTGGTCCGGACGGGTCGATGACGAGATCATGATCATGTTGGAGGGCTCGAGGGCGTCGGTCCGGACCGTCATGGGTGACCGGGTGCGCGATGAGGACTACTCGTTCGACTCGCCGCTCCCACGGCGCGAGCTGAGAATGCGCCTGAGAAAGCTGAACGGTCGCGGTTCCGTCGATCTTATTGAAGAGCCGTCGCGCCGGAACGGCTATTCGGCCGTCGTCCGGATTCGCGACAAGAAAAGCGGAAGCGATGAATACGAGTTTGAGCTCCACTGGGAGTAGGCAATCCGAACTTGCTCACCCCGTGATCGGCGCTCGGCGGGAACGATAGGCAGATCGAGCTTGCGAGTCTGGCGAATCAGGGTCACGGTGATACGCACGCCGACCTTCTCTTCAGTCAGGATGCGGTGCAGGTCGTCGACGCCGGACACCGGCTGGTTGTCCAGCCCGATGATCACATCCCCGGTGGCGATGCCCGCCACGGCCGCCGGACTCTGCGGCTCGACCGAATGAACCAGCATTCCGCTGGTCGCGATCAGGTTGTGATAGCGAACCAGCCGGCGCACAAGAGGAACGTCCTGTCCGATCACCCCGATGTAGCTGCGCCGGATCTTGCCGTCGCGGATCAGCCGGGCTGTCACGAACCGGGCGGTGTTGGTCGCGATCGCGAAACACAAGCCCTGAGCCGGCAAAATGACAGCCGTATTGACGCCAATCACCTGTCCGCGCGAATTGACCAGCGGGCCACCCGAGTTCCCCGGATTCAGAGCCGCATCCGTCTGAATCACGTTGTCGATGATCCGGCCCGAGTACGAGCGCAGAGACCGACCGAGAGCGCTAACCACACCGGCCGTCACGGTGCATTCGAACCCGTACGGATTGCCGATCGCAATAGCCATCTGCCCGACCCTGATTTGCTGAGAGTCTCCCAGCTCCGCCGCAACCAGGTCCGGCGCACTGATTCTGATCACCGCCAGATCGGTGTCCGGGTCCTCGCCGATCAACGTCGCTTCGTAAGTGCCGCCATCCGGGAGAGACACGTCAATCCGGCTCGCCTTGTGGACAACGTGGCTGTTGGTCACGATGAGCCCGTCCGGAGTGATCACGAAACCGGACCCGGTGGCCTTCAGCTCGGAAGGAGTTCCGGCGGCCGCCCTGCGTCGGTTCGCCTGAGAAACGGCAATGTTAACGACCGAGGGTCGTAACTTCTCCGCCACGTTGGTGACGGCGCGCGAGTAAGCGTCAAGCAGGCTGGCATCCTCTTCCGGGATCGCAAGGGCGCTGTGGCCCCCTGTCCAGGGGACTTGGCCCCTGTTACAAGATAAAGACTTAAATCAGACATAATTTACAACTCTGCTAACATCTAGATGACATTTTTACAAGTTGAGTTGCAGGCAGGGCGTAATCCCTCTGTTCTGTCTCTAGTTCACCTTTTGGGCGGACTTTGAATCAACCACATACACGCGCCGCCGGCGCGGACAAAACCGTTTTCAACACCTTCGCAGCGCGCCGGCAACCGGCCGCCTGCAGTTCGAAAACGCCCCATCCCTAACCTGGATATCCGACTGTCTGGGCCAGCACGATCTTCTGTTCCGGCCGAAGATGAAGCGAGCCGGCCAGAGCATCCCGCTCCACCATGGCGCGGACCACGGTCGCAAGTCCTTCAGAGGCGCAGTACAAGTAAGCGTTTTGCGAGATGAAGCCCGCAGCGGCACCGTACCAGACCGTCTGCTCGGGGTTGGCGGCCATCTTGGCAGTGTCCGCTACATAAACCAGGTTAACCGGAGCATCTTCCACAAACGGCTGCCCCCCGGTTTGCGCACGCAGGTCACCCGCCGCTACGGGATTAAGGGCGTGAGCCTTCGGCTCATAGACATAGGCGCCTTCGGGCAAGACCACGTAGACGTCAATTTCCTGTCTGTTCATGGCGCTTGGGGCGGTCCGCTTGCCATCGGGCCGGTTGATCCCCCAAGCTGCCCACAACAGGTTAGAAAGGACCTGCTCCGGCAGTTTTTGGGGTTTGAAGGCGCGGGTCGATTTTCTTTCACTCAACGCCTGCAACAACGGTTTGCCGCCATCAGTCTGGGGTTTGGGCAGCTGGACCTGGCCGGACGGCCGCGGGTCCGCCTTCAGTGAAGCCGTAACACCCCATGCCAGCGAGATTCCGAGCATTTCACGACGCGTCGTACGCATGGTCTCCCTCCCTTTCGTTCCGGCTTCAGCCGGACTTTTCCTAACAGCATGCCATAATTGAGCTTTCGGCTGTTCGAAAAAGCCCGCCTGAAGGCGGCACTACAAACAGAATCTGCCCGTTCTTTCTCCGTCCCCCAGCCCATCGGCCGTTGCGCACATACGGTCCTCACCACCTTCCGTGTCTGATGGAGGATCAAGGGCATATTGGTGCCAGACCTGAGGTCCGACCCTTTCGTATCAACGATTTACGGGTGAATTACGTGCGTGTCACCGATTTTGTCTGGATTTTGTGGTCTGTCACCGATTTTGTGGTCACCGATTTTGGTCACACCGATTTTGGTCACACCGATTTTGTTACCGATTTTGTTGAATTTGGAGGGAAGTTTTTTCATACTCTCGGTGTTGTTGATGATGGAGGATACTGATGCGCAAGCTGCTGTTACTCGCTATCGTTTGTCTTCTGTGGTTCGGATCCGCCGTTTGGGCCGACTGCCCGGGCATGCAGGAAAAACAGGAAGGACACACTTGCCCCGCCACCTGTCCTGAAAAGAATCACGAAGTGACCAAAACCGTGGCGGACGCCTCGTTGACGGGGACAATCAAGTGCAATCACTGTGACTTGCACAGGGCTGACGCTTGCCAGAAGGTGCTTCAGACCGCGGACAACAAGGTGTTCCAGTTCTGCCCGGCGTCGGTAAAGGCCGAGGATCTGGACAAACTGCGGGGCAAGCAAGTCCAAGTGAAAGGGACCATCAAAGAGCTCAAGGACGCGGATCCGGTCATCCACGTGGCAAGTCTAACGCCGGTCGGCTAGACTCGTCTCTTACGGCTGTTTATTTCCTCACCGTAAACGTCGTCCACGGCTGAGATTTCAGGTCCTTGAGGTACGGTTTCTGCCACTCAAATTCCGGGTGCCTGGCCAGGTGTTCGGAGGCAATGAAATCGATTCCGCAGCTGTGACCGGCCGACGCTGTCAGTGACATTTGCTCGATCATGGCGGCGTCGGCTACCTTGGCCTGTACTGCGCCTGCTGTCCCGAACGGCGGCTGCCACGAGCCATTGCCGCGAGGCGAGAGATCGATGTGCCCGCACAGGGTCCGTTCGTTCGGATCTTCTTTTCCGGAATAGGTATCGTAGTGGTCAGACAGGAAGCGCCTGGCGGCGCCGACGTCGATCTTCCCCTTGTTCTCCGCCATCAGTTGTTCCCAGCGAACCTTTCGCGCATTGGAGCTCACGCTCTTGTCGTCCATGGGGAACCTGGTCTCCTCGCGAGCCAGTTTCTCGTTGACGGGAAAGTTGGCGCCGCAGAAGTAGCCATCAAAACTCCGCCTCGAGGTCACGTTCTTGAGACCCAGCTCCAGGCTGCAGATTTCGTTTGTCTTGCGGTCCACAACCAGCCAGTTGTTGGCGTACCCGCCGTTGTTTCCTTCAGACATGATTCGGATGAACTCGTCGATCGACTGCGAGTACTGCATCGCTTTGCGGGCGCGGACAAACTCCGGAATGCCCTTCGGATCCCAGCCGAAGAAGTCCGAGATGGTCGTCTCGGTGATGGCGATTCCGGCCGAGTTCATCCCGAAGTCATCGGCGCTATGAATAACGCCCGGCAGGCCGTCCATAAGTATCCGGTGACCGCGACTGGGAACGAGGTCATAGACGATGGTCCAGAATCGGCCGTCCATGTATCCGGTCCAGGCATTATGAGCGATGATCACCTTGCCGTCTTTCGTGTAGCTGCCTGTGGCGACAATAGCACTGCAACGTTCCGGCACCACCAGCTCTGAGGTCTTGCCATGCCGGCGGTCATACCAGTTGTTGTAGTAGCCGAGCTCCAGAAAGGCGTTCATCGCAACCGTGTCCCACAGGTCCATCTGGACGCTGCGGGCCTGGACGCCCTCGGTAATCCCGCGCAATTCGTCGCGGTACTCCTGTTCGATCCGCGGCCACAGCTCTTTTTCAGCAACCTCTCGGAAAAAAGACCAGGGTTTCTTGGTGTCGTGGCTCATTTCAAAAGCCACTACTTTCTGGAATTCGGCTATTTCCGGGGCCAGCAGGTAGCCGTTCTGGAAGCCGATCCGGTAGGGGTCACCCTCGAGATGGACAAAGATCCAGCCGTTCTCTGCCGGTTTACGGAGAGCGCCGCTTAACCTCGGATCCGAAGCGGGGGCGGCTATCAGCAACGATAAGGCTGCCCAACAAACGAAAGAAACACGTTTCAGCATGTGGAGGCTCCTATAGGCTCACCTTGTAGTCTAGCATGCGGCCCGACACCCGCTGTACTCTGGAATGATGAGCAAGACAGAAGCCTGGTTGAGCGGTCCTCTGGAGGGCGTGAATCCCATGCTCGCCCCACTTCTGCATTCGTTTCAACAAGCGCGGGAGGATCTCGAGCGCTTCACAGAAGGACTGACTTCTGAGCAGATGTGGAAACAGCACGGGACCATCAACCCGGTAGGAAGAGAAGTGCGGCACATCGGGGGAGCCGTGGACCGGCTGATGACCTATCTTCAGGGCCGCCAATTGAGCGAGCAACAGCTGGCGGAACTGCAGACGGAATTCCAGCCGGGGGCGTCAAGAGGGGAACTGCTGGCGGGAATGGATGCGGCCTTCCGGCGGGCGGACGAGGTGGTGCGCTCGCTTGATCCCGCTCGCCTGACAGAACCGCGCGAAGTCGGACGCAGGCGCCTTCCGACTACGGTCATCGGCCTGCTCGTTCACATCGCCGAGCATACCCAGCGTCACGTGGGCCAGGCGATCGTGGCCGCGAAGCTGGCGCGAGCCACGTAAAGCCCGGAACGTCAGCAAGCGGGCAGCTTTCAGCGATCAGCTTTTGAAAAGCCAAGGAAGATCGGTGTTAAGCCCAGGCACAGAGCCGCGCGGCCGCCGCTTCGATGACCAGCCGAGGCTCCAGACGGCTCATGCATTTTCTCCGGCAATAGGGCAGCCGGCAACACCGGCAATCAGGAGCCATGAGCACGTGCGCCCGGCCGGGCGGCCACGGGCCGGTCCGCAACGGGTCGCTGGCCCCGTAGAGCACTGCGATCGGGACTTCTGAGACAGCGGCTATATGGAGAGGCCCGGTGTCTCCACCCAGGACGAGGCGCGCCTGTTGAAACAGGGGAAGCAGCTGTCTCAGACTCAGGACGCCGCATAGCGAAAGAACGCGCCCAGGCCGTTTCATGGCAGAGCAGACACGGGCGGCTGTTTCCCGGTCACCCGACGAACCCACCAACAGAACGTCCCACCCTTGGTGAACCAGCCAGTCGCCTACCTCTGCCCAGTATTCCGGCGGCCAGGTCTTCGACGGCCAGGTGGTCGCGGGGAGAATGACGGCATAGCGGCCGGGGGTTGCTCCAGCCGAGCGAAGCACAGACTGCACCCTGACGTCGTCTTTCGGTCTTGCCGGCAAAACCAGCCGAGGGTCGGCCGGGCGTTCGAGACCAAGGCAATCGAGCGACTCGAAGCAGGCCAGCACGGCGTGCCTCTGCACAGATCGCCGGTGGCGCACGACGTGGCGCACGAAGGGGTAGAGCCCGCGCCCGACCTTGCGCCCCGCCCTGGCCGCCTGTAACAGCAGGTGCGAGCGCGGACGCCCCTGCAAGTCAATGGCCACGTCAAACTCCCGGCGCCGCAATTGTTTCACGAGGCTCACCCACCGCGTGGCGAATGTTCGCACGTTCCTGGAAGATGAATGGAACGGGTCCCGCGGATAAAGCAGCAGCTCGTCGGCCAGAGGATGATCCTCCAGAAGCGCCGCCATTCCTTCATCGACGACCCAAGTGATCGAAGCTCCGGTTTCCTGCTTCAGATGACTGACGGCCGGCGTCGCCATCAGGATGTCGCCGACTGACGAGAGCTTGATGATGAGAACCTTCGTCATGCAGGATGAGCTCGAATCGCGTCTTCCGCCCGTTTTTGGGCCAGCTCGAGGCGGTTCGCCAGCTCCTTGGTCAAATTTTTGATTGTGCCTCGATCGAGAGGGCAAGTCACGTGAAAATCAGCCCCTGTCACGATAACCACCCGGGCCCCAGGCAGAGGCAGGAAGATCCGCGACCAGGATCGCCGGAACATCAGGCCTGGCCTGGCAGCGGCGCCGAGCGGAATGATCGGACGGCGGGTATGCCATGCGCAGGAGATAACCCCTGGCCTGACGTCCCCCGGCGGACCGATCGGGCCATCGACCGAAACCGCGGCCGGTCCCGGATGGCTTTGGAGCGCGCTGATCAGCTGCCTCAATCCGCTCGCTCCTGAACGGAGAGTCGAGCCTCGCACGAGCCTGCAGCCGACGCCCCGCAGAAACGGGGCAGCCCTGTCTCCGTCACGCCCCGGCGCGAGCAGAATGACGAAAGGCGCCAGAAGCAACGCCGGGGCGATCGCCAGATCGATTCTTTCAGAATGCGCAAAGATCACGCGCCGAAACCGGTACCGCCTCAACGGAATCAACCTGCCTTCAGGGACCATCAGCTGGATGCGCAAGGTGCGACAGTACAAGCGGCAGAAGAGGCCGAGGATAAGCTCGATAAGACGCATCTCGTTTGGTTCGCGAGCTGCCGGATGCCGGCGATTCCGGTCCAGGTAACCGGCAACTGGTAACCGGCAAGCCGGCTGTATGGCGTTCTAACCTTCGCTGCGTTGGGTTATAGTATCGCCCTCATGCCGCCCGAGGACCCTTCACCCTCAATCTTCCTCAGCGCCGCCGAGATATCCGGCGATAATGCCGGCGCCTGCCTGGTGGCCGCGCTCCGCCAGGCCTGTCCCGGCGCGCACATTTTCGGGTGCGGCGGCCGGCGCATGGCAGAAGCCGGTGCCGGCCTCGTGGTGAAAACCACCGATTTCGGTGTGGTCGGGCTGTTTGAGGTTTTCGGGTTCATTCCGCGCCTTTTCAGGGCTTTCTTTGAAATCCGCAAAGCCATCAGGAGCGAAAAACCCCAAGTGGCGGTGCTGATCGGATACGAAGGCTTCCATGTACCCTTAGCCCGCTGGCTCAGGCGCAAGGGGATCTATACAGTCTCCTATCTACCCCCGCAGGTGTGGCTCTGGGGTGCTCTGGCGCGCCCGATCGCCCGCAGCTACGACGAGATCCTGGCGGTTGTTCCCGATGAGGCGTTCGTTTACGAGCAAGCCGGAGCAAGAGTGAGCTTTGTCGGGCACTACTTGAAAGACCGGATTCCTCCACGGCCGGAGCTTCAGAAGCGCGCGGAGATTCGGAAGAAACTCGGGCTGAAGAATCGCGCCACAGTGGTAGCGCTCCTTCCCGGGAGCCGGCGGGTCGAGATCGAACTCCTGACGCCTGTGCTCCTCGCCAGCGCCCGCCGCCTGCTGGCCTTGCGGCCCGAGACCCAGTTCGTGCTTCCCGTGGCGGAACCCTGTTATCGCCGGCGGATAGAGCAACAGGTGAGGAGTCAAGGACTGAAGGAGAGCCTCATTCTGGCGGACAATGGCCTGGAGGCCATGGCGGCCAGCCGGCTGGTTCTCCTGGCCTCGGGCACTGCGGCGCTTGAAGCGGCCCTCCTCGGAATTCCCATGGTGATCGTCTATCGGCTGTCGCGGCTGACCGTGGCGGCGGTCCGCCTGCTCCAAAAGCTTCGGGTCATACGATACGAATGTATCGGTCTGCCGAACCTCCTGTTGAACCGAATGGTTGTCCCTGAGCTGCACCAGGGCGAGGCCTGCCCCGAACGGATCATCGAGGCAGCGCTCCCGTTACTGACAGACGGGCAGAAATACGAGGCCATGAAAGCCGAGCTGGTGAAAATCCGCGAAATGCTCGGGGACGGCAACAGCAGTCAAAAGGCGGCTGCATTACTGCTCTGCCGGGCCCGAGAGGCAAAATCGTGTTAAGATGCCGCCTCGTGAAGCACTTCTTTCGACTCTGGCTGATTCTGGCCTCTGCGTACCTGGTCATCACACTGGCAATCTGTTGGATCGTCTCCGGCAGTGTCGTTTACCCGGCTGAGACTGTTGCCCACATCCTCATCGTTCCGGTCCTGCAGGCCGTCATACTCGCCGTGCTTTTCCGGCGGCGCCAAAATCCCCAGAGCTCGTAGCCGCCAGGAACCGGTCCCAATCGTCTCTGGTAAAATGCGCGCCGAGGAAACCGAGTGACCCGGAGCCGATTCAACTGGCTGATCGTCACAACACTGTGCGCGATCGCGTTTTTTGCGGGACTCGGCCGTGCGCCGGTTGGCCGGATACAGGAAGCCCGCGTGCTGGAGACGGCCCGCGAGATGCTGAAAAGCGGCGATTTCATCCTCCCTCGCATGAATGCCGAGCCTCGCCTCCAGAAGGCGCCTCTGGCCTACTGGCTGGCCGCCGGGGGCTACTCGGTCGGAGGTCATGCCGGCGAAGCCGAGGGGCGGTTCTACTCTGCGGCGGCTGGAACCCTCGGGGCTCTGCTGCTCCTCGCTTACGGTTCCTTTATGGGCAGGCGGCAGGCCGGTTTCTGGGCGGCCCTGATCCTGGTCACCTCTCGCCTGTGGTTGCGGCACTCCCGTTTGGCCGAGACGGATGTCCTTTTGAGCCTGACGATCGCCGGAGCGCTTCTCGCCCTGTTTGTCGCTTTTGATCAGCCCGGCGGGGCTCGCCGGCTGATGTGGCTGTTCATCGGGTGGGCCGGTATGGCTGCCGCGGTTCTGGCCAAGGGCCCGGCAGTCGTCTCGCTCCCGCTCCTGACGGCGCTCGTCTGCGCTGTGGCGCACCGTGGCCGATCGGGTCTCAGGGTTCTGTTTCACCCGTTCGCCTGCCTGCTTTTTCTGGCCCTCGTTACGCCCTGGTTCCTGCTCGTGACGCTCCGCGAGGAAATGGCTCCCGGCGTGTTCTGGCATGAGCTTGCCGTTACCGCCAGTGGAGCTTCACATGGGCATGACCTGCCCTATTCCCTCTTCTATTACCTGTTGCGCGTCTGGCCCGATTTCGGTCCCTGGAGCCTGCTCCTTCCGTTTGTCGTGTCCGCCGCGGTTCGAGCGTTCAGAAGCGACTCGTTCGTGCGCTTTTCGGTTCTTTGGATCATCGCGATGCTGTGTCAACTGGAAGTCGTGGGGAGCCGGCAGCCGCACTACCTCCTGCCGGTGTTGCCGGGATTGGCGCTGTTGACTGGCTGGTGGCTTGCCGAACGAGCGCAGCCCGTCTGGCGGCGCCTGGCGGCCTGCGTGATACCGCTGCCCGTTGCCGTTGCGTTGTTCCTCGCCTTTGGAGGCGACAGACTCGTACAACCGGAGCACTTTGCCCGCAGAGATTTCGCCCTCGCCATTGATCCCCTGGTGCGCGGCCGGCCACTTTGGATTTACGGCAGAGCCGATCCGATCCTCTGCTTTTATCTGAAGCGGACGATTCCTGAAGCGACGATCGGGGATTTGCGTGACCGTCTCGGTTCCGAGGGAAGCCTGTTAGTGCTGATGACCGTCGATTTCCGGGCGCCGGAGGCAACGATCGAAGAGGCCATTCCCGGCGTCCGACAGGAACTCCTTGCCGGCCAGAAACTGAAGCCACATGAGTCGGTGTTTCTGTATAGGCTGACGAAGGAGCAACCACGCAAAGCTATCCGGGCAACTGGACACCCGCGGCTGCAGGGCTGAGCAATTGCGCGAGATGACGCGCATATCGATCGGCGACACCCGCACGCTTCGTGACGGCCGTCCGTGCCCTGTGTCCAAGTTCCCGGCGCAGCTCGGGATCGCCCAGGAGACGGCCCAGCGCCGTGGAAAGCTCGCGTCGGTCGCCGAGCAGAACCAACGCGCCGGCCGACTGCAAGTCGTCCACGATGTCCCGGAAATGCTCGTAGTGAGGCCCCATGATGATGCTGCACGCGCGAGCCGCCGGTTCCAGCAGATTGTGGCCGCCGCAGGGAGACAGGCTCCCTCCGATAACGGCGACATCCGCCATTTGGTAAAAGGAGTTGAGAACGCCCATCTTATCCAGAATCAATACGTCGGATTCGATTGGCCTGCCGGCCACTTCCGAGAATCGCGTCACTGACAGTCCCCAGCGCGACGCCTCCGAGGAGATTGATGGAGCTCTTCGCGGGTGACGAGGCGCTATGACAAGCAGGATCGCGGGGAACTCAGCCCGCAAAGGATAGACTGCGTCCAGTATCCAGCCTTCTTCAGGGGCGTGAGTGCTGCCGGCCACGATGACTGGTCGCCGGCTCAGGGTCAGGCCCGGTTCCCTGCAGGGCTCGAGCGCCGCGTCGAATTTCAGATTTCCGGCCACGCTTACCCTTTCGGGCTCGGCGCCGACCTGGCAAAACCGCACCTTCTCGGCCTCGCTTTGGACCCAGAACCGGCTGACACAGTCCAAGGCCGGTTTAAAAAAAGGCCGGGCAAGACGGTACCCCGGGACATCGCGCGGATAGATCCGGCCGTTCACCAGGCACAAGGGTAGGCGCAAGTCCCGGCAGGAAAGAAACAAGTTCGGCCACAGCTCGGTCTCCACGACGGCCACGAGATCCGGACGCAGCGCTTTCAGCCAGCGGGTGAGCGGGCCGCGCCGATCCCACGGCAGCAGCCATACCTCCTGGACCTGGTGGTGCTTCGCCTGCAGGGCGCGACCGGCCTCCCATCCATGACGGTTGCCGGAAGTGAGGATGACCTGGACTGTGGGCAGCACACGAACCAGCGCACCGATCAGGACATCGGCCGCAACCATTTCTCCAACCGACACCGCATGGATGAGAATCCTTGGTCCCGCCTTGGCAGAACACAATCGACTCCGCGCAAGGCGCTGACCAAGTTCCGACCGGGACGTCGATCCGAGGATCGACCGTCCCAACGTCCAGGGAACCAGGACCAGCCAGGTCGCCAGCTCGAAGCCGGCGGAGTAGGCTATGTAGAGAAGCCGCGTGAGCAAAGGCATGGGAAAAGGTTCTGGGCGCCTTTTCTGGAGTTCGTCAAAGGTCTTCGGCCTTCCTCCGCCTACAGATTTTTCGCCTACCTTGTGCTTAAATGTCGGGCGGCAGGCAGACAACCCATGGAAGACTGGCCCTGGGATTACCCTGGAAACGCGAATATCGAGCGTGACACGCCCGCAGCGTCGATGATTCACCCGACCGCGCTTGTCAGCCGCGAGGCGGAGCTGGGGCGCGGAGTCAGGATCGACGCCTACTCCTCAGTCGGCCCGGGTGTCCGTCTTGGCGAAGGCGTTCACGTGGGGCCGCACGCTGTCGTCACCGGCCGGACGAGCGTCGGGGCCGGTACCCGGATCTTTCCGTTTGCGACTGTCGGCGTCACGCCTCAGGATCTTAAGTACCGGGGGGAGCGCAGCGAGCTTGTCATTGGCGCCCGTAACACCATTCGTGAGTATGTCAACATCTCCATCGGCACGGAAAAAGGAGGCGGGCAGACCCGCATCGGAGATGACAACGTGATCATGGCTTACACCCACATTGCCCATGACTGCGTGTTGGGTTCGGGCTGTCTGCTCACCAATGTAGTCCAGCTTGCCGGTCACGTGGTCGTGGAAGACCTGGCCGTCCTGTCCGGAGGTGTCGGTATTCATCAATTCGTAAGGATCGGGAAACTGGCCATGGTCGCCGCCAATTCCGCGGTTCTTCAGGACGTGCCTCCTTTTGCCCTGGCGGTCGGTTCGCCGGCTCGCATCAAGAGTCTCAATTCCACAGGACTTTCGCGCCATGGATTTCAGCAGGCGGATATCCTTCAATTGAAGAAGGCCTACCGGGTGTTGTTCGACGTAAGCCGGAGGTTCCAGGACAGACTGACCATCATTGCCGAGGATTCCCATCCGGCGATTCAGCACCTCGTCGAATTCGTTCGCAGTTCGGAGCGCGGCATTTGCGGGTCAGAGGAGTCGGCGGCGTGATCCGCTCCCTGAAGGCCCTTCGAAACGGCCTGGTTGTTTTTGGCGTCGTTCTGGGCGCTCTGATCGTCTGCGCCTTGCCTCGATCCGCCGTCTGGCGGATCGGACGGCTGTCGGGCTGGCTGGGCTACTACCTGGCTTCCTCGGCCCGGCGCGTGGCCCGAGCCAATCTGCTCCTGACATTCGGCTCGACTCTGACCGAAGCGCAAAGAACCAGGATTGCGCGCGAATCGCTCCAGAACCTGGTTTCCACCCTGGTCATGCTTTTCTGGGCGGTGCGGGTGAACCGGCGGAGCTTCAACAAGTACGTCGAGGTCGATGTCCAGACCTGGAGCCTCTTCCGGGAAGCCCTAGCCCGCGGGAGAGGCGTTATTTGCGTCACCCTGCACTACGGCGACTGGGAGCTTCTGGGCCTGAGCATGGCGCTGCTTGGCGTACCGTTGACGGTTGCGGCGCAACAGACCGGAATCAACGGCCTTGACCCGCTGTTGCGCTTCTGCCGCTCCCGGACCGGGAACCGGATTGTGGCTGGACGCCGAAGTCTTTTGGCGCTCGCCCAGGGAATACGCCGAGGACGGTTCCCCACCGTCCTCAACGATCTCAACGCGAAACGTCACGGAGGTCAATGGGTCAGCTTTTTTGATCTCCCCGTCTATAACCATCCGACCGTTGGCACGCTTGCGGTCATGACCGGTGCCCCGATCATGTACGGCCTGGCTCATCCGCTGGGCAAAGGGCGAACGCGGCTGGAATGGGCCGAAATTCCTTACTCGCTGACGGGCCATCGAGATCCGGACACACTCCGGATCAACCAGGCCTGCATGCGTTTTGCGGAGGAAGTCATCAGGCGTCGTCCGGAATGCTGGCATTGGAGCTACCCGCGCTGGAAGCGGCGTCCGATGGAGGAACGAGGAGCGTATCCCTATTACTCTAAGTTCTTCGACTCGGGTCAGGGCCGGACGGGGCAAGCTTCGCCCCCCTCAGTCACACTGGTGGACAGCGCCGCTCCCTTATCGTGAGACCACCAGCACGGCGTTACACCCCCCAAATCCAAAGGAGTTGACCAGTGCCAGCCCGATGCTGTGCTTTCTGCTGGCGTTCGGGACGTAGTCCAGATCGCACTCGGGGTCAGGCTCTTCCAGGTGTGCCGTGGGAGGCAGCAACTCATCACGCATCGCCAGAAAAGTACTGACGAGACCCAAGGCCCCGCTCGCGCCCAGCGTGTGCCCGATCATGGATTTGGTACCGGAAATCGGAATCCGCGCGGCCTGTGAGCCAAACCCCGCCTTGATCGCTTCCGTCTCTTTTCGATCGCCCTCCAGAGTGGCCGTTCCATGAGCGCAGATGTAGTCGGGCAAAACGCCAGGGCGCGCGGCATCAGCCATCGCCGAGCGAATGCAGTGCTCCTGACTCTCCACCGATGGCTGCAGGATCTGACCGGCGTCCGAGTTGGAAGCATAGCCGAGGATTTCCCCGTAGCCGCTCACGCCTCGCGCCATGGCCGCCTCCCGCTCCTCCAGAATAAGAGCGGCAGCCCCTTCGCCCAGAACCAGGCCGTTGCGGTTCCGGCTGAAGGGACGGCAAGCCCGCCAAGGCGTTTCGTTGTCTTTTGACAAGGCACGCAGGCGATCCCAGGCCTGAAGATGGCCCGGGGAAACCGGGCACTCGGTTCCACCCACAATACAGGTCCGTGCCAGGCCGCAGGCGATCAGGCGGAAACCGAGGCCGATCGCCTGACTGGAAGACGAACAGGCCGTCCCGAGCATGTAAAGGGGACCGTGGATCCCCAACTCCATGGAGGCAAGAGCCGCAGGGGCGTTCAGCATGGTTCGAGGGACGGTATAGGGCATCACGAAGCGGCCGCCGCGCGTGTAGAAGTTCTCGAACTGCCGGTCCAGCGAAACGATGCCGGCAACTGCGCTGCCCAGCACAATCGCCGCGTCACGCGGAGCCTCCTCCAGACGAGCGTGTTCGAGCGCTTCTTTGATTGAAAGGAGGGCGATGGAGGCAGTCAGATCCCAGAGATTGGGATCGGTTTTCGTGGATGGGACCGGGACTTCAGCTTCATTGATGGTTGCCGCAATGCGGGTGCGATAGCCAGCGGTATCGAATCTCCGGATCGGCGAGATGAGGCTCTGACCACAACGCAAAGCCGTCCAGTAAGCCTCTTTTCCGGGACCGGCCGGCGAAAAAGCCCCCATCCCCGTTACCAAAACCCGTTTACGATTCATCGAGGGACCGGCCATCAGGATAATTCTTCTCGAGGTAATTCACGATTGCGCTGAGCGTCCGCAGTCTGGGAACGTCTTCATCGGGGATGGCAATTCCAAACTGCGATTCAATCTCAGTGACAACGGTCAGCACCGTCAGAGAATCGGCATTGAACTCCTCTTTCAGGTCCATGTCCGGCCGGATCAGCTCCGGCTTGACGCGCAGCGTTCTGGCAAGAACAGGGATGACGATTTCCGACCAGGGCCGCCCATTGGACGGGGCTGTGGAACCGGGGGCGGCGTTGCCGGCTTCCTCCAGCCGGCTGACACGGGAAAACAACTCGGGCAGTTGCGGCAACAACCGGACAAGCTCGTTCGTGACTCGAATCGGAAAGGAGGGTGGCTGGCCGACGATCTCACCGGGCGGAAGCGACTCGCGAACCGCCGATTTGCCGGCGACCATGACCCGGTCTCCAATCGTGAGGTGATCGGAAATCCCGCTCTGACCGCCGAGCACCACCCCGTTGCCGATCTTCGTGCTGCCGCCAATCCCGACCTGAGCCACCAGGTAGCATTTGGCGCCGACCTGGACATTGTGTCCAATCTGGACCAGGTTATCGATCTTAGTGCCTGCGGCAACGACCGTCGAACCCAGGACCGCCCGGTCTATCGTCGTGTTCGCCCCTACTTCCACTTCGTCTTCCAGGACGACATTCCCGAGATGCGGAATCTTCATGCGCCTGGCGCCCTCGTCGTGGTAACCGAACCCGTCCGCCCCGATCACCACACCGGGAAAAAGGATGCACCTGCGGCCGATCTGGCATCCAGACGCGACGACGACCTGCGGATGGAGAATCGTCCCGGCGCCGATTCGGGTGTTGTTCCCCAGGAAGCACTGGGGATAGATCACCGCATCGTCTTCGACAACGACGTCGTCACCGAGCACACAGTTCACCATGATCGTGGCTGTCGGGCTGATTCGGCAGTTCTGTCCCCGGATCACCGTTGCATGCACACCTGCTCGGGCAGGCCTCGGAGGTTCGAAAAGCTCAAGCAGCTTGATAAACGAAACCCGCGGTGTGGCGGTCCGAATCGATGGGCGGGGGTCGTCAAATGTCAGGTTGGCGTCTACGACGAACGCTCCGGCTCGTGACCGAAGAGCCGCTTCCAGAAAACTATGCTTGTCAGCAAAAACAATGTCAGCCGGCCCGGCCGTCTCGGGGATCGAGATACGGTTGATCTCCCATTCGCCGTTACCGGTCAACTGGCCGCCGATTCTGGCCGCTATGTCTGAAAGAATCACTTTAGAACACCTCTTGGACCCGTGTTGGTGGGGTCAATCATCGACCATCAACCGAATGTCGTCAATCGCCGATATTTAGCGCTCGATGTTGGCGAGCTCCCCGCACCCCGTCTGCCGACCCTGCTGTTTGCGGCCACGATGGAGCCGGCCACCACGGCCGTGAGGGCGAGGTAAGCGCAAGCCTTGGCCGCTGAAGCCCAAGGCTCCAAAAGGTAAGGTCGATTGAAGACACTCAGGCCCAGCATTGTCGCGCCGACGACTGCAAATCCCGCGGCGTAGCGCACCATGAATTCGGCCTCCTCCGAGTGCCGAGCCCAGATAGTCTCCAGCCAGGCCAGCGTCACCAGAACGATACTGAACAGGGGGCCGTAAAAGAGCAGCCAGCCCATCAGCAGAGCCCATCTGGCTACAAAAGGCTGCGAAAGGGCGGCAAGCCACGGCATGAAATAGTCGACCCCGTGAGCACACAGAATAACACCGATCAGCATCAGCCCGCGGCGATCCCAATCGCTCCACTGGCGCTGAAAACTGCCCCCGACGATGAGTATTCCGCCCGCCACCGCCTTGCCACCCATGTAGTAGTTCGCGAACCCGTCCGATTGGCTCAAGTTGATCCACCCAGGGAGCCCGGGCATAAGCGTCAACAGCAAGACCAGCCCGTCGGCCAACAGAAACAGTCCGGCCGCGTTCGGCTTTCCGATGGCCTTGAGCGGCATGAGCACGCTGCGCCAGGTTATCAAACCAAGGGCCGCAGCCAACACCACCATCTGACCGAGTGAAACCACCACGAACTGGACGTAAGCCTCATACCGGGCGTCGACGTGATTGAAAACGAAGTAGTTGATCGCCGGACAGGCCAGCAGATTCGTGACGAAGAGAATCAGCCAGAGGACGATCATGCGTTTCATACGGGCAGGAGGGATTGTACAAAAGCTGAGGCTCGGATAACTACCGATAAAAACCAACCCGCGCGCGCCGGGAAGCGACAGACCGGAAAATGTCGCTTCCTGACGCTGTGTCCTGACCCTCTGGTCCCCAAAAGCCGGGCCGCCGCCTGGAAGGGGCGCCGGTCCCGCGCCCGGCGCGGATCGCTTACGGCAGCCTCGGGGCGACCGGCATGGTAATGTACTGCCCGGGCAGCGTCTGAATGACCGTGGCCGCAACCTTGTTGCCGCCCAATTCACGGATTAATCCCTGGAAATTGTCGAGGTTCCGAGGCGGGCTCCAGTTGAACTGTTTCAGGAACAGGGCCTTATGACCGTACCCGGGGATTGACTCCACCGCGCCTGCCAGCCGCGTGCCGCTCAAATCGCACAAGTCGAAATTCATGTTGATGGTATTGGCGGTGGTATTCATCACCGCAATCGCGGTATTCAGCTGAGTGGTGGCGTTCGTCTCCATCGGGGCGATAAAACCTTGAGACAGCTCACGGCTCGCACCGACTCCGGCGCTGCCGAATGTGCTGCCATAGACCAGCGTGCCGGAAAGGGCGCGGTCGGAAGTCACTATGACCGATCCGCCTTCGACTGCTCCTTGGCCGTTGGTGCTCACGACCCTCAGACCGTTGGTCGGAACCGTCACGCTCAGCTGACCGCCGGTTGCCTGCCCGTTCAGCGTGAGCGGGAGAAGGACCCCGTTGTCTCGTCTCACGAAGATCGTGGCGTTGGCGACTCCCAGCGCATCCTGATTGAAAAGGAAAAGCTTGCTGACCAGAGAAGCGCCGCCCACCGCCCCGTTCGCGAACTGAGCGAAATACAACTTGTGATCCTGGGAGTTCGCCAGCGGATGTAGCACCGCATCGGGCTTTACCAACGTACTCACCACGCCAAGCGGATTGAGGTTTGGAACAACAGGTTGGGTTGCATACTCCCCGGGCGCAGTCTGGACAACGGTAGCTCCCAGATTGCCGTCTGACGTGACCTTCAAGACCCCCTCGAAGTTATCGAGGTTCTCACCCGCGAAGAGAGTGGTGAGCATCAAGGCAATCTGCCCGTTTGGAGGAATAGTCCATGAATTCCCCTGGGCCGTGCGGACCCCGCCGGTGTCAAAGAGCTCGGGGAGCAAGAGAACGGGGGTATTTCCAAGATTCATGACCGCCACGCCCGTGTCGGTGCCCGCCGATGCCGAGCGATGCATGGGCGCAATAAAACCCGAGCCGATTGTTGGGCTCGCTCCGACTCCGGCAGCGCCGGCAGGGCTCTGATAGGTGACAACCCCGGCCAGGGGGCGGTTGGATTTCACCGTGACCGACCCGACCAGCAGGTTTCCCTGACCGCTGCTTCTCAGGATCTTCAATCCCCCGGCCGGGACGGTATAAGTCTTTTGACCGCTGATGGCCTCCCCATTGAGCGTGACCGGGTAGAGGCTCCCATCCTGTCTGCGCACGGTCACTTCCACGGTGGCCGGGTTGTCGGTATCGAGGTCGAACATGAAAATCTGGCTGAAGAAGTTGGACCCGTTGGCAAACTGTGGGAAGTGGAGCCAATAGTCCACGGGGGGATTGGCCGGCCCGGCGACCGCAGGACTGAAGGGAAGACCCGGATCCGGTTTATTGTCGTGGTCGAAATCGAAAGCCGGCGCGTCAGGCACTCCGTCGCCATTCGTGTCACCCAGCGGGATCCAGACCTGGGGATCGGGGATTCCGTCACCCGTGTTCACGCCGATCGCCTGCCCGAACGACCACGGAATGCTGCCGAAATCAGGATTTCCGTCGCCGTTGACATCCGAATACACCAGGTTCAACGAGACCTTCGGTTGTCCGGTGCCCTCGCCCTCAAACACGTCGGGTTTTCCGTCGTTGTTGGTATCGATGGCCCCTCCCTGCCCCGTTTTGGTCGTAGTCACCCCGTCTTCCTCGACGACCTGGGTAAGGCTGAACGTCGCAGGCCGCATCATCGGATCCAAGGTGTCGATGTTGAACGTGAACGTTTCATTTCGGCTCCCGGTCTGGACAGGGTATCTGGATTGCATCTTCAGCGCCGTAGCGATACCCGTCTGGGGCCGGCGATAAATGACGCTCTGGAACTGCCCGGACTGCGAATCGGGATTGGACAACTCGACAACCGAGTTCCCCCAGCGCTGGCTGGACATGGTCATGTAGTTCATGCTGGAAGAATCTCTTACGAGGTCGACTGTCTCATCCTGTTCATCGGGCCGCCCGTTGCCGTTTGAGTCGACCCGGATGCTGCGCGTCCACCTCTGATGAACGTCAGGGGGCAGGAACTGCCCTTCCGACTTGGCGCCTTCGGCGCAGGAGGCATCCGTGCTCCACTGGAAATTGTCGAGCAGGACCGCGGAGTCGTACAGCGAATCGCCGACATCCATGATCGTCAGATAGATGTCGATTGTGGAGCCCCCCGTCACCGGCGTCTGCGCCTTGAGCAGCGGAGTCACTCCATCGTAGGAGCAGGCCGTGTTCGAACTGATCCCAAAGGCCGTGTTGACCGAAATCGCATTCCTCTTTGCGTCAAAAGCAAAGTTGTAGGGCGAGGAGATGATCGGATGACCGGTAACCGGGTCGTTCGTCTCCCGGATGTCGGTTTGGCCTTTCTCGGCCAGAAAAGCGTCGTTATAGTCCGAGTTGAGGTACTCCGGAAACTCTTCCGAGTAGAAGGCAAAATCGAAGCTCATGCATCTTGCGTCGTTCGGGACTTTAAGCTGCACCTTCAGAGTGACTGCGTCGTCGCCGTCCAGGTTCGCGCTCCAGTTTGTGGCGCTCGGCACTTCCAGGTTGGAAGCGTTCCCGGTGCACAGAATCCCGTAAGTGGTGGATTGGGTCGGGAAGTAACTGAGCGGGGTCTGCCCCACACCTACGGCACGGATATCCGGGCTTCCCAGAATCGTCGCACTCACTATATCGCCGCTCGGGATTCCCATGGCCGACGCTAACTGCTGGGCGGTCACTCCCGTGGCAATCGTGGTCGAAACTCCAGGAGGCACACTGCGAACGGCACTGTTCTCCGTTCTTTGACCCTCCCTGTCTGATCGAGCTGAAGTGCCGATCCTGGCAAATGTGATAAGGCAGAAAACCGCGGTACAGATGACGAGCAGCTCGGCGAGCGCCTTCCGGTATTGCATGCAACCCTCCCCCTGTGAGGCCGCACGGGGCGGCAGTTCAGCCCAGTGAACAAACCCTCGCCGTGCTCGCGACATTCTACTGGATGTCTCCGCCTGTCCTAAGCGAAAAATAGCCATGTCGCATTATGTCGTGTCCGACGTTCGGCTTTTTTGACGCATGGCGACGCCTTCAAACCCCTGGAGACTTCCCTACCCCATCTGATAGTATCGGCGCGCCAAAAGCAGGAACCTACCGGTGAGAAAGCGCGGCAAGACGAGAAACCTGATCGAATACCTGGCGGCGCGGCTCGGCTGTGCTCTCCTGACTCGGTGCTCACTCCAGTTGGCGTCCGGGGTCAGCCGGACAGTGGCAGGGCCGGTTTTGTACGCGGTCTTGCGCCGCGCTCGCCGGCGTGGACGAGTCAGCCTGGACCTGGCCTTCAGGTCTAGTCTGAACAAGAAAGAGAAGAGGCAAATCCTGCTCCGGATGTTTCAGCACCTGGCTCAGAACGCAGCCGAATTCGTTTGGTACTCGACCCCGGCGTCACCTCCCCCGAGTTTCGTGACTGACGAAGCCAGCCGGCGGGTGGTAGAGGAAGTCAACCGGACGGGAACACCCGTTGTTTTCGTGACGGCACATCTCGGCAACTGGGAGCTTCTAGGTCTCACCGGAGGAGGCTTTTCACTGCGCCTAAACACGGTCGCCCGGCCTCTTGACAATGCCCGATTGAACCGGTGGGTCAATTCCCGACGCGAGCTTGGACCCCAAAGGATGTGCCCGACCAACGGAGCGCCGGCCGTCCTTGCGAAAGCGCTGCGCAGGGGAGAGGCGGCGGTGCTTCTGGCGGACCAGAACCAGAGAAAGCATGCGGTTTTCGTCAGTTTCTTCGGCCGGCCGGCCGCCACGACACCGACTCCAGCGCTGCTGTCCCTGAGAACCGGGGCGCCGGTCATCGCCGCCTGTCTGGTTCGCGACAGCAGTCCTCAGGTATTTCGCCTCTGCGTAGCGCCTCCCCTCTATCCTCGTCCAGACGAGCCCATTGACGCTGAAGTTCGGCGTATCACCCAGGCCTTCACCGAGACACTCGAGCAGTGGATTCGCCGATACCCCGATCAATGGCTCTGGCCGCATCGGCGGTGGAGGACCCAACCGTGAAACAGGCGGGCTTCAAGGTCATAGAGACACTCCAGCCGGGCGGGCGGGTTTTTGCCGTCGTGCGTGTGGTCGAGAATGAAACCGGCCAGGCGATTTTGAAAGATTTCAGCCGCTCCTCCTGGCTTTTCCAACGGTCTGCAGGACGAATCCTGGCGGGACGGGAAGCGCGCGCTTACCGCAGACTCGAGGGCGTGACCGGTGTGCCACGTCTGCTCAGGCGTACCAGCCCGCACGGCCTCCTGCTCGAATATGTGGCGGGCGTCAACTGCCTGGCGCTGGCGCCGAGCAGCTTTTCTCAGGAATTCTTCGATCAGGCCGGCGCGCTCCTTGCCGAGGTCCGCGCCAGAGGCGTCCTGCATTGTGATGTCGGTGGAAATCTCATCCGCGGTGTCGACGGGAAACCCTGGCTGGTTGACTTCGCCTCGTCCGTCGTCCTTCCTCGAGGACTGGGCCGGCTGGGCGCCCTTCTGAGAGAGTTACGCGGCAAGTACGATGAACGAGCCCTCTTGAAGATGAAGCGCCGCCGGGCGTCCCACCTCCTGCGGCCGGCAGAGATGGAACGATCCAGAGCGGCCCTGCCTCTTGAAGCCTGGGTCAAAATCGGCGAAGGACTGCTGAAACGAACCATCGGACGAATGTCGGGTATGTCTGAATAGCCAACGTGAGCGACTGGATATGATCGGATCCTGTTTTGACCTGAAACTGGCCTCCTCGCCGACCCGCTTCGTCCCTGTCGGGCGGGTGGTCGACCTTTTGCTGGTGACTCACGCGCCGGAACGAGTTGAAAAGTACCGCCTCGCCATGCTGTACGGAGACCGCTTTCCCCCAATCTCCGTCCTGCCGCTGTTCGGATGGTTTCTGCTGACCGACGGACACAAGCGGTTCACGGCGTACAAGACGCTCCAGACTGCGGAAATCCCCGTGCAAGTATGGAGCCTGCGCCGCAGTATGGGGCATCTGGGAAGGCAATCCTTAAGAGAAGCCAACCAGGGATGGCGGATCGTCAACAGCCTGGGCCGCGATCCGGATGCCGGCGCGCAGCTCAAGAAGTTTCTTTGGAGCCGGGTCGTCCACTACCGTAGACTTGGCCGGTCCTTATGGACAAGACTCAGATCGTAGCCCTTCCCCGGGTGGCTGTGGTGATCGCGACTTTCAACCGCTGGCCCTGGGTCGGCGAGGCCGTTGAAAGCGTTCTGGCCCAGACTTACCCGAATGTCGAATGCGTCGTCGTTGATGACGCATCCACAGACGGGACCAGCCGGCGCCTCTCCGGGGAATACAGAAACCGGATCACCCTGCTGACCAGGCCGAAAAACGGGGAGAAGTCTGCGGCGCGCAATGATGGGATCAGGGCCACGCAGGCGGCCTTCGTGGCCATACTGGATTCCGACGATCTCCTGACGCCTGACTCCGTCGAAGCCCGAATGCGCGTCTTCCTTGATAATCCGGGTTTTGACGGCGTGGTTTACGGCCCCGTGCTCGAGGAGCCGGATTCGGGCAGGCCGGGGCGTCTCCCTGATTACTATCCTGAAGGCGAGGTTCTTAAGGAGTACGTCAGGCGCCGCTTCGTTCGAAATCCGGGCTACCTGCTATCAACCGCCAACATGCGCCGCTACGGCATGTACCGCGAAGACCTGACTCATCGGGAGGATGTCGAGCTGTTCATCCGACTCGCCTGTCGGCTCGAATTCAAATGTTGCCGCGTCCCGGTCGCCCGCGTTCGGCATATTGACCGCTCGGCTCGCTACGATTACACCAGGTACCTGCGCCAGGGCGACCGGCTGGTCGGTTGCCTTCGAAGGGATCCGTTCGTCCTGCAACGCCTTGGCCCGACACTGGCCGACGTCGAATTCAACGAAGCCAAAGAACTGGCGCGAGCGCGGTATCGGTCGGGTGACAACGGCGGGTTTCGTCGCTCCTATCTGGAGCTGTGGCGCAGGTGGCCCCGCCGGACCTTGCTCGAAGCCCGATTCCTGCGCCGCTTCCTCGTTTCCCTGGTTGCCCCAGGCAAGGTCAAGAGGCCGTTGAATACCCCTGAGTAAGGCTCTCCCAGTCTTCTCGGCCGCAGGTCTTCAGCACATCACGCTCGAGTCGCTCCAGGTCTCTGCGGACCGCCCGTCTTTTCATGAAGGGTGTCAGAGCTTCAATTTTCAATTTCCCTGAAGGGTGTCAGGGTTCTGAAGGGTGTCAGAGCTTCAATTTTCAATTTCCATTCAGCGAAGGAACGAGGGCAAAAACTGAAAATTGAAGCTCTGACACCGATTGCGAGCGACGAACCGGAGCGAAGGTAGAAGTGCCCGGGTGGCTGGCCGGCGCCGCGGAAGACCCGCCCGGCACTCAGCATATGGAGTCTCGACAAATCGGAGAATAACTTCGCTGAGTGCCGGGCGGTCTGAAGCGGAGAATGCCAGAATGCCGGACAGACCGGAGCCGGGCGTACCGTAAGGGCTTCCCGGTGAAGGGTGTCAGTGAAGGGTGTCAGTGAAGGGTGTCAGAGCTTCAATTTTCAATTTTCATTCAGCGAAGGAACGAGGGCGAAA
>JBHGBF010000052.1:0-25469 GCA_041946865.1 Acidobacteriota bacterium | reverse complement strand
GCACCGGCCTCTCTCCTCGTTGCTGCCACACTCCGAACAAAAAACTGAGGGGTTACTTGTGGCGTCAGGTTCCCCTTGCGGTTCGCCGCGATTTGTGTCACTTCTTACCGAATGACGAACCGAAGAGCGTTTTTCCTGCAACTGGCTGCGATGGGCGGCGCGACGCGGCTGTGGGCCAGCCAGATCCCCGGCAGTTCTCCTCGCCCTCGTTTCAAATTGAGATTTGCGATTGCCTCCGACGGTCATTTCGGCCAGGCCGAAACCGATTTCGAGGCCTTTCACCGCGAGATGATCGGCTGGCTGAACGATGAAGCGCAATCCAAGGGACTGGATTTCGTCGTCTTCAACGGCGACCTCATTCACAATGACCCGGCCCTCCTTCCGCAGGTCAAACAGCGTTACGATCAGCTGCAAGTTCCCTATTTCGCAAACCGGGGCAATCACGACATGGTCTCCCCGAGCCTTTGGAAACAGACTTGGGGCCACGCGGAGAACCACAGTTTCGAGCGTGGAGATTACGGCTTCCTGCTGGCCGGCACCTCCGATGAGAAAGGCGTATACCTTTCTGCCGACGTCAGCTGGCTTCGCAGCCAGATGGAGGCGTTCAAGTCGAAGAAGGGCGTTATCGCCTTTCTCCACATCGGCCAGATCAAGTTCACACGCCACTCGATCTCGAGCCCCGAGGTCACCGCGCTATTTGATCAGACGCCGAACCTGCTGGCCGTCTTCCACGGCCACGATCATGACATTGATAACGTGATCTACTCAGGCAAGCGTGCTTACTTTTTCGATGGGCACATGGGAGGCAACTGGGGGACCAATTACCTGGGCTACCGCATCGTCGAGCTCTCAGATGACGGGAAACTGACCACGTATCAATGCAACCCGCAGGCGTTTTACGTCAATCGGAACAGGATCGGCTGATCACGGCAGGGGTGGCATAATCACACTATGGCGATCAGGGCTTCCGAGAGCAGACATACGGCGGACCCAGGGCGGTCCTGGCACCGGCTGGAAGACCGGTACATCCAGGCCGGAAGTGTCCGAACCCGGTACTGGCAGGAGGGAGACCGAGGTTCTAATCTGGTGCTGCTGCATGGACTGGGCAGCTACCTCGACAGCTGGTGCCTCAACATCAGTCGGCTCGCGGAACGCCACCGTGTCTATGCGCCTGATTTGATAGGTCACGGGTATACCGACAAGCCGCAGATTTCCTACTCGCTCGACTCCTTTGTGGCCTTTCTCGGCGACTTTCTTTCGGCTCTCGGCCTCGAGCGGACGGACCTCGTTGGTCACTCCTGGGGAGGCTCGGTTGCCTTGCGTTTTGCCGGGCTCTGTCCGGAGCGGGTCGGCCGCCTGGTCCTGGCGGGCAGTTCGGGCCTGGGTCCGGATGTTTCCCTGTGGCTGCGACTGCTGACACTGCCGTTTTTCAATACCGGCGCGGTTCGCGTCGGTCGGACGGTTCTGAAGATAATCTCGCGCAAAGTGATTGTCCGGCCGGAAAGGCGGACTCCGGAATGGGTCGGCATGACCCAGGAGAGAATGAGGATTTCCGAAGTGCGAGCGGTCGTTCGGTCGGTTACTCGCAACCATCTTCGACTGAGCGGTTTGCGCCCTGAAGTCATGGAACTGATAAGAACCGAGCTTCCGGGCCTGCGGGTTCCCACGCTCGTCATCCACGGCCGGGAGGACTGGCTGATCCCGCCGTCCAACGTGGCTTTTGCCAGGTCACTGAATCCGCGTCTGGAAGTCAAGTTTCTCGAGCGGTGCGGCCACGAGTTGCAGTACGAGTGCGCCGAGGAATTCAACGAAGCGGTATTGGAATTCCTGTCCCGGTAAGGGGCGGTGTTTAAAAAGTCTCCCCGGACGAGCGGCGCTCCGCTGCCCGTTCGTAGTTCCGCCTTCAGGGGTGCAGCCGACGAGGCTGCGAATCTTAGGGGTGAAAGTCCCCTCCCGCCAATTGCTCGATTCAGGCGGGTAGCATATCCGGAGTGTGGGACGGGCTGCCGGGAAGGCCTTGCGGGAAAGCCGAGCCCGCCAACCGGACTCGAGAAAACCGACCGTCCGGGATAACAACGGGGGCCTGGGGAAACGTGACCTATGAATGAAATAGGAACCCATTCCGTAATCGAAAGGGCGGACATGGTCACTCTCAACCTAATGGTGCGCGCGCCCCAAACCGGTTTTTTGCAAACTCAGATTCTGCTATGGCTTAGCTCTGAAAGGCTCAACACCCTCTCGAGGTGCGAGCAACGTGCGATCGGCCCTGCGGCGCTTATCGGCCTGCGGCGTTTCTTGGTCACCCACCGATGACGACGGTCCAGGGGCGAACCTTCCACTCGGTAATCAGCCCCGCCTTGACGTAAGGGTCCTCCCTGGCGAAGCCTTCGACGACGGCCGGGCTGTCAGCGTTGAAGACAAGCACCGCGCCGTCTACCGGGTCTGAAAGGGCTCCGCCCATCACCAGTTCCCCGCGTTTGAGCGCGCTGGTCGCATGGGCGAGGTGCTGGTCGCGATAAGGCGCCCGGCGCTCGACGTAGTTTTCGACGGTCCGGTAAAAGAGCAAGTAGTACATGTCCTCCTATTCTCTTTACAAGTCTTTACCAAATCAAAGATTTCATCGCCATCGGCAGTGATAATATCCGCATACGGTGTGTCCATGAGGAATCTCCTCCGGCCAGGAACAGCGCTGTTATTCGGCATGCTCCATCTGGTTACCGCGGGCGCCCAGCCTCGGGTGGATCCGTACGAATCGAGCGGGCCGTACCAGACTCAGAATCAGATCGATGTCTTGGTGCGGGCCGGGCTGGAGCGCCGGGGAATCCCTCCGGCGAACCTCTGTTCAGACGAAGTATTCATGCGCCGTGCTCACCTGGACCTGATTGGAACGCTGCCCACGGCCGAAGAGGTTCGTGAGTTTCTGGCCAAGCCCGGAGCGGGCAAGCGATCAGCGTTGATCGACGCCCTCTTGAAGCGGGAAGAGCTCGCGGACTACTGGTCGCTCAAGTGGTGCGACCTGTTGCGGGTCAAATCCGAGTACCCGATCAACCTGTGGCCGAACGCCGTCCAGGCGTGTCCAGGCGTACCACCGCTGGATCCGGGAGGCCATCCGCGCCAACATGCCGTATGACCGGTTTGCGCGCGAGTTGCTGACATCGAGCGGCAGCAATTTCCGGGTGCCGCAGGTCAACTTCTACCGGGCGATCCAGGGACGGAACCCGATGACCATGGCCTCGGCAGTGGCGCTGACGTTTTATGGGCGCACGCTTTGAAAAGTGGCCGGAAGGGCGTCGAGCCGGCATGGAGGCTTTTTTCTCCCGGGTGGCATATAAGTCGACGGCCGAGTGGAAGGAGGAGATCGTCTGCCTCGACCCGGCCAAAACCGGACCTTTGGCGGCAGTTTTTCCCGACGGCCGCCCCGCCCGCATTCGCGATAAAGACGATCCGCGTCATGTGTTCGCCGACTGGCTGATCACTCCAGAGAACGCCTGGAAGACATGATGCAGGCGTTCCTCTGCACGCACCTGTTGCCTGCCCGCGAGCTTCTCGATGCGGTGCGAGGAGGAAATCGACGCCGTGCTGCTCCTCAAGTCGCCGTCGACGGGCCGGTGCGAATCCCGCTCGGCGGGACCGCCGAAGTCGCGATCAAGGCCGGCCGCGCGCCGGTGCTCGAGGCCGTCAAGCTCGAGCTTCAGCATCCGCCGGCAGGTGTTACGCTCCAGGAGGTGAGGCGGCATTCTGACGGCTTGAGCCTCGTCATCAAGACCGCAATCTGATCTTCGGGGTCTTCCTTCAACGTCCCGACATCCAGCAGAACCAGGGAAAGCCTGCCGGGCAGAACCGGCCTCTTTCCCTGGGCGTCCTTCCCGCTGTACCGGTCGAAATCGTCGCGCGCTAGCGTCTGAAAGAGCAATCGATTCTGGCGGGAGAGCAAACCGGGATCTCTTGAACCTGAAGCAGTTCCCCTTTTTTTCGCCGCGTTTTGGCGTTTGTGCTATAACGTCCCTGACGTGCGAGGAGGAAACGATGAAAGTCATATCGCTCGCGGCAGCCCTTGTCGGTGTCCTTGCCCTTCTTCTGGGAGGGATTGAGAGAGTGTTGAACACGCTTATCCTGGACATTGCGCCCGCCAGCTACCTTAGCGTGGCCGCGACTCTCTTTCTCCTGGCCCTCGTGCTCATCGAGTACGATCGCGCCTACGGTGCGAAGAAGGCGTAAGATACTCGATCCGTGGGAAACACCTGCAGTGCTCGGTCGCAGTCGAACCCACCTCTTCTTATTGTCAGTCTCTATTTTTGCCTGGTCGATCTGGGCCGCGGGTCAGACTGTCTCGAGCGGAAGTCGCTGGCTGGCACAGGCGCATTCACACAACGACTACCAGCATCCTCGCCCACTGCTGGATGCTCTCGAGCGGGGCTTCTGCAGTGTCGAGGCCGACGTCTTCCTGGTCAATGGGCAATTGCTCGTCGCTCATGACGCGGATCAGATCAGGCCGGAGCGGACCCTCGAGTCGCTCTATCTGGAACCGCTCGCCGCGCGCTTGAGGAAGAAGGCCGGCCCGGCTTCTGTCCCGGCCTGCCTGTTCACGCTGCTGATCGATGTGAAATCCGAGGCTGAACCGGCCTGGAAGGCACTCTCCTCGGTTTTGCAAAGGTATCGAGATATCCTGACCGTTTTCGATGGAGACGAGGTGCGTCCGGGCCTGCTCACGGTCTTTATTTCCGGAAACCGGGCGGCATCGCTCATGCTTTCAGAAAGAATCAGATATGCCGGGTTAGACGGCCGGCTGTCGGACGTCGACCTCGGGCTAAAACCCGCGGTGATGCCGCTTTTGAGCGATGATTGGACGCGTTATTTCGAGTGGTCGGGCAAAGGTGGGATCCTACCCAAGGAGCGTGACCAGCTGAACTACATGGTGAAGAAGGCCCACGCCCACGGCTACCGGGTCCGCTTCTGGGCGGCGCCGGATAACCCGGCTGGCTGGGCGGTGCTCAAGGATGCCGGGGTGGATTTCATCAACACCGATGATTTGGAGGGGCTCAGTCGGTTTCTGAGGCAGGGTGACGCCGACGAATAACACGGAACATACGAATTCAACCGTCCGATCCGTGTTATTCGTGGGTTTTGCTGATCACTTCGCCATCAGGTACGCAAACCGATAGCTGCCGGAACCGAGCTTCACTACCATAGCGTCGCCTTCCGTCCGGGCGAGTTCGATACCATTGCTTCCTTCTTTAAGCGCCTGTCCGCTCTCGGTGATGTTCGCCCCCCTGGCTTTCGGCAGGCGCACCGTCGCCCTGGTGTTCGCAGGAATCTCGACGGCCAGCTCGAGCTTCCTCTCCTTCAGAGTCCATGCCGAGCCCACCTTCCCGTACATAGTCTCGTGACTGGCCTTCACGCTCTCGAAGCCTCCGCCCGGTTTCGGCTGAATCAGGACGTGCTTGTAGCCCGGGGCTGCGGGATCGATCTCAATGCCCGCCATGACCCGGTACATCCAGTCGCCGATCGCCCCGTAGGCGTAATGATTGAACGAATTCATGCCCTTGTCCTGAAATGAACCGTCCGGCTTCTGCCCATCCCAGCGTTCCCAGATCGTAGTCGCGCCCTGCTTGACCGGGTAGAGCCAGGACGGGTACTCCTGGCGGGTCAGCAGCAGGTACGCTTCGTCGAGATAGCCGTAGCGGGTGAGCACATGACACAGGTAGGGAGTCCCGACGAACCCGGTAGTCAGGTGTTTTCGCTCGCGGACGTCCGCTGCCAGGCGTTTGGCGGCGGCCGGACGCAGGTTTTCAGGCAGCAGATCGAATTCGAGGGCGAGAGTGTAAGCCGTCTGGGTATTCTCGGCGACACGGCCGTTTTCGGTCACAAACTCCCGGCGGTATGCCTCCTTGATTCTCGATAGCAGCTGTTCGTATCGCGAGGCATCCTCCCGGCGGCCCAGGATCCGGGCGACGCGTGCCAGCAGGTCGGTTGAGTGAGCGAAGAAGGCAGTAGCGATATAGTCTTTTCCGGTTGTAGCGCCTGGATAATCCGAACGAGTCGTCGCAAAAGCCAACCAGTCGCCGAAGTGGAAATCACCGTCCCAGATGTAGTCATCACCGGCCCGCCGGCGCATGTACTCGACCCACCTCGTCATGCTTTCATACTGGTCTTCGAGGAACTTCTTGTCGCCGTAAACCAGGTACATGGTCCAGGGGATGATGACGGCGGCATCGGCCCAGGCGGCCGATCCTGCCGATGGCCTGTTGGGACGGCTGAGGACATCAGGAATCACGTGCGGGACGCTGCCGTTGTCCAGCTGGTCGGCTGCCAGGTCCTTGAGCCACTTGGCGAAGAATCCGGCCACATCGCGGTTAAAAGCGGCCGTGCGTGAGAAAACCTGGGCGTCGCCGGTCCACCCCAAACGCTCGTCGCGCTGCGGGCAGTCGGTCGGGACGTCGACGAAATTCCCTTTCTGGCCCCAAACGATGTTCTGTTGAAGCTGGTTGATCAAGGGAACCGAGGTCTTGAGCTCGCCGTTCTTGGCCATGTCTGAGTGAACGACAACGCCAGTCAGGCTGTCGAGATCGAGGGTCCCGGGGTAGCCATCGACTGCGACGTAGCGGAATCCTTGGAAGGTGAAGTGGGGCTCGAACGTTTCGGCGCCGCCGCCTTTGAGCGTGTAGGTCACGGTTTGTTTCGCGTTGCGGAGATTCTCGGTGTAGAAGTTGCCTTGCTTGTCGAGAACCTCGGCGTGGCGCAAGGTCACCGTGGCGCCGGCCGGGCCGTCGACTTTCAGCCGGACCCAGCCGACCATGTTCTGGCCCATGTCGACAACGGTGTCGCCGTTCGGCGTCTTGAGGATCGCCACCGGCTTGATCTCACCTGTCTTGCGAACCGGCGGCCCGGCGGGGGCGATCAAGTTAGCTTTCGGGTAATCGACGACCTGAACCTGGGACCATTGACTTTGATCGAAACCGGGCATGGCCCAGTCAGGCTTTTCCAGGCGCGCGTCGTAGGTCTCGCCGTGGTAGATTTCGGACATCAGGATCGGCCCGGTGGCTGAGCGCCATTTGCGGTTGGAGACGATCGCTTCCTCGCGCCCGTCGGAGTAGGTTACGTTGATTTGCAGGAGAAGCGCGACTTTGCTGCCGTAGAAGTTGCGCTGTCTGGAGAACCCAATCTCCCCCCGATACCACCCATTACCGAGCAGCGCTCCTATAGCGTTGTCGCCGTTCTTGAGGAGTTCCGTGACGTCGTAGGTCTGGTACTGCAGGCGCTTGTTGTAGCTGGTCCAACCGGGAGTGAGAGCCTGGTCGCCCACTCTCCGTCCGTTCAGATAAAGCTCGTACAGGCCCCGGCTTGTCACATAGGCCCGGGCACGGCTGACCGCTCCCTTGATGTTGAAATCGGCGCGCAACATGGGCACGGGCCCGGGCTTGGAGACGTCTTCGACAATCCCAGGCTCGATCCAAACGGCCTCCCAATCGGAGGGGCGGAGAAGCCCCATTTCCCAAAACGCCGGGGCGCTCCAACCCGAGTCCTTGCCTGCTGCGTCCCAGACCCGCACCCGCCAGTAGCACCGTTGTCGTGATTTCAGCTCCGGACCTTCGTACGTGCGATGCGCCGACTCTTCGGACTTGACGCGTCCTGAATCCCAAAGGAGCCCGCGTTCGCTCTGCAGGTCGCTTTCACTACGGGCTACCTGAATCTGATAGGCCGCCTGCACGACGGACCGCGCGTCGGATTCGATCTTCCAACTCAGCCGTGGTCTGACCGAGTCGATCCCGATGGGGTTTTCCTTGTACTCAGTCCGCAGCCCATAGACCTTGAGCGCAGTGGCAGAGGTCGCGGGCTGGGCGGGCAGGACGGCGGTCATAAGACATACCAAGGATGACAGCGCGAGCAGTGGATGTACCAGTCTTGCCATCATAATCGAGTTCCTCCGTTGGTTCGGCTTCATTGTAAACCGGCCGACAGAACCACGCAGGGTCTCGAGTGGGCCAACCACACTTTGCTGATCGATCCGGACGTGCCAATGGTCCTGTACAACGTGGCTTGCATCCACAAATAACTTCTGTGCGCATCGGGCAGGTCAAATGGTGTCAACTTGTCCCGAAACGAAAAGCGAGGATATTGAGAAGGTTCCTTGGACGAGCGGTGTTCCGCGGTCCGTTCGTAGTCCCGCCTTCAGGCGGGGTTTGACGCAGATTCTGCGACGGCCTGGCTTGGACAAGCCCGTTTGAAGGCAGAACTACCAACGGATCGGGAGGCGCATCCTCTGCCCTTTTCCAACACCCTCAAAGCGAAAGCGACGAATGGAGGGCCGCAAGCTGCACCACGTGCAAGAAATCGTTGCAGCACCAGCCTTGTGATGTACGTGAGCCGGCAATTGTCTGAGGCCTCTGCCTTGCATAACGTCGCTGCCTGGAGGCAGAGATGAAAACCTACCTTTTTCACGTCGGTGTTCTTCTTGGGTTGCTCGGCAGTATCTGGGACCCCGTCTCGGCAGAGCAGAAACCCTTGGGAGACTGGCAAAACGTCGCGTCGCTGAAACCCGGTGATCGTGTGGCGGTCTATCTCAAGACCGGGGGCAAGATAGCCGAGGCTTTCCAGGCCTACGATGCGGGCCGGATCGTGCTGCGGTCCGGGCCGATCGAGAGGGAGAAAATCTCGGTCGTCTCATTGCCCGCCCGCGACACGCTGAAGAATGGTGCTCTAATGGGGGCGGCCTCGGGCTTTGCCGTCCTGGCAGCCGTTTCCGCCCCTGTCGATGACTTTGCCGAAGGCGTATGGGTCATCCTTGGCGCTGCGGGCGCCGCCGGGGGATCTGGCATAGGAGCCCTTCTCGACGCGGGGATGGCAACCCCTGAAAAGGTCATCTACGCTTGTGAGCCCCAAACGAAGGCAATTACTGCCCGGAGATGGAAGTTGACAGTCGCGTCCGAAGACGTCTTCAACTGGATCTGGAACCGGAAGGTCGACTTGATGCTCAAGGATGGAACGTACCTTCGCGGCCAGGTTGAGAGAGGCGACCAGCACAACATCACCATGCGCGTCGAAGACTCTTCCACAGATGCGCTTAAGGGGGTACAGCAGATTCTCAGCACCTCGATTTCGACTGTGGTTTACCGCGAGAAGCTGAACGGATCGAGGGTAGCCGCGGTTATTGGCGGAGCGTTTGCCGGCCTGTTCCTGGGCGCCATCGCGGGCCTCGCAACTTCGGATGCCGCAAACGAAGGGCCTCGGGCGGCCGGCGGGGGCATCGCCGGCGGTCTCGCAGGGACAATGACAGGCTTGGGGCTCTCGGAACTGAACTGGAGAGAGATCACGCTGGTCGTAAGGCCCACGCCTGGCCTGTCGAATGCCGTCCCAATGATGCATTGACCCGAGGGCGGCAATTTGAGGTGACCGACTCCATATTTCATAATCGATGAATGCACCACCCTCACCGCTGGATGCGAGTCCGGTTTCTGCTGGGATTAGTCTTTCTTGTCAGCATCGGTTGGATGGCCGCAGAGGCCAGGAAGCCCCGGCTGGTTTTGTTTATCAGTGTCGACCAGGCAAGATTTGACTACCTGGTTCGTTTCCGGCCCCTCTTCAAGGACGGGCTGAAGCTCATCCTGGATCGCGGGGTCCACTTCACGAACACGTTTCACGATTACGCGGTGACAGAGACCGGGCCTGGACATGCGACACTGGCGACCGGAAGTTTTCCGGCCAAGACGGGTATCATCTCCAACGAATGGTTTGACCGGGCCAGGAGGCGCGTCGTCAATTGCGTCGAGGATCCCGCCTCTCCGATTGTCACCTCCAAAGGGACTTCAACGGCGGCCAGCTCGTCTGGACGCTCGCCCCGTCATCTCCTGCTGTCGGGCCTGGCCGACTGGATCCGGCGGGCGGATCCGCAATCGAAAGTTTTTGCGGCAAGCCGCAAAGACCGCGGCGCAATCCTGCTAGGCGGCGGGCAGGCGCACGGCGCCTTTTGGTACGACGACAAGACCGGCGAGTTCGTCACGAGCGAATACTACTACCGGACCTACCCGGAGTGGATTCGTGCCTTCACCCGGGACCACAGCCCGGCGCTCCGGTTCGGGAAGCTGTGGACACCGCTTCCGGTCAGCGAAGAGGCCCGCAAAACCGCCGGCATCGAAATTGTCAATTGCGCGTCTACGTTCCCTCACCCGATTGGGGGGCTGACCTTTACCCCGGATGCCGCCTACTTTCTGGCCTTTGGCGCAACCCCGTACATGGACGAGTATCTGAGTGAATTTGCTCAGCAACTGGTAGCCCAGGAGAAGCTGGGCCAGGATGACCATCTCGACTTCCTGGGCCTGTCCTTCTCCGCCGTCGATTCTGTGGGTCACACCTACGGCCCGAACAGTCCGGAAGCCCTCGATACTTTCCTGAGACTGGACCAGATCCTGGGTGCTCTACTCCGCTACCTAGACCAGCAGGTCGGCCTGGATCGCATGGTCATCTCGTTTTCGGCGGATCACGGGGTGATGGAACTCCCCGAGTATTTGAAAATGAAAAATCTCCCGGGAAGCAGGATCAGCATGGAAGATGTGGTCTGCCTGGAGGGCTTGGGTGCGAAGCTCGAGGAGAAGTTCGGCAAAGACAATTGGCTGCTGGAAGACCTGTATTTCAACTATGAGACCCTGGCCAAGAGGAACCTGTCCCGGGAACAGGTCGAGCGTGAGCTGTCCGGCCGGCTGGCCCGTTGTCCGTCGGTTTCCCGGGTGTGGACGCGCACGGAGTTGCTGAATCCTCCACCGAACCGGGACCCGTTCCTGGTCCGTTACCTGCATAGCTTCAATCCGGAGCGCAGTCCGGATTTGCTAATCCAGTACAGGGAGCATGTTCTCCCGCATTTCGGACCCGGAACCGGGCACGGCTCACCTTATGATTATGACCGCCACATTCCTTTTGTGCTGATCGTGCCCGGGCGGCCCGCAAAAGTTGTCGAGCAGGAGATTTGGAGTGTCGATATCGCGCCGACGGTGGCGTCGATCCTGGGCATTAATCCGGATCGCAAGCTCGACGGCGTCGATCGTTCCACACTGTTGGTTACGGCGCCGCTTCCTCACACGAGCTTCGTGACTGGCGTCGCTTCACAAAATCCGCCTCCAGGCGGGCTTTTCAGAGCCAGGCCATAGCAGGTCCGTGTTTGCAACAACCCGCTTGAAGGCGGAACTAGGACCGGATGGCGGGCCGGCGGACGAACAGTGGCGGGAGCGCGTCCAGGCCGATCTCGCGGTAGTATTTCGCGCAAAGTAAGAAAGGACTGGTGTTGCGCGAGTGGCGTCGGGCTACCAGCTGGTCTGGGCCGGGCAGCGAAGACAACTGGGCTCGCTTCCTTGCCTGAAGAATCATGTAGCTGTCATAGCCGGCGCTGATTCGCGGAAACCGATCTTCCGCCCAATAGGACTTCAAGTAACAGAGCGAGCAGCCGAGGACCCAGTCATGCGGTCCGTGGTAATCCCAGGCGCGCAACTGGACCTCGTCGAGAAAAATCAGGGAATGATAGCCGGTCACTGACTTTCCCGAAGCAAGCAGTGCCGCTACCTGTTGCTCCATTCTGCCCGGGGCGCTCCAGTCGTCGTCGTCCCAATGACAGATAATCTCGCCCCTCGACAATTCACAGCCGAGATTGTGTTTTTCACCCAGAACCCTGGTCGGGGTGAAGTGGAAGTAGCGGATCTTGTCGTCGTTGGGAATGAGATTCTCGACACTTTCGCCATCATCCAGGATCACCAGCTCTCGGGGTGCGTACGTCTGTGCCTGAAAACAAGCGATCGCCGCCCGCACCAGCCGCGGCCGGTTCGCCGTCGGCATGACTGCGCTGACGAGGTAGTCACCGCGCATCCGATGCCCCTGCTACGCTTTGCGATGGGCCGGCCGAAGACCGTTCTGCAGTTCCCTCATGACGGATTCATAGGTGGAATCTGCGATCGAGCAGGGGGGAGGGCTGCACTGGATCATCCACATCTCGTGAACAGTCTGGAGCGCGTCCAGATATTGGGGTTTTTCGGAGACCAGGCTGTAGATGTCACGAAAAGCCTGCTCATCAACTTTCACCCCGAGCCGGCGAAGCTCTCCAAAACGCCCGGTTTTCAAGGCGTCGAAGACCGGCTGGGAACTGATCGCAAACCAGATCAAGGCGCATCGTTCTGTGTACTTCGTTTCCGGAGAGATATTCATTGAGACTCCTTTCGTTCTGAACCTCGTTTCCTCATTTCCGAATCGGCTGTCTGGCCAATGTTGGCCTGAGTCGCCGATACGCATCACGGGCTTCCTGGGCGACGGCGGTGTGGTGAAGAGACTCTGCCAGCTCAGCACAACGGAGCAGCGAATCCGCCCAGATGCCTGGAAGCTCGGCCTGAGGTGCCTGCCAGAACCTGGCAGGCGACTTCTTGATGATCAGGTATTGGTCCAGCGCTTCTGCGCTCCTCCCGCTCTTAGCCAGGGCGCTGGCCAGGTATTCCTTTGGGGAATAGAAGGGTTCCAGTTGCTCGGCCTCACGCAGCGAAGCGATCGCCTGCGGGTAAAGCTTCCGCCTCAGAAAAATCTCTCCGCAGATCCGACTACGGGCCAGCCTGAAAACCGGGGCGTGCATATCGGTACCGAACCGCTTCAGGAGCTGCTCGGCTTCCGCGACGGCCCCGACCCGAGCGAGCAGACTCCCGGCTCGGGCCAGCCGAAGAGGACCAGCTTCCAGGTCGACAGCTTCGAGACAGGCGCGCTTGCAGGAGGCGGCATCACCGAGCTGGTAAGCCAGGTAAGCTTTCGCGATCAGCTTATCGGCTTTTCTCGATGCCATCTGGCTTCGAGAATCATGGAGGATTCCCTGTTCCAGCAACTGCATGGCTTCGGCAGTGCGACCCTGCTCGCCAAGCATATAAGCGAGAGATCCATAACCTTCACTTTTCCATGTCGAATCCGGCGACGCGATGAGCTGACGGAATTTGGCTTCCGCCTGGTCTAACCGGCCTTCCAGGAAGCGACAGGAGGCTTCCATTACCAGTGCCCATTCCGGCTGATTCATCTCTCTGAGCTGGCCGGCCTGCTGGAGAGCCAGGTCGAGTTTGCCCATGAGCATCCAAGTCCGGGCCAATTGCGCGGGAATGTGGAAAAGCGAGCGCCGCCTTCCTGCCTGCTCAAAATCGTGAATCGCTTCTTCGTATCGACCTTGTGCGCGCAGGGCGAACGCGTGAAGAAAGAAGGGGTGATAGTCGTTCGGATATTGGAGGGAGAAGGTTTGAAAGATCTTCTCCGACTCCTTGAAATCGTTAGTGTCGTAAGCATAGAGTCCGGCGATACGCAGCTCTTCCCGCCGGGTGAGGCGCCGGGACCTGGCCGTGTGCAGCGCCCTTTGCCAGGCTTTGTATCCTTCGCGGTGTCGCCCCAGGCTGATCAGGATGTCGCCTGTCCTCATGTGAGCGAGCGCGAAGCTCGGATCGATGCGAACCGCTTCCTGGAGGAGTAGAACAGCGTCTTCCGAATGGCCCTTTTCCTGGAGCTCTTCGGCCCGTGAGTAAGAGTCAAGCGCTTCCCAGGATGCCGTGGTCGCTTCGCGAGACGGCAGGGTCTTGGGTCCGCCGTCTGTCGAGGTCCGGGCGATCACGTCTCTGATCCAGGCCGCGGTTTCGTCGATCACGTCGAAAATCGCGCTTTTGTCTGAGGCTCGAAAGCTATTAGTCCAGATGGTTTCGGGCAAATCCGGATCCTCGCCGATCTTTTCGACATTGACGTTCAGGAGGTAGCTGTTGCCGAGAGGCGTCAGTTCGCCGGCCACCACCAGGTCGATGCCCTCTCGCCACGCCACTTCTCGGGCCAGCTGTTGGGTCAGACGCGCATCGGGCGGTCGCGCCATCCTCTGCAGGACCTCCTTGATGACCGACTGGTCGAGCAGGTCGAAATAACTGAGTTGGCTCAGCTGGCTGCGCAGAAGAGCGCTCACTCCATCGAGCTGCACGTCCTGGGTCTTGTTGTCCAGGTCGGCCAGCATGATTTTCGACCCTTCAGGGAGCTGGGGATGGCTCGACAAGACAAGGTAAGCTCCGATCAGAAGAGCAGCGATCAGCGCCAGTGCGATTCCGATTGAGAAGAACCGGTTGCGCCGGTGATACCCGTTTGTCGTCACCAGCGGTTGCGAGCATCTCTCCAGAGCCACCTGGAACTCCCCCATGGACTGAAATCGCTCGCCGGGATTCGGCGCGAGGGCACGCTCGACTACGCGGCAGAAGGCCTCGGAGAGGCCCGGCCGAAGATCGCGTAGCAGATCGCCCTTGCCGCAACGGGCCTCATTTAGCCGGGCCGCCCCCTCGGACGGATACTCGCCGGCGACCAGGTGGTAAAGAAGGACACCCATCGCGTAGACGTCGGTCGTGACCGAAGGGTTTCTGCCCTGGAGCATCTCGGGCGCCATGTAGACGGGCGTTCCTGCTATTGCCCAGGGAGTCTCGTGGGTCACCACCTCGGGACGCAGCGTGCCGAGACCGAGATCAACCAGGACAATGCGCCCGCCCTCTTCCCGGATCACGTTCTTGGCCGAAATATCGCCGTGAACGACGCCGGCCGTGTGAGCGGCGCCTAATGCCGAACAAACCTCGATGCCGATGCCAATGGACTCGCGCGAGCCGAACGGCCCGTTGGTTTTCAGCAGCTGCTCGAGGCTTTTGCCGCGGACCAGTTCCATCCACAGGCCGACCATTCCGTCATGTTCGGCGACTCCATGGACTGTAGCGACGTTCTGATGACGAATCCGGGCGAGGAGGCGGCCCTCACGAAGGATAGTCTCCCGGGAACGGAGCAGGTCCTTACGGGAAGTGTCCAGCAGCTTAAGCGCGACTTCTCTCTGGAGGTTGGGGTCCCAGGCTCGATAAACCGTGCCGAATCCCCCGTGGCCGAGTGTCTCTCTTACCTGGAGCGGACCCCAACGATGGATCTCCAGCGGTCCTTCCCTGAGTGAAAACGTGCCCGTCGTCGTGTCGGACAACGGATTGCGTTCGAGTGGGTCCTTGTTCATGGAACTGAATCAGGCCGCTTTCAGCACGACCTTGATGCACTCGTCCTGCTTGTCCCGGAACATCCGGTACCCTTCCGGCGCGTCCTCCAGGCGCATCTGGTGGGTGATGACAAAACTCGGGTCGATTTCGCCTTTTTGAATCCGCTCGAGCAGGGGCTGCATGTAGCGCTGGACGTGAGTCTGGCCGGTTTTGATCGTGAGTGCCTTGTTCATGGCGGCCCCGAAAGGAATCTTGTCGAGAACCCCCCCGTAGACGCCGGGCACTGAGACGGTTCCGCCCTTGCGGCAGGCGAGGATTGCCTCGCGCAAGGCAATCGGCCGGTCGGTCTCCATTATTGTCGCTTGCTTGGCCCGGTCGAAGAAGCCGTACAACCCGGGCGCGTGCGCTTCCATGCCCACGGCGTCAATGCAGGCATCGGGTCCGCGTCCGCCGGTCATCTCATCGAGAGCTTCGAGGACATTCGATTCCTCATAGTTGATGGTTTCGGCCCCGGCTTTCTCCCGGGCCATCCTCAAGCGTTCTGCGAAACGGTCGATGGCGATGACCCGGTCGGCGCCGAGCAGGATCGAGCTTTTAATAGCAAACTGGCCGACCGGGCCACAGCCCCAGACAGCGACCACGTCACCTTGTTTGATATTGCAGTTCTCCGCCGCCATGTAGCCGGTCGGGAAAATATCGGACAGAAAGAGCACCTTTTCATCGGGGAGCTCGGGCGGAACCTTGATATGATCCACATCGGCAAACGGCACGCGGGCATATTGAGCCTGCCCGCCAGCGTATCCGCCGAGCATGTGCGAGTAGCCGTAGATGCCGGCCGGCGAATATCCCCACATTTTCTCGGCCATCCAGGCGTTGGGATTGGAATTGTCGCACAGTGAGTACATCCCCTGGCGGCAGTACCAGCAGTTTCCGCAGGCGATCGGGAAAGGAACCACGATCCGGTCGCCGACTCGCAGTTTTTTGACCTCCTTTCCGACCTCCACTACTTCGCCCATGAACTCGTGTCCCAGGATGTCTCCGTCGAGCATGCTCGGGACCAGGCCGTTGTAAAGATGGAGATCCGATCCGCAAATGGCGGTTGAAGTGATTCTTACGATGGCATCCCGCGGGTTCAGGACTTTTGGATCGGGAACGTCCTCCACCCGCAGATCATGCTTGGCGTGGTAACAGGTCGCCTTCATGATTCTAACCCCCTTCGCCTTTCAGCAGCCCGGAACAGGCTGCTCAGAATCGCTGTCTTTGACGGGCCTGAGGGCTGTCCCGCGGTGGTCGGGATTTCCCCCGTTTCCATCACCCGTTTGAGCCGGCGCAGATCCTCCTGGACCTGCTGGCCTGGTTCCTTCCCGGTAAGCCAGGAGGCCAGGAAACCAAGCCTTCCCCCCGGCGGAGAGTAGCGGATTTCGACGTGAACTTCGGTCCCTCGCGGCGTAGGCCAAAACCGCACCGAGCCCCAGTTGTCCACGTCCGCGCCTTCCAGGGAGCGCCAGGCGATCTTTTCGTTCGGCTGGTCCTGGGTTATCTCCGCGTCCCACTCGATCCGGGAACCACCCGGGCCGGACGCGATCCAGTGCGAACGATCCCCACCCAGTGTCCGGACCGATTCCAGGTTTTTCATAAATCGGGGCAGGTTCTGAAGATCACGCCAGAACCGATACAACTCCTCGGGCGGGCGGTTGATGGTGATGGCCTTCCGCACTCGGATCGGTTCGCTCTCGCGAATCTGTCTTGTACTCGAAATGATATCCAAAGCAGTCACGCCAACTGCGGCCGCCGTTGCGACTCCGACCCGCTTCCTGTCGGACGCGGCAGAGTTGAGCGCGATTCCAAGGAGTGTCAGGTCGACAGCGTCACCGGCGAGCCGCGACCAGAGCCAGGGTGTCGGTCTCCCCTGCATCAGGATCCCGAGACCGCTGGCGATTTCACGCAGACCCAACAGCCGCAGCAGATTCGGGCGCTCTTGCACCCCGATCCAACGCGAGAGCCGTCTGGGCGCTGCTAATTCGGCGACTCCGAGGCCGAGACTGAACCAGCCGAGCGCTGTCGCCATGCCGTCCCGGCTTTCCTCCAGACGGAGCGCCTGCCGGCTTAACCTCTCTTGCGGCTGTTGTTCAAGGCCGACCTCGCGTTCGTCGTAGACTGTGGTTTGCACAACGAACCTCCTTAAGATTCGGATTTCGGGCAGAGCCTCAAGAATCGCAGATCGCCTGTCAAGGGCGGTCTGGATAGGCTGAGATGTGTTCAGAATATCACTTCCGTTCCCAGGGGTGAACGCCGCCCGGAAGCCGAAATGCGTCAGGGCGTTCGTTCGCTGTGAAAGCCCGGCTGGCGCAGCTTTCGAGGATCGAGCGTAATCCGCCCGGAAAACCGACATGAACAATCACGGGCCGTTCAGCACCGACAACATCGGAATGAATTACGACTATCCCGAAGCTTCTTACCAGCGGCGCCAGGAGATCATCAAGGAGCATGAACTGTATCAGAAGGGGTTGATGTACTTTCTGGCCAACGACCCGCGCGTGCCCTCGGATGTGCGCAACCGGATGGCCCAGTACGGGCTTGCGGCGGACGAGTTCACCGACAATGGAAACTGGCCGTACCAGATGTACGTCCGAGAAGCGCGGCGGATGATTGGAGACTACATCCTCACGGAGCACGAGGTTCTGGGCCGCCGCGAAGCCCCGATGCCGGTCGCGATGGGGTCGTACACCATGGATTCCCACAACGTCCAGAGGTATGTGACGCCCGACGGTCTCGTTCAGAACGAGGGAGACATCGGTGTCCTTCCCCCGAAGCCCTATCGTATCCCTTACGGATCGATGGTGCCTAAGAAAAGCGAGCGCACGAATCTCCTGGTACCGGTCTGCCTTTCCTGCTCGCATATCGCCTACGGCTCAGTGCGGATGGAGCCGGTTTTCATGTGCCTGGGTCAGAGCGCGGCAACCGCCGCAGTGCTGGCGATTGAGACGAAGCAGGCCGTTCAGGATGTGGATTACGCCCGCCTGAGCAAAGAACTGTCGGCGGGCAAGCAGAGGTTTTGAAGGGGACAATGGACTGAGTGGACGACATGCAGGAAATGGACGTGGACAAGCGAACCGGAAGGGTGTCCACGTCGCCCGTGTCGTTCACTTTTTCACCCCTATTGGCCCATTCCCAGCTGGCTCAGCATGAAAGCGTAATCCAAGGCCAGCTCGCGCAGGCGGTCATAGCGGCCGGATGACCCGCCATGGCCCGCCGCCATGTTGGTTATCAGGAACAGCGGGTTTTGATCGGTCTTCAGGCTCCGCAGCCTGGCGACGTATTTCGCTGGTTCAAAGTACATGACCTGGCTGTCGTTGAATGACGTTTTCACCAGCATTGTGGGGTAGTCCTTGGCACTCAGATTGGTGTATGGGCAATACTGCTTGATGTAGTCGTACTCGTCCTTTTTGGCCGGGTTTCCCCATTCCTCGAACTCACCCACAGTCAGCGGGAGGGTGGTGTCGGACATGGTGTTGATAACGTCGACAAAGGGGACGTGACTGATGACAATCTTGAAGAGATCCGGACGCAAGTTGGTGACGGCGCCCATGAGCAAGCCACCCGCGCTCCCGCCGACGATTGTCAGACGATCTCGGGACGTATACTTCTGTTGAATCAGGTGCTCGGCGCAGGCGATGAAGTCGGTGAAGGTGTTCAATTTGTTCTTCATCCGTCCCTGGTCGTGCCAGCTCTTCCCCATCTCCCCGCCGCCGCGGATGTGGGCAGTACCCAGCACGACGCCGCGATCCAGGAGGCTCAAATCGTTGGAGGAGAAAGTGACGGCATTCGGGTAGCCGTAAGACCCGTACCCTTCCAGGAGCATCGGCGCCTGCCCGTCTTTCGCGAGTCCCCGCCGATAGACGAGCGATATGGGGACCTTCGTGCCGTCCTTGGCTGTCGCGTAAATCCTCTCCGACTGGTACTGTTTGGGATCGTACCCGCCCAGGACCTCGGTCTGCTTCAGCAGCTGGGACTGCCGGGATTCCATGTCGTAGTCAAAGATCGAGCTCGGGGTAATAAACGACTGGTAACTATAGCGAAGCCGGGTTGTGTTCCATTCGCGATTCTGAGACGGGAACACGGAGTACGTCGGCTCCGGAAACGAGACGAAGTGCTTGTTCCCGGTCTGCAGGTTTAACACCTGAATCTCCTGGAGTCCGCTCTTACGCCGATAAAGGACCAGGTGATTGGCGAACAGGTCGAGATCTTCGAGCATGACGTTTGGGTCGTGAGCCAGCAGCTCCTTCCAGTCGGCTGGCGACTGGTTGCCGACAGGCATTGACACCAGTCTGAAGTTCCGGCCCCTGTCGTTGATCAGCATGTAAAATCTGTCACCGTGGTGGTCGACCGCATACTCGATCATGTGTTTTCGGGGCAGCAGGATCTGGAGCTCGGCCTCAGGTGTGGAGGCTTTCAGGTACCGGATCTCAGACGTGGTGTGGCTGTTGATGGACAGGACAACGAATTCCTTGCTGCGGGTCCTGCCGAGGCCGATCTCGAACAGCTCGTCCTTCTCTTCATAGATCAGGCGGTCGCCCGTTTGCCCGACACGGTGGCGATAAAGCCGGTAGGACCGTTTGGCGGGATCTTCCACCGTGTAGAACAGGGTCTTGTTGTCGCCGGCCCAGGCGACCGATACGACCTTCTCAGCCGAATCGGGCAGCACTTCGCCGGTTCGCAGGTTCTTGATCTGGAGTTTGTACTGACGAAAGCCGGTAAAATCGACTGAGTAGGCAAGCAGATTGCCGTCGTCGCTGACCGTATACGCGCCGAGCGCCGTGAATTTTCGGCCTTTGGACAGCTCGTTGACGTCGATCGTCACCTGCTCGGATGCGTCGAGCGCGCCTTTTTTCCGGCAGTGGATTGGATACTGCTTCCCTTCCTCGGTTCGTGAATAGTAGTAGTAGTCGCCTTCCTTGTACGGCGCCGAGAGATCGGTCTGTTTGATCCGCCCGAGCATTTCCCGGTAAAGCTTCTCCTGCAATGCCTCCGTGGGCTTCAGGACTGCCTTGGCATACGCGTTTTCCGCTTCCAGATAAGCGGCGACCTCGGGGTTCGATTTCTCTCTGAGCCAGAAGTAGTCGTCAATGCGCCGGTCACCATGGAGGGTGACATCCTTCGGCCGTTTCGCGGCAACAGGCGGTTTGAGCGCATCGGCAGCGAAGAGGGAGGTGGACAGGATCAGGGCGCCAACGAGCAAGCGAAAGTGTTTCATCATCAGGTTCTCCAGAAAGGCCAGATTCTAACAGAAACCCTGGTGACTCCAACCCGTTCGTGGTTCCCCTGATCCGTCGGGATACAAATTCACGTGAGCCACGGCAAGCCGATCAGAATCAGCGCCGTAAAGAATATCAGGCCAAAAACCAGACCGAGTCTCCAGAAGTCGGTTCGTCCAATGAACCCACTCGCGTAATAGATCGGCGCCGGGCCTGTCGCGTACGGGGAAATGACACCCATCAGCCCGAGGGAGTAGACAAGGAGCAAGGAAAAGGCGCTGACGGGAATGCCGGGGATGGCGGCCCCGACACCCAAGACGACAGGCAGGACGGCAGCGGTATGCGCGCTAAGGCTGGCAAAAAAGTAGTGGATGAAAAAGAACAACCCGACTAAAAGCGCCATTGTCAGGATAGGGTTGAACGCGGCCAGAGGCGCCGCGACGCGTTGCGCGACCCACTTAATGAATCCCACCCGGTTCAAACCGTCAGCCAAAGTGACGAGAGTCGCAAACCAGACGAGGATGTTCCACGCCCCTTGGTTCGCGAGGATATCCTGCCACGTCAGAACCCGGCCCAGAAGCAACAGCGCGATCACCAGCAGGACGGCGCCGGTGGCGTCGATAAAATTGGCCCCGAGGAAAGGAAGGGAAATCTGGCCGTTGTTGCCGGTTACCCAGAGAAAAATGGCGATCGCCACCGCAATCGCCATCTTGATCTCTGGCCCGCTGATCCGGCTCATACTGCGCAGCTCGGCGGCGGCCCAGGCTGGAACTTCTGTGCTTTTCTTGATCTTCGGAGGGTAGATCCAGTAGGCCAGCAGCGGCGTCAGGACCAGGAGAATGCCTCCGACCGGCAGAAAACCGAACCACCAGTCCGTCCAGCTGATTTCGACTCCTGTGGTTTGCTTCACGATACTCAGCGCCAGGACATTCGGGGCCAGCGAGGTGACGAACATGGAGCTGGTCACAGCCGTGCTCGCAAAGGCCGTCCACATGAGGAAGCCGCCGATCTGGCCAGCCGTGGGCCCGGGTCCCGAGCCGTAGAGCGGAGGTATGTTGGAAATGACAGGGAAGAGGGTTCCCGCACTGCGCGCCGTATTGGAGGGCGTGCCGGGTGCCAGGACCAGGTCGGCAAACGCTATCGAGTACCCCAGACCCAGGGTGCGACCGCCGAGCCGCCTGACCAGATGCAGAGCAATACGCCGGCCGAGTCCGGTCTTGTTGTAGCCGATCGAAAAGACATAAGCCCCGAAAATCAGCCAGACGGTCCGGTCGGAAAAGCCGCTTAGAGCCCAGGAGACGGAGGCGGCGGGGCTCGACTCCACCAGCCGCAGGACTGCGCCCAGAGCGGTGCCGATGATGCCGATGGCTGCCGCCGGGAGAGGCTCAAGGATCAGTCCGAGGATTACGCCGGAGAACAGGGCGAAATACGACCACGCTCCCGGCGCCAACCCCTCGGGCGCCGGAAGCAAAAGGAGAGCCAGCCAGAGGCAGACCGGAAGTGCGGCTCTCACTGAGAGACTCATTGGGCCAGCCTTTTCGCCTCGGCGATAACCGCGTCCGTCACCTCGGGGGTTCGGGCCGTTCCCCCCAGATCCGGTGTCAGCGTCTGGCCCGCTGCTGTAACTGCCTTTATGGCAGACAGGATCAGATCCGCGGCCCTCTGTTCTCCCAGCAGCTCGAGCATCATGGCGCCGCACCAGATCATGGCAATCGGATTCGCGATTCCTTTGCCGCAGATGTCCGGGGCCGACCCGTGAACCGGTTCGAACATCGAGGGGTAATCACGCTCCGGATTGATGTTTCCGCTGGGGGCGAGCCCCATGCTCCCGCAAACAGCCGCTCCCAGGTCGGTCAGGATATCGCCGAAGAGATTGGAGCCGACGACCACGTCGAGAGAATCCGGACGCAGGACAAATCGGGCGGCCAGAGCGTCAATCAAAACACGCTCGGTGCGGACTCCGGAAAACTCGCGGCCAATCGCGGCGAAGACTTCATCCCAGAGCGTCATCGCGTACTGCTGGGCATTCGACTTGGTGGCGTTGACCAGGCGCTTGCGCCGGCTGGCAGCCAGCCTGTAGGCGTAGCGAATCACCCTCTCGACTCCTACGCGGGTGAAAACCGAGGTCTCAGTCGCTACCTCGATCGGCAATCCGCGGTGCGCCCGGCCCCCGGAGCCCGAGTATTCGCCCTCGGTATTCTCGCGAACCACCACAAAATCGATGTCGCCCGCCCTGCGCCCGGCCAGCGGGCAGCGGATTCCGGGCAAAAGCAGGCTCGGACGCAGGCAGACATACTGCTCAAACCCTTGGCAGATAGGCAGCCGGAGACCACGCAGAGAAATGTGATCCGGAACCGACGGGAAGCCGACCGCTCCGAAATAAATGGCATCAAAGGACTGGAGCGTCTTCAGGCCGTCCTCCGCCATCATCCGCCCGGTCTTCAGATAGTATTCGCATCCCCAGGGAAACTGTTCGCAGTGCAGCCGAAACTCGCCTGTCATCTCGCCCGCAAGCTCAAGGACCCTGAGTCCCTCCGGCGTGACCTCCTGCCCTATCCCGTCCCCCGGAATAACGGCTATTTGGTAGTCGTGCATACGGCTAACCATGTTGCCGCAAAAGCGGAAAGGAGGCAAATGGCTCGCTAAGAAGCGACCAGCCCTGGCCCAACGGAGTAAAATGTCCCCGAGAGGGATTCCAGATGATCGGCGCCTCACCTGTCGTAAGCGCCTTAGTTGCGGCCTGGTTGCTCGCCGGCGGGATGCCGGCGACGGCCGATGGGAAACCACGGCTCTTTGAGTTGCACGGCCGGGTAGTGGACGCGGACGGGAAACTGATCCGAGACCCCGAGCCTTGGGTCTTCCTCCACGGCGGCACCCTGCCTTACAGCAACCAGGCGCGCGTTGGTTTCGACGGCACGTTCAAGTTCCGGAAGCTGCTGCAGGGCTCCTATGTCCTGATCGTCGCGGTCAGCAGGCAAGGCGAAATGCGGAAGACGGTTGAGATTGGGCCGACGCATGCGGACAACAAGGGTATCGTCCGTGAGGAGTTTAAGTTCACGCCCGTAGCCTCGGCGGATGACGACGAAATCGTTCAAAGGTCCCAGCTGACGATACCGAAGAAAGCCCAGCAGGAAGTTCACCGATCGCTTGAGTGCCTGGGTAAGAATGATGTCGAAGGCGCCAGGAAACACCTGCTGAGCGCTATTGAGATCGCTCCGCATTACGCTGAGGCCTGGAACCAGCTGGGGGTCATTGCCTATCAGACAGGCGACTATCCGGCAGCAGAGCAGCACTTCCGGCGTTCACTGAAGGAGGATCCGGGTGCTTACTGGGCGCTGGTCAATCTCGGTGGAGCGCTCCTGGCGGTGCGCAAAGACGCCGAGGCGCTCAAGATAAACCAAAGAGCGGTCAGGCGGGCGCCCGAGGACGCGCTCGCCCACTCGCAGCTCGGCAAGAACTACCTCATGCTCGGAGACTTCGAGAAAGCCGAGACACACCTTCGCCAGGCCAAGTCCCTCGACCCCCGACACTTTTCCTCGCCGCAACTGTCCCTGGCCGATCTGTATCTCCTACAGAGCCGGTACGAAGAACGGATCAGGGAGATGGAGGAGTACCTGAAATACCATCCCGACGGAGAGCTAGCAGAGCGCGTCCGCACCCTGCTCAAGCAGGCTCGAGAGGACAGAGGAGAACGATGACATCCTGAAGTCGTCGAATCGGTCCGGAACGCGGTTCTGGCCTGGCTCTACAGGTCGGGTTTCCCTGCGAATTCCATGTCTTTCGTCTTAAATTCCGCACTGAACTGCGCCGGGCCCACCCGGGCCAAAAGTTTCACTTTCTCATTGTTGAGCGGGCCGACCTCCGACCTCGGGAACACGTAAACGATTGTCCAGCCGTGGTCGAGCAACTCGGCTCTGACACGGGTCGGTATGACCGACCGCTTGTTGCCCACAAACAGTCGCGCCCCGTCCCGGAGTCGAGTTTGAACCTGCGCTTCGTCCGCGTCTTCAAAGCCGGTTCCCAGGTCGGGCATCCCGACCGCGGCGATCACGTAGTTCGTGTCGGCCAGTTCCGATCCGGGCGGCGGCTCAACCCCCGCCTTCTTGAAAGCCTGCTGTACCACGGAAGCACTCTGCCAGCGCACCAGGACCTCCGAACCGGTCTTCACCCCGGTCGGTCCCTGGCTGCCCGGTCCCCGTCCTCCACCTGGGATCCCGACGGGTGGTGCTCCGCCCGGGCTGGGGCTGGGAAACGGTCCCGGCAGGGGCAGAGTTCCCCCAGTTCGCGGAGACGCCACTTCGACATAGCGGACCTTGGCTCGCTTGGCCCACGCCGAATCGTTCAGCACTTGCCGGACGTCATCCTCGCTCCATTGATCAACCGGCTTCTTCTGCCAGGCTTTGTCGCCTCCGAGCAGAGTCACCGTGACCGCAATCGAACATAACACCCACTTCACAAAGGCCTGGGTTCTCATGATACTCGTGTCATACCTCCATTCTTATCCTTATCTTGATGGCCGCCGGCCCAAATCGGATCAAGTCTCCGTTGCTTTTCGGGCTTCGGGCACCATGTTATAAGAAGGGGAGGCTTCAATGCCGCAGAGGCGCTTGTCCAAGGAGTCGCGCTTATGATCCGATCCTCGATTTCGATTCTCGTGGCCCGCCTGGCGCTGGCTCTTGTCCTGCCTGCAGTCCTTCTCGCGCAGGGGTCATCCGCCGAGTTGCAGAAGCAGGTTCGCGAGCGCGAGCTGGCGTTTGCGAAGACCATGGCCGACCGCGACCACGCCGCGTTTACCAGCTTTGTCGCCGAAGAGGCGATCTTCCTCGGAAGGACCGTCCTGCGGGGACGCGCGGCGGTTGCCGAAGGGTGGAAACGTTTCTTTGAGGGACCTCAGGCGCCGTTCTCTTGGGAACCGGAGCGCGTCGAGGTGATCGACAGTGGCACACTCGCGATCAGCTCGGGGCCCGTGCACGACTCGGCCGGTAATCGCAGGGGGACCTTCAATTCGACCTGGCGTCGCGAGGCGGACGGCCAATGGCGCGTCGTCCTTGATATCGGCTGTCCCCCGTGTCAGTAGAAAGACACGCCGAACTGCCCCAAGCCCGGCTTTGCCGGGAGGGACTGGACTTTGGCGAAAATAAACAGATGTGTGAGTAACCCCTCAGTTTTTTTTGTTCGGAGTGTGGCAGCAACGAGGAGAGAGGCCGGTGCTTTACCAAGCCTC
>JBHGBF010000051.1:0-25512 GCA_041946865.1 Acidobacteriota bacterium | reverse complement strand
AGCGCTTTTCAGCTACCCTGGGTAATTTGGTCTGCACGCCCGTTCCCTGAAGGGGAACAGCAAAGCCGCGTCGCCATGTTGCCGGGACTGTCTTGCCTAACGCCTTCGGCGTAAAAAATGTTCACACATCTGTTTATTGTCGCCAAAGTCCAGTGTAGTGCCGCCTTTAGGCGTCCTTTAGGCGGCACTACACAGAAGACGGAGGGCTTACTCAGAAGGCATTGAAGGCATTCCGTGCGCTTGATTTCCCCCAGAAGCAGGCGTATAGTGAGGCGCTCGTGTGGGGGCAATTTCGCCCCCCATGAGCAGAGCCCTCTCAATAACTGCTTAGCGACTAACTTCTTAACGGATTCGCGCTTTACCGATTCCCCTATTATGCGGAGGATGAAAACCATGCGTACGATGTCCGTGTTTGTTCTGCTTGTTGCGGTACTCTCGTTGACCGGTTGCGCTTCAAAACCGGATCAGGAAATCGCCGCTGCCCAGCAGGCCCTCGAGGCCGCCAGGACCGCGGAAGCCGATCTTTATTCTGCAGAGGCTTACCAGGCTGCTTCGGATGTTTTGAAGGCAGCCGAGGCGGAGATTGCCGTTCAGGATCAGAAGTCTTCCTTCAGCCGCAATTATGACAAAGCCAAGGAATTGCTGGCCCAGGCCAAGACCCAGGCCGACACGGCCGCCTCAACGGCGGGCGCGAATAAGGAACAGGTGAAGACGGAGGCCCAGACCGCACAGACCGAGGCCCAGGCGGCCCTTGACGCGGCCAAGGAAGCCCTGGCAAAGGCGCCCAAAGGGAAAGGCACCAAGGCCGATCTCGACGCCCTGCAAGGCGATCTGACAGCCGCCGAAGCGTCCTTCAACGAGGCCAAGACTTCTCTGGACAATGGCAACTTCATGGATGCCCGCAACCAGTTCAGAGCCGTAAAGGAGAAAGCGGATGCCGTGGCTGGCGACATTCAGCAGGCCACCCAGAAGAAGAAGGTCAGCTAAAGTCGACCGGCTGTGCCGCCTTGGCCAGCCGGCCGCTCTGGTTCTGCTAGTGGCCCTGGCGGGCTGCACGCAGTTGCCGGAAAGAGAGTGGAAGGACCTGCAGGCCGCGCGACGAGAGCTGCGGCTGCAGGGCCTCCCGACCTATCTGCCCGAAAGGTATTCCGAGTTCGAGGCAGCCTTCGCAATGACTCAACGGAGGTTCGCCGTGGAGTCGAATACTGTTGCTTTCTTTCGCCATACCGACAAGCTGATCCAGGAGGTTCAAGAGCGGCTGGCAAAAGCTCGCCTTCTGCTGCAGGAAGGTATCGCCGAAAAGGCGCGCCTGCGCCAAATGGAGCAGCAGGCGATCGAACAATTGGAGGAGAACACGCGGGCATGGAGTCGGGGTACGCTCGATCCGGCGCAGCGTCGCCTGATCGCGCGGCTCCAGATTCAGACGGCCAACGCGAAGGCTTTCTGGCAGCAGGGCGAGTTTCTCAAGGTGAGGGAATTGCTGGAACGCGTCGACGAGGAAGCCGCCGCCTTCGAGTCCCGGCTCGAAGGCCTCAAGGAGCGCTATCGGAACCCTCGGGAGCAGCGAAGATGGCAGATCTGGGCGCTGAAAACCATCGAATGGTCGCGTCATCACAAGAAAGCCGCCTTGCTCGTTGATAAATACAACCGGCGGGCCCTGCTGTTTGACTCCGGAAGCCTCGTTGAGCGCTTTGCGGTGGACCTCGGGTGGAACCGGTTCCCTGACAAGCACGAAGGCGGGGATGGGGCGACGCCGGAAGGCAGATACCGAGTGGTACAGAAGAAGTCAGGCGGTCAAACCCTATATTTCCAGGCTCTTTTGCTTGACTATCCCAATGCCGCCGATCGCCGGGATTTTGCGCTGGCCAAGCGCCGCGGTGAGATTCGCCGGCGTGCCAGGCTCGGCGCGCTGATCGAGATCCATGGCGAAGGAGGCCGGGGGAAGGACTGGACCCAGGGTTGCGTCGCTCTTTCCAACTCCGACATGGAGAAGCTCTTCCGCCTCGCCTACGTGGGAATGCCGGTAACGATTGTCGGACAGGCCGGCACCGTTGCGGAGGCTACCAGATGAAACGCTGGCTTCGAACCGCGCTTGCCGTGGGGCCTCCTTTGCTCGTGCTGGCCAGTTTTGTAGTGCTCGTCCTTTCGCCTGTCGAACCGCCGGCGCCCCGCCTCAAGCGCACGAAGAGAGAAGTGGCGCGAATGGAGCGGAGACTGGCCTCTATGCGGCCGAAGGGCTATTACATCCTGATCGATACCGCGGCCAACAAGCTCTGGCTGAAGCGCGGACAGAAAGTCATCCTGGAGGCGAAGTGCTCCACCGGGAGCGGCCGCCAGCTCGAATGCCAGGGACGGAGATGGACGTTCGAGACGCCGCGGGGCGAATTCCGCATCCAAGCCAAGATCGGCAATCCCGTTTGGCGCAAGCCCGACTGGGCTTTCTTGGAAGAAGGGAGAGCGGTCCCGGTCAGCGAGAACGAACGCTACGAGAAAAACGTGCTGGGCGAATACGCCATGGCCATCGGAAACGGCTACTTCATTCACGGAACCCTGTACAACCGGATGCTGGGCCGCAACGTAACCCACGGATGCATTCGGCTCGGGTCGCCGGACCTGATCAAGCTGGCCCGACTGGCGCCGATCGGAACAAAGGTCTACATATTTTGAAAAACACATCGCGCCTGGCGCTCCTCGCCTTCATCTTGTTCTGCGGCCTGCAAAAGGCATGCACCTCTGAGGCCTGTGCCACCTCTGCTGAGGTTCTAATGCTTGGCTACCGGCTCCAGCTTGCGCAACAGCCCCAGGCGTATCTGGAAATCGGCGAAGAGACGCTGACGGCTTACATGAAAGGGATGGAAGTCAAGCGTTTCCCGATCACACGGGCGCAATTGTCGTCGCGCGGACAACCACGACTGTCCAGAGTGGCCACCAAAACGCCCGCTGTCCAAACTCGCGAGGTCATTGTAAAAGTCGAACGGGTATCGGCCGACCCTTCGGAGACCGTTTCATCGCCGGACGAGATCGTGAGTGTGAACGACATGCCCGAGACCTTCGCGCTCAGGCTGGAAGACGGCTCGATTTTCTTCATCACCGGAAATGCGTCGGATGGCCTCTTGAACCGCTACCGCAAGGAGTGGCTGAAGTTCCGGGTCGGTTGCGCTTTCTTGTCCCGCCAGCTTCTCCACCGCCCCGTCCGCGCAGGGGTGATCGAAATGGAGCCGCAGGCGGCCCGCCATTTGTTCTGGTTGCTACGCTCGCAGATGGGCGTGATTTACTAGACCCTTCAACCTGTCACTTCCACGATCACTCCCTCGTCCGCCCGGAGTCCGAGCGACCCCGCGACGGGCGGGGCGTCGGTACCCAGGCTGGTCGAGACAATGATCCGGCCGGACATGTCGTCCAAAGGAATGGTTTGTGGCCGGGAAGCGAGGTTGAGCGCGACCAGGAACCTCTTGCCTTCCGCCTCTCGCAGATACGTAATGACTCCCGCCGGTGCCGCGAGGCCTTGGTAGGAACCTCGAGTCAAAGCGGGCTCCGAGCGCCTGAGCTGGATCAGCCGGCGGTAGAGCGCCAGCATTGAGGTTGACTCGGCGCACTGACGATTCACGTTGATCGACGGGTAGTGCGGATGGACCGGCAGCCACGGAGAGCCAACCGTGAAACCCGCATGACGCTCACTGCTCCACTGCATGGGCGTGCGAACCGGATCACGACCGCGTCCGGGCTGCCTGATCCCTCGCGTGTCCCGGACCAGTTCGGGCGGGATGTCGGCATTCGCCATCCCGATTTCTTCGCCGTAGTAAATGGTGGGCGTCCCGCGCAGGGTCAAGAGCAGCATCGCGGCAACGCGCGCCTGGCGCGGGCCGATCCGGTTGGCGACGCGCGGCTTGTCGTGGTTGCCTAGCACCCAGTTCGGCCATCCATAGGCAGGAAGGACGCGCTCATACTGCTCGATTGCCCGGCTGATGGCAACTGCGTCCCAGGGAAGCTGGATCAGTTGGAAATTGAAGGGCAGATGCAGTCCCGAGCCTTCTTCTCCGTAGTACTCGACGGTCCTTTCCACCGGGAGGTAGATTTCCCCGAGAAGAACTCGTTCCTCGTACGCGTCAACAACCTCTCGGATCCTCTTGATCACCTCGTGGACTTCCGGGCGATCAGCCGAGTAAGTGGTCAGCAGGCTGAGGTACGGTGATTGATCCGGCGTGTACTGGGGATTGGCCGGGTTGTCACGGAAGAGCGAGTCCTTGATCATGTGCCAGATCACGTCGATCCGGAATCCGTCCACCCCACGATCCAGCCAGAATCTGATGGCATCGAGCATGGCCTGCTGCACCTCGGGATGGCGCCAGTTAAGGTCCGGCTGTTCCTTCAGAAACGCATGGTAGTAATACTGAGCGGTTGGCTTGTCCCATTCCCAGGCGCTTCCGCCAAACACGCTGAGCCAGTTGTTGGGCGGCCGATCGGGAGAACCGTCCTTCCAGATGTACCAGGACCTCTTGGGATTGTCTCGTGACCTGCGAGATTCCTGGAACCAGGGGTGTTGATCCGAGGTGTGATTCGGAACCACGTCCAGCAGCAGTCGTAACCCGCGCCGATGCGCCTGTGCAATCAGACGGTCCAGATCCGCCAGGGTGCCGAACACGGGATTGACGTCTGTGTAGTTGGAGACGTCGTACCCGCAATCCGCCATGGGCGAGGGATAGATGGGCGAGAGCCAGACAGCGTCGACACCCAGCCACTCGAGGTAATCAAGCCGACTGGTAATTCCCGGCAAATCCCCTTGACCGTCACCGTTACTGTCCTGAAAAGACAGAGGGTAGATCTGGTAGATCACACCTTCCTGCCACCAATGGAGCTTAGGCATCTGGATATTTTAGCGTGACTCCTCGCGCTGGCCTTTGGTGGGTATCAGGGGCGGAGCGGCAGTGATGGGCCGGCCGGCATTTGCACTTCGTCCTGCACCAGGCCTGCCTGCTTCCGCTGGATCTGCCGCGCTCCGCCAAGGTGGCCATAATCATCCCGCGGCCCAAGGACCTGACGCCCGCGGACACATCGTCCTATCTGGCGCCCTCGATAGCCTCTTCGCTGCGCTGCTTCCACCCCGGAGTAGACGAGATCCTGGTTGCTCTGGATCTCCCTGAAACCGAGCTGCGGGCAGCAGTCGCTCACGTTCGGGATTACGACCTGGTCATCGTCGGCACGATAAATGCGACGAACCATCCCGGCCAGGCGGCTTTGGTGGATCTGCTGCTGAAACACGGCGTCCGGGTCATCGCCGTTGCTTTGCGGATGCCGTATGACTTGCGGAGCTACCCGGCCGCCCCCACTTACCTTTGCACCTATAGCCTCTTGCCGCCGGCCCTGGAAGCGTTATCCAAGGTGCTGTGCGGCAAGACGGCGCCAACGGGGCGATTGCCAGTATCCATTCCCGGGCTGTACGAAATGTAGGATTAGCGGCTCTCGTCCTGCTGCATTTTCGCCGTAAAGACAGCGCGCTTTGTGGTGGCGTCCCGCTGCCAGACTTCGATGTTCAGTGACATCGCCTCTCCTTCCCGTGGCCGATAGTGTACGCCTGCTTTAAAAATGCTGGGCCTATGCGGCGCTTGCTTCAGTCGCATCGCCGAACCCATATTTCAGGGTTTCGCGTTAGAACGAGCGCGGCTCTTGGACTGCCCGATCAGGTCGTCGACCGTGACACTTGCCAGATCGGGGCGCACAAGATCCGCCGCCGCGAGTTGCTCGGCCGGGAAGGTCTGCGCCACCGCGACACATCTCATCCCCGCGGCCTTTGCCGCAGCCACTCCGTTCGGGGCATCTTCGACCACGCAGCAATCGCCGGGGGCGAGCTCCAGGCGCCCGGCGGCGGCAAGGAAGATATCGGGGGCCGGCTTCGTGTGGCGAACATCCTCGGCGGTGACTACAGTGTCCCAGCTTTCCCAAGGCAGCCCGATTTTCCTCAGGTTCGCCTCGATCTTGATCCGGTCGGCACTTGAAGCGACCGCCAGCAGAAGGCCGGATTCCCGGCATTGCGAAACCAGCTCCACCGCACCCGGAAAGGCATCGATTCCTTGCTCCACCAGCTCCAGGTAAATCTCGTACGTCCGGCGTTTCGCCGTCGCGATGTCAAGAACCAGGCCATACTTTTCCGCGACTCCGCCGATATACCTGTTTTCCCCAGTGCCGACGAAGGGACGAAAATCTTCAGGACAAACGCTCAGGCCCTTTTCCCGAAACATCTGCGTCGCAGCGGAACAGATAACCGGTTCCGAATCGGTCAACACCCCATCCATGTCGAAAATAGCCGCTCGTATCATGCGTCCTGCTTTGTCCGGGTATTGTCCCAGCTTCGCCGGTTTTTTGGAATAATGGAGAGATGCGACCATACGCCTCCCGGCGGTATCGCCTCCCGGAGGAGGAGCCAGAGCTCCAGCCGAAGGCAAAGCAGGTGGATCAGGGTCTCGCCCGGCTCTCGCATTACCTCGACCAGGTCTTCCGCATCCCCGGAACCACTATCCGGTTCGGACTCGAACCGATCATCGGCCTCCTCCTGCCCGGCGCCGGCGATGCGCTGGCGGCCGTCATGTCCGCCTATATCGTGATGGCGTCGGTGCGGTACGGGCTTCCGAAGATCGTCATCGGTCGCATGGTTTTCAATGTCGCCGTCGACTACCTGCTCGGCAGCCTTCCGTTGATCGGCGATTTGTTCGATTTCGCTTTCAAGGCCAACCAGAAGAATCTGGACCTTTTGGATAGACACGCCTCAGGGCGACACCGACCCTCCTTCGGCGACTGGGCGTGGCTAGTGGTGCTGCTCGCAATTCTTGGTACGCTGATAGTGGGCGGCGTCCTGCTGGCGATTACAGTGCTGTCATCGTTCCGGTTGTTTTAGTGGATCATGCAATTACCGGTCCTCATCTTCGCCCTCTTAATGGCAGTCGCCCAGGATGAGCAAACGCAGACCAAGTCGCCGCCGGCAGGTCCCGCTGAAGAAGTTGTCGTCACTGCGGCGAGGGTTGAACAGCCGGTCTCTGAAGCGGTCTCGCTGGTGACGGTCGTTCCGTCGGAACAGATTGCTAACTCCCCATTTCTGGAGCTCGATGACCTGCTCCGGTCGGTGCCCGGTTTTTCCCTCTTCCGGCGATCGAGCAGTCTCGTCGCCCATCCGACGACTCAGGGTGTTTCCTTGCGCGGCATCGGGCCGAGCGGCGCCGGACGCTCGCTCGTGCTGCTCGACGGCATTCCCATGAATGACCCCGTCGGCGGGTGGGTCTACTGGAATCGCCTCCCGGCGACGGCGCTCGACCGGGTTGAAGTGGTCCACGGCGCCACGAGCCAGCTTTACGGGAACTCCGCCCTCGGTGGCACGATTCAACTGGTCTCACGGCCGCCGGTTGGCCGTTCTTTGTCCCTTCGCGGCCAGGCGGGCAATGCGGGGATTGCAGACCTGGATCTGGCGGTAACCGATCAAAAGGGCAACTGGAGGTACTTGCTATCGGGACGTCTGTTCGACAGCTCCGGCTACGATCTGGTCCGGAAAGAAGCGCGGGGGCACGTAGACGTCCCGGCCGGCTCCGCTTTTCAGACCTTTTTTGGCCGGGCTTACTACAAGTCTTTTCATGCCGGCCTGAACCTGTTTCGCGAATCCCGAAACAACGGGACCCGGCTGCAGACCAACCGGTCAAGGCTGGCGCTTTTTGACGTCGGCATTGAAAGAGAACACTGGGATGGGCGCCTTTATGCGCAGTCTGAGCTCTTCGCGAGCAACTTCTCCCGCGTCTCTGCGGATCGCTCTTCTGAATTCCTGACCAGTCGTCAGGAGATACCCTCGCGTGCTTTCGGAGCTGCCTGGACCTGGCGGCCGGCCTCGCTGTTTGTCGTCGGACTTGATTGGAGAGGTGCCGGATGGGACCGTTATCACCAGAACCTGGCCGGGCTGTTTGGGCAGGCTCTTCTGCCCGTGACGCCGTCACTTGATTTCCTGATCGGCGCCCGCCTGGATGTCTGGCAGAACGAAAAGACCCAGACGAGCGTCAATCCGCGGGCCGGGGTGGTGTGGCGTCTTCATGACTGGGTGACTGTCCGCACGTCCGCCTATAGAGGTTTCCGATCTCCGACGTTGAACGAGCTGTATCGGCCCTTCCGGGTCGGTAATGTCGAGACACTGGCAAACCCTCGACTGGGAGAGGAGTATCTTTGGGGCGGCGAAGCGGGGACTGACTTTCACCCCAACCGGCGCGTGCTGGTCCGGGTGAATGCGTTCTGGAACTCCCTCCAAAACCCGGTCGCCAACGTCACACTCTCCACGACGCCCACCCAAGTGCTGCGACAACGAATGAATCTGGGCGGGATCGCAGCCGCGGGCCTCGAGCATGAGCTGATCCTGGATTACGAGGTTTACGCCTTTCGTGCCGGATATCTTTACTCCGCGGCCGCAGTGAAAGGGAGCTCGCTCAAAGTCCCACAGGCGCCGGCACATCAGGCGGTGCTGGCCTTCGAGTACAGGCGGGGCGTGACGGCGACCGTGCAGTCGCGTTGGATCGGCCGGCAGTTCGAAGATGATCTGAATAGCCTGGTTCTTCCAGGCTACTTCGTCGTCGACGGCCTGATCAGCCGTGCGGCGGCGCCCAATTTGCGACTCTTCGTCGCCGTCGAGAACTTGTTCGACCGCAAGTACGCTGTGGGCCGGACCCCGGTGGAACAAGTCGGCTCGCCGCGCCTGGTCCACGGAGGCATCGCCTTCGATATAGGAGCGCGATAGGAAGACTGCTGGGTAATCGCTTACCCACCTCGGGGTAACGCGTTATCCGTATCGTCGCTGCCTACGCCGTTACAACCCGCACTATTACTGAATCCCCGCCACTAGACGAATCGGCACGGTTCTTGCCAAGACCCTGGTCGTGACACGATCATCACGACGGCTTTTCGGCCTGGTACTCTTTCTAGCCCTGATTGCTCCGTTAATTGCTCAGGCGGATCAGAGCACTATATCCGACGAGCAAAGACGTTTCCTCGAGGTGCGGCGCCGTCAGATCGAGCTCAAGAGCAGCCGCGCTGAGCTGGAACGCGTACGCGGCCTGTTTGAGCAGCGCCTGGTGGCCAAAAAAGATTTGGACATCGCTCAGACGGCTGTCGACACGGCACAGCTGAACTACCAGCAGGCGGTCCTGGCTTTGCTGAGCCTCCAGCCCAGGATCTCGGTGAAAGAGGCGGTCAAATCCCAGACGCGGGATGGGCGGAAGTTCGTCCGCCTGACCATTGTCAACCTCACTCCCACTTTCGATGATTCGCAGTTCCAGCTCCTGAACAACTTCGAGGGGGCTGATCCTATTCCGGCCGAGCTGCGCAAGCGGGACATCCAGGACATCTTCATCTCGCTGAAGGCGGTCGGCGGGAGTACCGAAGCGGGACAAGTCGAGACCCGGGGAACCACCATTGCTCTGCCCTATGAGGTGCATGTGACCGAGCTGAAGTATGGCCAGGAAAGGACCATGCAGTTCCAGCTGCTGCGGGATGTCCAAAGCGTCATGGTAGCGGCCGCGTACAAGGGACAGCGCCAGGAGCTGGATATTCAGCTCGAGCAGGCGGAGACCGAAAGCGTCGTCAGCGTTTCCTCGACCCAGATTTCCCAGGAAGCAGACCTCGGTGGCCAGGTGACGTACGACCTCAAGCTGGAACGGTCGACCGTAGACGTTCGGAGCTTTCAGCTGCGTGTTTTGAACCTGCCCAGGCAGATCAGTTACAGCTTCATAGACCCCGCCACTCAGGCACGTCTGTCTCAGATCAACTTTCCGGCGGGAGTCACACAACAGCAGCTTGGCTTGAGGCTCTTCTTCCCGGAGCATGCGGATCAGGCTGTCCCGATCGACCGGCCGCTCGAATTCTGGGCTGCGGTGATGAACGACCAGCAGGCAGCCGGCTTTGGCCAGGACCGGGCTTATTCGCCGGCCGAGCTCCAGGCGAGCCGGATCGGCTACCTTCATCTGACCGCCATTCCGCGCGGCGTTGGTCGAATTGAAGTCTCGGCGACCAGTCTTTCTTCGGAAATCCAGACGGGAGAAACAGTCGAAACGACGATCACCGTGCGCAACACCGGCACGCGCACGCTCGACAATGTAAAGCTCACGACGGAGTTCCCAGTCGGTTGGAAAGTCGAAGTCACGCCGGACATGATTCCCTCGCTTGAAATCAACCGTGAAGCCGGCATCAGGCTTCGGATCCTGCCGCCTGCGGACGTCGAGGTCGGCGACTATGAGGTGCGTATCAAGAGCGAAAGCTTTGCCTATAACAGGCGTGTTCCGACCGAGGACAAGATCTATCGGGTGAGTGTCCAGGCGCCGGCTAACTTGTGGGCTACGGCCGGTCTGGTCGGGGGGCTTTTGGCAATCCTGCTCGGGATTGTGATTTTCGGCGTAAAGCTGACCCGGAGGTAATACGGCATGATTGAAGCACGAAATTTGAGCAAGCGGTATGAAGACGGGATCCTGGCGCTTGATGCCTTGAACCTGAAAGTTGAACCCGGCGAAATCTACAGCCTTTTAGGCGCAAACGGCGCCGGCAAGACAACCACGATCAACCTGTTCCTGAATTTTATCGAACCGACCGCCGGGGAGGCCCTGATCAACGGCATCGACGTGACCCGAGACCCGCTCGAAGCGAAGAAGTACGTGGCGTACGTGTCCGAGAACGTCATGCTTTACGCCACCTTCACGGCGCGCCAGAACCTTGATTTCTTCGCCAGGCTCGCCGGCCGCCGGGATCTGAAGAAAGAGGACTACTACCGCGTCATGCGTAACGTCGGACTGCCCGAAAAGGCCTTTGACCAGCGCGTTAAGGAGTTCAGCAAAGGCATGAGGCAGAAACTGGGAATCGCAATCGCCATGATCAAAGACGCCCCGGCCCTGTTCCTCGACGAGCCGACATCGGGACTGGACCCGAAGGCCGCAGCGGAATTTTGCGAAACGCTGGTTGATCTCCGCAAGCGGGGCAAAGCGATCCTGATGTCCACACATGACATTTTCCGCGCCAAAGAACTGGCAGACCGGGTCGGGATTATGAAGGAGGGCCGAAAAGTCATGGAGCGGACCAAGGAAGAGCTGAGATACGAAAACCTGGAGCACCTCTACCTCGACTACATGCGCGGCGGGATCGGGGTAGGGCCGGCAGAGGCGGCGGTTTAGGACTCGGTAGCAGCGAAAGTCATGACCACTCTTACTGAACAACCTCAATTGGGAAAAGCACCTTCTGTTCCGCAGTCCTCTCCCGGTACCCGCCTCCACTCCCTGGCAACTCTTTGGACGGTGGCCGAGCGGGAGTTGCTTGAGCAGCTGAGCAGCCTGCGCTTCCTGGTCATCGCGCTGCTGGTCGTGCTCCTGACTCCGCTCACCGTTTACGTAGGCAGTCATGACTACACGTTGCGTCTGGAGAGCCACCAGCGCCTGTTAGCCTCAAGAAGCGCAGCCCAATCGCTTGCCAGGGAACGCAGCGGCAACCTCTATGATCAAGAGGTTTCCTGGACTCCCTATAACGATCTCGAACCTTTCCGGGTCATTCGTCCTCCGGAGAAGCTCAGCGTCTTGATCAAGGGGCTCGACGGGGCCATGCCTGAATACTGGGACTTTTCGGCCGCCGGCCTTCAGACCGGCCCTCCGGCTTCCCCCGCTTTCTGGATGGGCGATCTGCTCGGCGCCCTCGATGTGGAGTTCGTCGTTCGCGTCGTGCTTGGGCTGCTGGCAATCCTTATCGCCTTTGATGCGATCTCCGGAGAGAAGGAACAGGGAACACTCCGGCTGGCGCTCAGTCATCCAGTATCGAGGCCGGTCTTCTGGATGGGAAAGATGCTGGGAGGCAGCTTCAGCCTCCTGGTTCCACTGGCCATAACGATAATCCTGGCGCTCCTGAGCGCTGAGCTCATGGGAACCGACATGGCCGGCCGGGATACCGTGCTGAGGGCCGGCGCTCTGTTCCTGGTCTCGGCCGTTTACCTGCTTTCCCTGCATGCGCTGGGATTGTTTGTCTCCTCCGTCGCGCGGACGCAGAAGACCGCCCTGGTCGTGCTGCTGGTTTCCTGGGTGCTGCTGGTCCTGGCCGTTCCTCCCCTGGCCATCCTGGCCGCACGGGCCATCGCTCCGGTCCACTCCGTGCACTGGTACGAGGCACAGAAAAGCAGCTTCAAGGACGATTTGAGGACGGAGCAGGAGAGTGAAATCGGCCGGATGTTGAGAGAGGCGACCGGGACTGACCCGGGACACTTGAAGTCCAGCCACTATACTGAAAATCGAGCAAGACTCGACCCCAAAATCGAGGAAATCCAGAGAGCATTCCTTAACCGCCAGAGGCGGTTTTTCAGCGAACTCGACCAGAGTTTTGAGCGAGCCAGCCAGCGGCAGAGCGTGGTAGCGAATGCGATCATGGGGGTCAGTCCGGCCGCGTTGTTCGCACAATTGGCAACCAGCCTGGCCGGCACCGGTGACTCTGACAGGCGAACTTGGATCGATGCGCTTCGCCGCCAACAGGGTCGCTTGAACCAGTTTCTTTTCGACGATCCCCATCGCCTCAGCATGAGAGACGAGGGCAGCACGGTGTCGATGAGCCGCGGTGCGCCCCTCCTGCTTTCCGATGCTCCCCCGTTCGTGCCTCCGACGCGTAACTTCGGCGCCGCGGTCTCCGCCGTTCTGCTGCCAGCCGCGCTGCTGTGTGTTTTCTGGGTCTCTTTCGTGTTGGCCGGTCTCGCTGCTTTCTATCGTTACGACGTCAGGTGAATCCTATGCTCTGGACCATTACCAGAAAACAACTTCTGATCAACGTCCTTTCTTACCGGTTCATGGTCGGATTCGTCCTGTGCCAGGTGCTGTTTGTCCTGGCCACCGTGATCCTGGTAAACGACTACGATGAAAGGCTTAAGGCCTACGGAGAAGCAGTCAGCCGCGAGGAAGAGCGAATCGGCCGAGCGAAGGTCTACTACGACGTCATCGGGGAGGCGTTGACGCTCCACAAACCGCCGGCAAGGCTGAGCCCGATTTGCACGGGTTTTGAGAAAACCCTCGCCAATCAGGCTTCGTTCACGTACCACAGCGTGCCGGAGCTGGAGCTCGGCCGGCAGGAAAAGAACGCGCTGTTGGCCGCCTTGCGCTCCCTTGATCTCGTTACCGTCATCCAGCTCGTGCTGGGCCTGCTGGTTCTGCTGTTCGCGCACGACACGGTGTCAGGAGAACGCGAACGGGGCACGCTGGCGCTGTCGCTCTCCGGGCCGTTGGCTCGGCACACGCTTCTCCTCGGCCAGTACCTCGGCGGGATGATTACAGTGGCTGTCGTTTTCCTGGTCGGTGTCCTGCTGGCCCTTTTTGTCATGGGACGCTCATCGGCCGTCAGCCTCGATCAGGGCGACTGGATTCGGCTGGGGCTCATCGTCGTTGTCTCCCTGATCTACCTTTCGGCCCTTTACCTGCTTGGCATGACTGCGTCGATACTCTCCAAGCGCTCGACGACCGCTTTGGTCGTGCTTCTATTCTTCTGGATTGTCTTTATCGTCATCTTTCCGCATCTGACGTCCGCCGTTGCCTCACGCCTGAAGCCGGTCCCGGCACGCGGCATCGTCACCGAGCAGGCCTCCGTGCTGCGGCGAGAGTTCTGGGGACGGGTTTATGCTGACGCGAAACGAACGCTGCCGATGCCCGAACGCCGCTTCGAATACATGAAAGGCTGGAGAGTCTATAGCGGAGGTCTGCCTTACCCCATGCGGTTTTACTATTCACCGCGCGAAATCATCGAGTGGGAGTTGCAGGGACTCAAGCGCTATCTTCCGATGGAGATCGAATACGCAGACAAGATCCACGCAGTCTACATGAACTACGAAAAGCAGCTCGAGGCCCAGGCGCGACTGGCCAGGATACTAGCCAGGCTCTCACCCGCCTGGAGCTACTACAACACCGCCTCCAGCCTGGCGGCGACGGACGCTGCAAGCCAGATGGCCTTCCTCACGCAGGCCCGCCGCTACCGGAATCAGCTGATGGACTATCTGTCATCGAAGGATGGGCTTTTTTCCTATCGGTTTTTCACGAGGCGCGAGCCGAAAACCTTCAAAAGCGCTGCCGAGCTCGACCTGCTCAAGACTCAGGGCGATCGTCTGGATCAAGAAATCGGCCCCGGTTGGGATTCCGTTCCCCCGCTCGATTTGCGCGACCGGCCGCCATTCAATCAATCGACTCTCGGCGTTCGCGACTCGCTCTTCAATTCGTTGTCGGACTTGATCCTCCTCGTTTTCCTTAATCTGGCATTCTTCCTGGCCGCGCATGTTTGCTTCTTAAGGACCGACGTGAGGGTGGGAGGGTGACACCCAGGCACAGAAGCCGTTCTACTCGGTGAGGTAATTATGAGCCTCGATCTGTTGAAGAAAGAAATTCTCGATCACCTGCTCAGTCTGCGCCTGACTCTGGCGTTCGTGCTGATTATCGTGCTGCTCGCCGCCAACGCAGTCCTCTTTGTTCTGGACTACAAGGCGCAGGTCAGCGATTACAACGCCCAGGTCAATGACAACCTGGAGCGCCTTTCGAAAAACGTTTCGATAAGCCTCTTCCAGGCTTTCAGTTGGACTCGACAGAACATCTATCGCCGACCCAATCCGCTTGGCTTCGTCGCCGAAGGCAAGGAGAAAGACCTGCCCAACAGTTATCGCGTGTCGGCTTTCCGACTGGAAGGTCCGGACTACAGCCTTCGGGGCAATCCGCTTCTGGGGGATTTTGATGCGTTGGACTGGGCCTTCATCGTCGGCGTGGCCCTGAGTTTTGTGGCAATCCTGCTGGCAAGCGACGCTGTGAACGGGGAGAAACAGAACGGGACCCTTCGGCTCATGCTTTCCAACCCGGTTCCCCGCGCACGGGTGCTGATTTCGAAGTATCTGTCGACGCTGATTCTGCTCGCGATACCGCTGGTACTCGGCGGCATGCTTGGCCTTCTCATCATCACCGGCTCTGGTCTGGTTCCTCTCACGGCGCAGGATTGGGCAAAAATAGGCCTCGTGCTGGTGGTTTCTTTGCTTTACCTGTCCGTCTTCGTCCTGCTCGGCCTGCTGCTCTCCACGCTACTAAAGGAGTCGCAGGCCAGCCTCATCGTTTCGCTGCTGGTTTGGGTGACGCTCGTGATTGTCATACCTTCGGGCGCCTCACTGACCAGCAAGCTTTGGTACGCGCTTCCTGACGAGGATGCCGTCAATCAAAGGGCTCGCCAGAGAAGTGACGACGCGGCAAGAAACCACGACAGGCGATACCCGCACAAAGACAACTGGATCCTGAGCGGACAGTGGTCCCCCGGGGAACCGCTGGCGAAAGCGGTGGCGAGAGACGAGGTCTTTGATCGCGAGCTGTTCCACTACGAAGACTCAAAGATCGAGCAGGTTCAGCTCGGGCAGAAACTGGCGCGCACCTCCCCGGCTGGACTTTTTCAATCAGCTGTCCTGGGGATGACAGGCTCCGGCATTTACCACTACTACAGCTTCACCCGGCAGGCCCGAAGATATCGGGAGGCGTTGCGCCAGATGGTTGAAGAGAACTATCCGTTCGACCGTTTCTACCCGCAGCACGAGATAAGGGAACAGATCCAGACCCTCAGGGTGGACTACCAGGTTGTGCCCAAGTTCGAAGAAAAGCTGCTGACAGTGGGAGAGGGGTGGTCAAAAGCAGTCTGGGACACCGGGTTGCTTGCGCTGCTGAACGTGATTTTGTTTGCGGCGACGTGGGCGGTGTTTCTGAGGTACGACGCCCGGTAACTGCCCGCGAAACGACACGAACCAAAGCGGCTTTGGTTCGTGTCGTTTTATGGTTCGTGGACCAGTTGCCGGGCCGCCACTGCGCTCTCATGCGCCCTGGCTGGAGACATTACGTCGTTTCACCTTTCGGCCCCTGCCCGAACTGCACAGTCGGGCTATGGTAAAACGGCCTTCACCGCTTCCAGCTCAGGCTCGCCCGGGCCGAGTGGCAGGCAAACTTTCCCCCGCTGAATGACGGACCTGAGCGCTCCCATCATGACCTGAAAGCCTTTCATGGCTCTCTCGCCGTCGCACGGGTGCACCTTCGCGGGATCGTCCATCCAGTCGGCAATGTCCTGGATGTACGGCGGCATGTCGTGTGCGTAGTCCATGTAGCCGGAACCCGACCAGACCCCGTTCTTCGTCACAGCCCGCCAGCCGCCGCCTTTTCCTTCTTTCCCGGTCAGAACCTCGGCAAACCCCTCGGTCCCCTGGGCTCCAACGCGACATTTGTGCCACATCGATTCGACTTCGGGGACATCGGGGGCATCGGCGCCGCACTCAAAAATTCCGCGGACGCCGTTCGCATACTGAGCCAGGGCGCAGATGTAATCGGGGGAGGCATGGACGTCGGAAAACTTCTCCTTCCCGGAAGCCTGCCCGACGACCCAAGCGGGATCGGAGTACCCGTTGTACCAGCTGGCGTACTCGATCATATGGGTCATCATGTGCATCATCCAGCCGATCGAGTGACCGTAGACGGTGTGGACCCGGCCGATGGCGCCGCTCTCGACGATTTCCTTGACCTTTCGATAGTGGTCACCGTAACGATGCTGGTGGCTCACGACTGTCTTTACTCCGGCCTCCCGCACAAGCCTGTACATCTCGAGCGCTTCATTCGTGGACATCGCAATCGGCTTTTCGTAGGCGATCAGCTTGACTCCCGACTCGACGCCGGCCTTGATGAGCGGAAGCCGGATTTGAGGGAGCGTACAGAAGGCGAGAATATCGGGCCGGCAGCGGGCCAGCATCTGGCTGGCATCCGTTTCAGCGACGGCAACGCCGTACTTCTGCCTGGCCGCCTCCAGACGGGTCGTGTCAACGTCGCACAGCCCCACCAGCCGGAAACGCGGGTTCTCCGAAAAAGCGTCCGCATGATGGATGCCGCGCTTGCCCAGCCCCGCCACCGCAACGGTATAGGTCTTTTGACTCATAGCTTGCCTTACCTGTTCTTCGGCCAGTCACGCACCACCTGGATCGTGTATTGAATTTCCTCTTCGGTCAGTTCTGGGAACATCGGCAGGGAGATGCAGGACGAAGCGTTCTTCTCGGCGTTCAGGAGCGGACCGGCGATCCGGGCATCTTTACCCCACGGGAAGCCTTCCTGTTTATGAATCGGGATGGAATAGTGGGTCTTGGCATCGATCCCGTTCTTGTTCAGGTATTCGAGCATCGGGTTACGGTCGGCTGGCTTCTTCGTCTCGATCTCATACAGATGAAAGACGTGACGATAGCCCGATCGCACATAGGGCAGATCGAGGAAGTCGCAATCCTTCAGGCACTGGGTGTATTTGCCCGCGATCTCGATTCGACGATTGCTCCATTCTCCGATGTGCTTGAGCTTGGCGCTCAGGATTCCGGCATGCAGGTCATCCAGACGGCTGTTGAAGCCGAAGCTGTGCACGTCTCTTTTGTTCGAGCCGTGGTTGCGCAATTTGCGAATCTTGTCGTTGACGTATTGATGATTGGTTGTGACCGCGCCGCCGTCACCGAAAGTCCCCAGGTTCTTCTGGATGATGAAGCTGGTCGTGACCGCGTCGGAAAGCTCCCCGATTTTGAAGTCGTCGCCTCGCGCATCGATCGCTTGCGCATTGTCTTCGATCACAAACAGGCCATACTCATCCGCTATTTTGCGGATCTCACGCATGGGGGCGCACTGGCCATACAAGTGGACAGGCACGATCGCCTTAGTTCGTTTCGTGATCGCCTTGCGGATGGCATTCGGGTCGATGCAGCGGCTGTTTTCGTCGCAGTCCACCAGGACTGCGGTGCAGCCGGCGATCCACATCGCTTCAGCAGTTGCGAAGAAAGTATTGGCGTTGGTGATCAGCTCATCACCCGGCCCAAGCCCCAGTGCCATGATGGTTAACCAGATGGCGTCGGTGCCGTTGCCCACGCCGATGGCATATCTGGATCCTGAACAGGCAGCCAGCTCTTCCTCGAACTTCTTGAGCATCGGCCCCTGGACATACTGACCGCTCATCAGGACTTCCTGCATCTTGGCGTCAATTTCGGCCTTGATGTTCTGGTACTGCCTGACGTGACCGTAAAATGGAACTCTCATTATTTCTTTCCTCCTCTAAAAAGATACTGACACCCTGACCAACTGACAAGGCGACGGGCAGAGGCCGAGCCGCGCCGCCGTTTTGCTTAACACTGCGATAAAGACCCAGGTCGCAGAATCAGGCTTGATTGTCATCGTCCTCATGCGCCAGCCCGTACTGGCGCATCTTGTTGAACAGCGTTTTGCGGCTGATCCCCAGGCTCTGGGCCGTCGCCGTCCGATTACCGCGCAGCTGCGCGAGGCGCGAGATGATCAGCGTCCGTTCCACGCGCTCCGCCACCTGGCTCACGGCATCGCTCAGCTTGACCTGGCTCTGATCAGCGCCGGACGGCGCTTCCCCCGCCTCGCTCTCCCCGCGAATCCGGGGAGGCAGGTCCTGCGGAGAAAGCGTCGTGCACTCGCACAGGATCATCGCCCGGCACAACGTATTTTCAAGCTCACGCACGTTACCGGGCCAGTCATAGGCCATCAGGAGGGCTCGCGCATCCCGCCCGATTGTCTTGACGGCCAGGCCGAGCTCCTTGTTGAAATGGTCGAGGAAGTGATCGATCAACAGAGGCAAGTCCTCCTTGCGATCCCGCAAAGGAGGCAGCTTGATATTCACCACGTTGATTCGCCAATACAGGTCTTCCCGAAACTCTCCCCGGCTGACCGCCTGCTCCAGATTGCGGTTCGTCGCGGCAATCACACGGACGTCGACCGGGCGGGACCGCGTGCCGCCCAGGCGCGTGATCTGCTTTTCCTGGAGCACGCGCAGCAGCTTGGCCTGAGCATCCAGCGCCAGATCCCCGATTTCATCCAGAAACAGACTCCCCAAATGGGCCGTTTCGAATTTGCCCGGCCGGCTCTCACGGGCGTCGGTGAACGCGCCTTTCTCGGAGCCGAAGAATTCCGACTCGACGAGAGTGTCGGGAATGGCACTGCAATTGACGGAAACAAAAGGCCCCGAGCAGCGGCTGCTGCGGCGATGAATCGCGCGCGCGACGAGTTCCTTGCCGGTTCCGGACTCGCCGGTTATCAGGACCGTCGCATCCACTCGCGCTACTTTGGCCATCATGCGGAAGACTTCCTGCATCTGCGGGCTGAGGCCGATGATCTCGGAAAAGCCGTAGCGGCTTTCCAGCTCGGTCCGCAGCGCCTCGACCTCACGGCTGAGTCGCCGCCTCTCCAGCGCACGGTCCACCGTCAGAAGCAAGGCGTCGTTGTCGAAAGGCTTGGAGAGGTAGTCAAACGCACCGAGGCGCATCGCCTCGACCGCTGAGCGGATGGTCCCGAATGCTGTCATCATGACAACTTCCGGAGGCGATCCAGTCTCCATTAATCGCCTGAGCGTCTCAAGACCGTCCATGCCGGGCATGCTGAGATCGAGCACAACGAGAGCAGGCTGAAACTCGGCCTGAAGCCTGAGCGCCTCTTCGCCGGAGCTTGCCTCTGCCACTTCGTAATGGTGCTCGGCCAGAAGAACGGAGAGGATTCGTCGGATCTGCTTCTCGTCGTCAACGACCAGGATTCGCATATGTCTGGCAGCAACGCTTGAGGCCGGCTACGAAGGATACCAGATGAAGGATAAAGGATGAAGAGAAGGATGAAGGATGAAAAAGCCTGTGGAGGATGAAAGACAAAGTCACCGGTACTATCTTTTTCCTTCATCCTTGTCTTTCCTCCTCCTCTTCATCCTTGTCTTTCCTTCATCCTTCATCCTTGTCTTTCCTTGCCCGGCAGGCGGATGATGACGGTTGTTCCCTGCCCGACTTCGCTGCGCAGCTCGATGTCGCCTTGATGCTGCTGAATGATGCTGTAACTGATCGACAGCCCCAGCCCGGTCCCCTCTTTTTTTAGCGTGAAGAAAGGATCGAAGACCTTGTCCAGATGCTCGGCCGGGATCCCCGCCCCGGTGTCGGTCACCGTGATGTCGATCAAGTCGCGCCCGCTGATTTCGCTGCTTTTGCGGGTGGCCGAGACACTTAGAGTGCCGCCCGCGGGCATGGCCTGGAGAGAGTTGAGGAACACATTGAGAAAGACCTGTTTCAGCTGGCCGGCATCGCCCAGAATCTTCAGCTCAGCGTCCGAGTGTGCCTGCTTGATCTCGACTCCCTGCTTGCGCGCCTGCGGACCTACGAGGAGAAGAGCGTGCTCCAGAAGCTCGACCAGATCGAGCCGGGTGGGACGAAAGTCGGCGGGCCGGGTGAGGCTCAGGAGGTCATTAACGATCCGGTCGATCCTGTCCACTTCCGACAAAAGCTCGTCCAACAGGATTCTTTTCTGGTCGGCGGGACCAAAAGAAGGAAGCACGTACTGGATGGTTGACCGGATGGACGTCAAGGGGTTGCGAATCTCATGTGCCACTCCCGCAGCCAACTGCCCGGCGGCAGCCAACCGCTCGGCCCGATACAGTCGCCGCAAGCGATCCTGCTGTTCGCGATGAAGCGCGGCATTCTCGAACGCCAGGCCGGCCTGACCCGCCAGGACCTGCAGCAACTCTGCCTGCCCTTCCTTGAGTTTCCAGGTATCGTCGTTTGAGCCGAGAAGGACGATGCCGGTCAGGCGGTTGAGGACCAGCAGCGGAACGCAGACCCGAATGCGCAGGCGACCGAGCGCCTCGGCTTCTGTCGAGTCCAGGCATCGGACTACGTCACTCTGTTCCTTGACCCGCAGCACCGTCTCGTTCACGACGAGCCAGCGCGCCAGGCCACCCCGGCGTTCAAACTTGACTCCTTCGAGCTCGGCCCTCTGAAAACCGAGGCTGAATCTCGGCAGGAGGCAAAGCTGTTGCGGGTCCAACTGAAGGATAAGCACCTTTTCCGCGCCGAACAGTTCCTGCAGGCGAACAGCCACGCTGGCCTGCAGGGATTCCGGATCGGCAATGAGCAGGAGGGTCCGGTTGAAATCCGTGATGATTCGCGGGTGGTTTGTCTCCCTGCCTGACCGGCGCAGTCGCATAACCAATGACCATGCAGAGTCTAACAGATCAGACAGGGTTGCAAGCGCCGTTCACTTCTTTCCCCCCGCTGGCCTTCGCTTCCTCTGGACAGAGGAAGTGGCGACAACGAGAATCTTAGCGCAGCCGCGGACTGGGGCCCCGAACCCGGACCTCAGAATCCCATCTGCAGGTGGAACTGCATGATCCGGCCGTCGTTCAGAGTGTTGGTGATCTTGCCGAAAGCAGGGGAAGTCAAATTGCGCTGCGGCTCGTCGAATTGCGGCGTGTTGGTGAGGTTGTAGGCTTCCGCGCGCAGCAGGATCGTCCACCTCGCCCCGTTTCCGGGGCGCCAGAATTTGGCCAGGGCCAGGTTGAGGTTCTGGATGGCCGATTTTCGAAAGGTGGCCCGCCCGAGATTCCCCCGGTGCTCGCCGGGTTTTATGTAGGCGAAGCGATCCCTTCTGAGAATCCTGGGCGCTTCGTCCGGATCCCCCACGGTCATTCCCAGAATCGAAGGATCCAGGATATTAGGTCTTTCGCTGGGGCTTCCATCGACGTTGCCGAAACCGGGGGCGTCCGACCCGATGTACAGGGTCAGCGGCGTACCTTTCTTCAGGAGGAGCGCGGCGTTGAGCTGCCAGCCGTTGAACAGATGGCGGGCCCAGTAGTGAGCGCCCGCCACGCTCGGAATGTCATAGATGGTGTTCAGGGAAAAGGCGTGGGGCGAGTCGAAGTTGCTCAGGCCCTTGAGGTCTCGAAAGGCGTCGTTTTCCGACTGGTTGCGCCCGCTGGCCAGTTCGGAACCCGCCGCAGTCGAGCTGTAGTCGGGGCCGAGGTCAATCGCCTTCGAGAAAGTGTAGGCGGCACGCCAGGACAGCCCTGAAGAATACCGCTTCTCCACCTCCGCCCGGGCGGCGTCAAGATAGGCAATGCCTGAGTTGACAATATGAATGATCTCCGAGTGCCTGAGGTCGGCCCTCCTTTCGTTCACGTTGTCCGATCTCAAAAAGATTCCGGGGAGGATCTGGGCCCGGTTCAGCGCGAACACGCCGAACAGCTTGAAGCTGCGACTTCCCACGTAGCCGAGCCGTAGTGAGTAGTCCCCAAGTGGCCTCTCCAGCGTCAGACCGTACTGGTGCGAATAGGGTGTGACAAGATCCCGACTGACCAGAAGGGGCGAATACCTTGCAGCACTATCCGACAGCTCAATCCCGGCCAGAGGATTCAGCAGGTCCGGGTGCTGAATCTGGAACTGCCGGACTAACGGGGGATTGTTGCGCGCCTGCTGATAGGTAACCGGATAGATTCTTCCGAAAGAGGTCCCATAGCTCGCTCTCATAACCCAGGCCGACGGGAGCCGCAGCGCCAGGGACAGACGCGGAGCGAAATTGTTGGCGTCGCTTGCGTACGGGAGCACAGTCAGGCGGTCGACCTCCACAGGAGTCGTCTCCAGGGAGTAGCGAAGCCCCCAGTAGACGCTCACACTCGGCAAAGCCTGCCACTGGTCAGCAAAAAAGAGGTTTGCCCTCCAGTCCGTGAATCTTCGCGGAATGTTGCCGATCGTCACCTCGTACTTGGTCGGAGTGCCGAGGAGGAAGTTTTCAATGGCAGTACGGCCAAAGTCGTTGGTGAATTGAAAATAGCCGCGCAGATCGTTCGATTCGGAGCTGTTCAGCTGGTCACGCGAGAGGTCGCCGCCCAGAACCAGCCGGTGCCGGGCGCCGGCAGTCCGGCGGAGGAGACCGCCGCCCGTAAACGCGGCTTCCTTCCTGTCGATCGGGAATCGGCTGTCCGGACCCAACTCCTCGATCTGGAAGCCGAAGCGAACACGAGGCCCTACGGCATTCGGCTCCGGCTTCAAAACGGAACGTGTTGTCTGGAATCTGAAACCCGCTTGCAACAACGAAATCGGGGACAGCTCCACACTCCAGCTCAGGCGGCTATCGTGACCGTGGAGCTCCGTGTCCGGATGCTGTCCGGCGACAAACTGAAAGGCGTCGATCCGCTGTCTCGTGAGGGAATGGGACAGCGCCAGCCGGCCTGCTTTCAAGAAGTCGCGATCCAGGCGGGCGATTGCTTGGACGGCATCCGACCGTTGGGGAGCGTTAGTGTTGAGCGCACGGGGATCGAAGTCAGGACGGTTGGGCAGCTCGTCGGGAAAGGCGTTGAGAAAGCACTGAACCACCGCCCGCCGCTCGGGATCAGTGACCTTGGGCGCCCGCTCCGCCGCAAGCGGAACCAGGACATTCCCGTTCACCATGCCCCGGATCTTTTGCTGCGCGAAGGCGGCAAAAAGATCGCCCAGCCTGCCGGCAGGCCCTCCCACGCTGACGCCGTAGCTGTTCTCGTGTGACGGCTGCACAGCCCCCACCTGGAAAAAGGAGCGGGCGTTGAAGACACTGCTTTCATGGACATTGTACAGCTCGCCGTGCCAGCCGGTTGCAGCCGGCGTTTTCGGCATCGTCACTTCGCCCCGCGACGCCTGGCCGAATTCCGCGGCAAAGTAACTTCTTTCGACCAGGAGATCGGTCGGAATGCGGAGCGTGATGCCGACTCTCTTGTCCAGCTCTTTCTGGGCGTTCGTATCGATCTGGTAGACCGGGACATTCTCATTGCGGCGGGCGGTACCCTGCATCTGTCCCGCTGCCCGTGCCTGTTCGCCCTTCTTGTCTTTTGAGTCGTCGGCCCAACCCGTCACGGGGAAACTGAGAATGAGGAACAGCCAGCCCGCCAATATCGGGACGATCCAGCCGGCCCGTCCCTCAAAAGCCCAATTCATGCCGATCAATATAGTGGAAGATCGATGCCGCTGACCAGCCGCGGGATGACGCGGGCACGCCTGCGGCCTCCGGCGTGCCCCGTATCCCTCAGTCTCACCACTTAAGGGGGCCTGGTAACGGGCGCCTCTGCCACGCTTCCCGCGACCGCTTCCAGCCGTTATGGCTTTCGCGCGCGGACAAAGGCACTCATGAACTTGCCATCGACGAGCGGCGCCAAGGTGTCGACATCCAGTCCCTTGTCTTCCAGAAAACCGCGAGCGTCCTCGACTCGATACACACGCGTCGGTTCGACCTCAATGTCTACGAACCCCGCCTCACGCAATTTCGATTCGTATTCACGGTCCTCGAGCGCCCCGGCAATGCATCCCGCCCACAACTCGATATTGCGGCGGATCTCCCGCGGAACGCTGCCCTTGGACACCACGTCGGAGACAGCGAAAAGGCCACCCGGCTTCAGGACCCTGAACGCCTCTCGCAAGACGCGGTCTTTGTCCGCCGAAAGGTTGATGACGCAGTTCGAAATGATCACATCCACCGAGGCGTCAGGCAGCGGGATGTTCTCAATCTCTCCGCGCAGAAATTCGACGTTGGTCAGCCCGGATTTTCGTTTGTTCTCCTCCGCCAGGGCCAGCATCTCGTCGGTCATGTCCAGGCCGTATACCTTTCCGGTGGGGCCGACACGTCTGGCCGACAGAAGCACGTCAATCCCGCCTCCCGACCCCAGGTCCAGCACGGTCTGCCCTGGTTCCAGGCGCGCCAGAGCCGTGGGGTTGCCACACCCCAGAGAAGCGAGGAAAGCCTCCTGCGGAATTCCCTCCACCTGGTTCTGGTCGTAGAGGTCAGCCGTAATCGGGTCCGCGGCGTCCGGCGCGCCGGTGCCGCAGTCACAGCTGCAACCGCAGCCCGCCTTGGCGCCCTGCATCACGGCGAGCGCCGCTTGGCCGTATCGTTGTTGGACATTGGTTTTGACGTCGTCGTTGTTCATCGGGTCTCCTCTCTTTCAATAGTGTTGCCGGCAATCAAAGGAGCAGCGCGCCAATCCAAAGCGCGCCCTCATTTCCTGATTGTGACAATCTGTTCGGGCTCAATGGCCTTACTCCTCGTGCAGCACTCGGCATACATGAACGAGAGCAGTTCCTGGAGCGTCCGAATGTTGGCGCGGTATCGCAGGAACGTCCTCTTCCGCTCCACGGTGATCAAATCGTGGATCTTTAACTTCTCCAAGTGGTGCGACAGGGTCGAAGCGGCAATGTTTAACGCTTCCAGGATCTCGCCGACAACGAGGCCCTCCGGATGCGCCGAAAGCAACAGGCGGAGGATCCGTAGACGCGGCTCGGCCCCCATGGCTGTAAACATGGCCGCATATCGGCTAATGGCTGCCGATTTCGAAGCTTCGTCCTCTTGTTTCATTATTTCTACAATAATCGAACTAGTGCCATGATGCAAGTGAAAAACTCATTGGCGCTACGCTTCGCTGGGGTGGTCGGACCGGGTTCCGGCATGCACCCGGAGCGCTCCCCGTCCGCTGACGCTCCGCAAAAGCCCTGCGGTGCGGCTCTGTCAGATCTCGCAGCGGCCGCAAGCAAAGCGTTTTTTGCGAAGCGCGTCGGGTGCGTGCCTTCAGTACGAATCGATCTTGGTTCCGGCCGATTGTGATTTATGGGGCCCGTGGACCTTGGCCGAAAGGAGGCTAAGAATGGGATTCTACATCGGAGTGGACCTGCATTCC
>JBHGBF010000050.1:0-25678 GCA_041946865.1 Acidobacteriota bacterium | reverse complement strand
GACGCCGCTTTGCTGTTCCCCTTCAGGGAACGGGCGTACACACCAAATTACCCAGGGTTAGCTGAAAAGCGCTACCCTGGGCTGTCTTGCTTCACGCTTTCAGCGTGATGTGTCCCGAAGGGACTAAGCAAGACAGCCCAGGGTAGCGTTTTCCAGGAACCCTGGGTCAGGAATTGCGTGCGATACCTTCCTGAAGGGGAAGAGGCAAAGTGACCGCGCGGAGCCATTTGCTCTTCCCCTTGAGCATAGGTTGGACCGAAAAACGATCCATAAATCGGACCAAGGTAACACATGGCTATAAACGGTTGTAGGAGCTGGTTTTATCTGGTGTATCTGCCATGTGTCGCCTCGGGAGGGAAGATCCGGCGGACGGGAAATAGACCCAGGGTACCTGGAAAGCGCTACCCTGGGCTGCCTTGCTTAGTCCGGGACAAAAAGGAGGCTCCCCTCCGCGGGCAAAAAACCTTAAGTCAACAGTGTTGGGCTTTAGCGAGGGAGGCCGAATGACTGGTACATGGATGGCGTTGGCTTGCTGCATCTTTTCCGGCTATGCAGCAGCACAGGTGACTGACAAGCCGGTGTACGAGGCGTTGAAAACCCCGGTGGCGATAACCGTGGACGGCCGGCTGGACGAGCCCGTCTGGTCGGTTGTGCCTCCGGTCGGTCCTTTTCGGGAAAACGCGAGCGGAAACCCCTCCGCTCTCGAAACTGAGGCTCGGATCACGTACGACGACGCTTTCGTTTACTTTGCCTTCCGGTGCGCCGATACGAACGTGTGGTCGACTCGCGCGAAAAGGGACATGCACCTCTGGGAAGAAGAGGTCGTGGAAGTGTTTATCCAGGGAAACGCCACCCACCCGAGTTACATCGAGCTGGAGGTGAATCCGTTGGGGGCGATGCTCGATATCTTTCTGATCGACATTCGCAAGCCAATTCCCTATGACTCCTGGAACAGCGCGGGGTTGAAATGGGCGATCCAGGTCGACGGGACCGTGGACGGGCAGCCGGGAGACAAGGGTTGGACGTGCGAAATCGCGCTGCCCGTTGAAGACGTCGTCACTGCCCCGAACCTTCCGCCGAAGCCCGGGGACCGCTGGCGGCTCAACCTCTACCGGGGAGAAAGCCGGCCGAACCGGGCAGGATTGGCCTGGTCGCCGACTCGACGGCCCGATTTCCACGTCCCCAGCATGTTCGGGGAATTGGTGTTCACGGGGAAAACGGCGAAGTAAACACCGGGCCGGCCTTTTTCTTCGTCCACGCACCCACCCGTGAACCAACACCGAAGCACCGCGCTTTGGTTCGTGTTGGTTCGCGTTCGTTCGTCGACAAAAGAGGCCGGTCCATGGGCAAGAGATCTCGAGAGAGCCAAAATGTCGAAGAGAATCCTGGCCATTGGCGATATTAACGTCGACATCATGTTGGGTGGATTGGCGTCCCTTCCGCAGGTGGACCGCGAAATCACCTGCCAGTCCTTCGAAATCACTATGGGCAGCTCTGCGGCCATCTTCGCCGTGGCCTACGCCTGTCTGGGAGGCACGATTTCCTTCCTGGGACTTGCTGGAAAAGACGCCTACGGCGATTTCATGCTGGAGGGCCTCGAACGCTTCGGAATCGGGACGGAGCTGGTCCGAAGAACCGACCGTGTGAAGACGGGAGTCACGGTCAACCTGATCTACCAGAATACGCGAAGCCAGGTCACTTATCCGGGCACGATCGAGGAGTTTTCCGGCTCGGACATCGACGAGCAGGTTTTCCGCGGTTTCGACCACGTTCACTTCGCAGGCCCCTACCAACAAACCCGTTTCCGACCCGAAATCACGCGCTGCCTGCGTCTGGCCAAAGACCTCCGGATCACGTCTTCCCTGGACCCCCAGTGGGACGCGACCGGCCGCTGGGAGTACATGGATGAATGGCTCCCGCTGCTCACTTACCTGTTCGTCAATGAAGATGAGGCCAAATCGATCGCGGGTGTCTCGGATGTTCGAGAGGCATGCGCCTGGCTTGCCGCGCGGACTCGGCACCCGCTGGTCAAGGCGGGGGCGGCTGGAGTCTACCTGGTCGAGGCGGAAACGGTGGTCCAGGTTCCCGGAATCCCGGTTGAAGTGGTTGATACGACCGGCGCAGGCGACACGTTTGACGCGGCATTCCTTTTTCAACGCCTGGAGGGGGCGAAAGAACTGACGGAGGCGGCGCGTTTCGCCAACGCCGCTGCCGCCCGCAGTTGCCGTTTTGTCGGCGGCGTGGGCGCTCGATCGTCGTACGCTGACGTGCTCGCGTTTCAAGCAGAGCCGCGAGCCTAGCGTTCTTACGGAGCGATCCGGCCGCTGCCTCGCCTGCTGAAAGGCGGCGCCGTCGCGGTCCGGTCTTCGGTTGCCGGCGGCCGAGTTGATCAGAGTGCGCCTCAGATGGAAAAATGATCACGGTGTGGCAATTCGAGCGAATCCTGGCCAGACCTTTTGAGTGGGTTCTGTCACCCTTTGCCGACACCCATCCGCTGGCGCCGCTCGCTCTCGTGTCTCTGATCGCGAGTATTGTCCTGTTGCTCGCGTTTCGTTGGCTTTCCGACCAGCCGGGCCTTCAGCAGATCAAAGGCAAGATCCACGCGCATTTCCTGGAGCTGAGACTCTTCCGTCACGACGCGGGCGTGATCTGGTTCGCCGAAAAGCAGATTTTGCGCTACAACCTGGTTTACCTGACGTACCTGATCAAGCCGCTCGTTGTGACGCTCCCGATCTTCGTCCTGTTCCTGGTGGAGCTTGACGCCTGGTTCAGCTCGCGTCCGCTCGGGGTTGGGGAGCCGGTGGTGGTGTCGGTTTTTGCCCAGCCCGGTGCGGTCGACGTCCTCCACGCTCTGCGAATCGCGAATGACGGCGGTCTTCGGGTCGAGACGCCTGCCTTGCGCATTCCCGAGGAAAGGCGTGCGGACTGGCGGATACGGGCTCTTGCGGCCGGCGAACACCGCCTGCGGTTCTTGACAGGCCGGCAGGATGTGACCAAGCGTCTTCGGGTAGGACGGGAACGCCTGGTCTACGTCGCCGTTACGCGGTCGGCTGCGGGATGGTTCTCCGGCTTTGTGAACAGCGAAGAACCGCCGCTGTCGCCTGACAATCCGATCTCGCGAATCGAGGTGAATTACCCGAGGAGCACGATGAGCGTTTGGGGCTGGAGCGTTAACTGGGCCGTCGCTTTCATCGTGCTTTCATTGGTTTTTGCGTACCTTCTGAAGCGCCCATTTGGACTCGTGCTCTAAGCCGCGCGGGCTTTTCGGGTCGCGCTGTGCAGGCGTCACTGCGCTTCCGCTGGAGAGAGATGCTGTTCCTTTTGTTGCTTTGCCTGGCTGCAATCTCTGATCCTGTTCTACAGGTGGAGGACATCGCCTCCGCGGCCGGGCTGCGATTTCGTCAGAACAACTTCGCGACAGCCTCGAAATACCCGTTCGAAACCATGGGCGGTGCGGTTGCGGCCCTGGACTTCAACCGTGACGGGCTGCTGGACCTCCTGTTCCTGAACGGGGCGCCTTCTCCCGAACACCGCAAGACGGGTCCCGATTCCTTCAACCGGCTCTTCAGGAACAACGGCAAACTGAGGTTTACAGACGTGTCCGCCGGTTCGGGGCTGGAGGGCCTGGATGCCGTCGGCTATCCACAAGGAATAGCGACAGGGGACTTCGACAACGACGGTTTCGTGGACGTTTTTATTACCAACTACGGCGATTCGCTGCTGTACCGGAACAGCGGGAACGGGACTTTCCATAACGTCACGGCCAAGGCAGGAGTCGCCATGCCTCGCCACCCCTTTAAAGCCAGCGCCTGCTGGCTGGATTTTGACAATGACGGCTGGCTCGACCTCTTTGTTACGCATTACTTTCACTGGACCTTCAAAGAGCACGGGGACTACTGGTGCGGCGTGAGGAAACCAGGTTGGCGGAACTACTGCCGGCCCGACGAGTTCCAGCCCCTGCCGAACGTCCTCTTCAGGAACAATCGTGACGGGACGTTTACGGATGTTTCGGAGGCCACCGGGATAGCCCGTTCTGCCGGGAAGGGAATGGGTGTGGTGACAGCCGACTACGACAACGACGGCTGGATGGACCTTTTTGTCACGAATGACCGGGCCCCGAATTTTCTGTTCCGCAACCGGTCAGGACGCTTTGAAGAAGTGGCGCTGGAAGCAGGCGTTTATGCCAACGAAGCGGGGCTGTTCGTGTCGGGAATGGGGTGCGACATAAACGACTACGACAACGACGGCCTTCTGGACCTTTTTTACACCGACCTGGTTACGGAATGCTTCGCGCTGTTCCGGAACCTCGGGAAGGGGCTGTTCCAGGACAACAGCTATCCAGCGCGGATCGCCGGCTTCTCGGCGGCTCACAGTGGCTGGAGCAACAAGTTCATGGACTGGGACAATGACGGATGGAAAGACATCCTGGCTCTCGGTTCCCATGTCCTGGATAACTCGCAGCTCTACAACCCGCGCGCCAGGTACCACGAGCCCTGCTTCTTCTTCCATAACGCCGGGAACGGGAAGTTCGAAGACTGGTCCGGCGCCCTGGGCGCTGACTTCCAGAAAAAGGGCGCCAATCGAGGGCTCGCAGTCGGGGACTTCGACAATGACGGCCGGCTGGAAGCCGCTGTGTGCCGGCTTAACGACGCCCCGCTGTTTTTCCACGTGACCAAGGCTCTGTCCGCGAATAACTGGCTGCTGATCCGCCTTGAAGGCCGGAAAAGCAACCGCGACGGCATTGGCGCAAGAATAAAGGCGGTCCTGCCATCCGGCCGGACACTTTACGAGCACGTCACCACGGCCAACGGCATCTACTCGGCCAGCGACAAGCGGATTCACCTGGGCCTGGGGAATGACCGTGAGGTTACCCGGCTGGAGATCCGCTGGCCCAGCGGGACCGTTCAGAGGCTTTCGAACGTGCGGTCCGGTCAGCTGGTGCAGGTCGCCGAGGGAGAATAGGACGATGGGCAACCTGGCGAAAGACAAAGCTTTTACGCCGAAGAATTGGCTGCGCGACCCCGTTGGGATCGGCCGTGCTTCTCGTCTTGTGCTCCTCTTCTCCCTGCTCCTCTCGCCCCTCGCCGCCCAGAATGCTCCTCCGCTCACCCCGCAGGCTGCCCAGCTGTTCAATTCGGCTGTTGACGCCTTTCGTGCCGGGAAGCTCGACGTCGCCATCGAGCGGTTGCGGCAGGCGGAAAAAGCGGCTCCGGGCTACCCCGACATCGTTCTTTACCTGGGTTTGTTCCTCTATGAGAAAAACAACGAGAGCGTGGAAGCCCAGAGGTACTTCGAGGCCGCCCTCCTTCGCTTTCCGGCGCACCCCGATTTGCCTCTCAAGCTGCTGAACTCTTACCTGCTGACGGGGAAGCTCGACAAGGTCCCCACGCTTCTAGCCGGCTTGAAGCCGAGACTCGAGCAGGATCCCCGCCTGGCATTCAACGTCATCTACACGCTGATCCAGCGCGGTCAACTGGGTACCGCACAGACAGAACTAGGGGAGGAATCGCGGCGGCTTGAAGGAGAAGTCCAGTTCCTCGGGGGGCTGATTGCGGCCAAGGCGGGGCAAAAGACCCGCGCGCTCGAGCTGTTCGACAGCGCGGCGCAAAACGGTTTTCCGCCTCCGGCGAGCCGGCAGACGGCGATGCTGGCGGATGCTCTGTTCCAGATACAGGAGTTCCGGCGGGCAGCCGAGGCCTACGAGACCTACATCCAAAAATCCCCCCAGGAAAGCGCGTACCCGTTTCGCGCCGCTCTGTGTCTTTACGCCACTGGGAATTTCGCAAAAGCCCGGGAGCGGCTCGAACAGGTGTTGAAGCAGGCCCCCGGCGTCCCGGAGGCCAACTACTACCTCGGCAGCGTGCTGATCGAGCTGAAACAGATGGCAGAAGCCCTGCCTTATTTTCAGGCGGAATTGAAGAACGATCCGCGATCTTACAAGGCGATGACTAAGATCGCTTATCTGCATTACCTGAAGGGCGAAAACGGGGAGTGCCGTAGGTGGCTGGACAAGTCCCTTGCGCTCCAGCCGGACTGGTTTGAAAGCCACGTGGTCAAAGGCCTGCTCCACAACCGCCAGGGCGAGAACGAGCTGGCTATACAGAGCTTTGAAAAGGCGATTCAGCAGGAGCCGGGGTATCCCAAGGCCTATTACCAGCTTTCGATTGCCTATAAGCGGGCCGGAAATGACCAGAAAGCGCAACAGGCGCTGGAAACCTACAACCGGCTGCAGAGCGCCGAGACAGCCCGGGCGATGGAAGCGCTGGGCATACCCCAGCCGAAGGAGCAGCGATGAGGGAGCCTGCAACCCTCTCCAGAAGAAGTCGCAGCCCGCAAAGGCGCATCACCCCCCTGGGTTTGAACCTGCTGGTCCTGATGGCATTCGCCTTCCTCCTCTTCCCCGATCCCGTGCACGCCTATGTCGGCCCGGGTGCCGGTTTTGCCTTCGTTACGTCTTTCTTTACGCTCTTGGCCGCTTTCTTTCTTGGCCTCTTCTATCTCGTCACCTCCCCGATCCGCGCCCTGATCCGGGCCGTCTATGCCGGCCGCGCGCCACTGGGTGACGTTCGCCGGGTCGTGATCGTCGGCCTTGATGGGATGGATCCTCAGCTGGCGGAAAAGTACATGGCTGAAGGCCAACTGCCGAATTTTCGCCGGCTGAGGGAACAAGGCAGCTTTGCCCCTCTGGCGACCAGTTATCCAGCCATTTCGCCGGTTGCCTGGTCCTCGTTCATGACCGGCGCCGATGCCTCGCACCACAACATCTTCGATTTTGTTACCCGGGATCCCGACACGTATTTGCCGATGTTGTCTTCCGCCCAGGTCAAAGGGCCTCGTCGAAAGCTCTCTTTGGGTCCCTGGGTGTTTCCGCTCGGAAAAAGCCGGATCCTCGGATACCGGCGCAGCCGGACCTTCTGGAGCGTCCTCGGGGCCCGCGGCCTTTTCTCGACAATCCTTCGCGTCCCGATCACTTTTCCGGTTGAAGAGTTCAATGGCGTCCTCCTGGCGGGCATGTGTGTCCCCGACCTGAAAGGGTCGCAAGGCAGTTTCAGCTTCTATACGACAGATCCCGGCGACAAGCGAGTGACCAGTGCCGGTAGCAAGTATTTGGTGGCCCGCGAAGGGAAGCTCATCCGGACGCGGCTCTATGGACCCGAGAACCCTCTCCGGCGGACCAGAGAACCTCTGAGCGTCCCTATGGCGATTCACCTGGATGAACCGGCGGGGAAGCTGAGGATTGAAGTCTGTGGTGAACGAGTCGAATTGTCTCCCGGAATGTACTCTTCCTGGGTGCCGGTGGTTTTCCGGGCCGGCTTTGGATTCCGCGTCCGCGGGATGTGCCGCTTTTACGCCATAAGTCTCAGCCCGCATCTGCAGCTTTATGTGACGCCCATCCAGATCGACCCCGGCAAACCGGCCTTACCGTTATCCCATCCTTTCGTTTACTCCGTTTATTTATCCAAACTGCTGGGCCGCTTCGCCACGCTCGGTCTCGCCGAGGACACCTCGGCCTTCAATGAAGGGTTTCTCGATGAAAAAGCCTTTCTCGAGCAGGCCTACCTCTACCACGAGGAAAGGGAAAGAATGTTTTTCAGCGCCCTGGACAGGACCAGGCGCGGCGTCTGTGTCTGTGTATTTGATGTGACAGACCGCATTCAACACATGTTCTTCAACTCGCTCGATCAAGAGGCGGATGCCATCGACGCCGACACGTCGAGGTATAGAGGGGTGATCGAAGATCTCTACAACAGGATGGACGTCCTCATTGGGCGGACGCTCGACCGGTTGCGTAAAGACGACGTCCTTTTCGTCATGTCCGATCACGGCTTCTCGGCCTTTCGGCGAGGCGTCAACCTGAATGCCTGGCTGCGCCAACGCGGCTATCTCGTTCTGAAGGACGGCAAGACAACCGGCGGCGAGTGGCTGCGGGACGTGGATTGGGAGCAGACCCGGGCCTATTCGCTGGGCCTGGCCGGGATATACATCAACCGCAAGGGGAGGGAAGCCCGAGGGATCGTCAATCCGGACGGAGAGCTGCGAGCACTCAAGGCTCGGCTGGCGCGCGAGCTGGACGGGCTGTGCGATCCCGCGACCTCGGAGATTGCCATCACTCGGACCATCGACACCGAGCGGGCATTTCCGGGGCCCTACGCAAATGAAGGACCGGACCTGCTCGTCTGCTACAACCGTGGCTTTCGCAGCTCCTGGGACTGTGCGACGGGGCGCGTTACCGAGGAGGTCTTTGAGGATAACCGAAAACCGTGGAGTGGGGATCATTGCATGGATCCCGAGCTCGTCCCCGGCGTTCTGTTTTCCAACCGCCCGTTGAAAGTGGAAAAGCCTGACATCAAGGATATTGCTCCGACCGTCGTGCAACTCTTCGGAGTCCCGGTCCCTTCGTACATGAAAGGGAAGACGCTTGTTTAGCACTTTGTATGGAGTGCGTGATGTCGTTTCGGGCACCCGCGATTATGAAAATCGGCATCCTGGCGGAGCCCCGATTTTCGGAGCAGTGCGGCGTAGCTTGGCGTCCCTTCTTCTGCTCTTGTTCCTCGCGGCTTGCGGCTCGGCCCCACCCTCCAAAAAGCTCCTGATCCTCGGCCTTGACGGTCTGGATCCGCAGATCATGACCCGGCTTATGGACGAAGGGAAACTGCCCCATTTCTCCCGGCTGCGGTGCGGCGGAGGCTTCTCGCCGCTGGCCACCAGCATTCCCCCGGAGAGTCCTGTCGCCTGGTCGACTTTCCTCACCGGGCTTGACGCCGGCGGCCACGGTATTTTCGATTTCATCCACCGCGAACCGAAAACCCTGACGCCGTACCTGTCAACGACGACCACCGAAGAGGCCGCCTGGACACTGCCGCTGGGCAGCTGGCGCATCCCGCTATGGCCGGGCGAAGTCAAGCTGAACCGGAAAGGCCGAGCTTTCTGGGAGCTGTTAGAGAACCGGGGCGTGCCGTGCACGATCATTCGGGTCCCAGCCAATTATCCGCCGACCGATTCGGATGCCGTCCAGCTGGCGGGAATGGGGACACCCGACCTCGAAGGCACGTACGGGACCTTCTCCTTCTTTACAGATGAGCCGGCCGGCAGTTACGGCAACGTGTCCGGCGGGCGTGTCTTTCATGTGCGGGTCCGGCGGGACCGGGTCGAAGCGGCCCTGCCCGGGCCGGCCAACTCCTTCAGGCGCGGCGCGCCTCAGGTCAGCATTCCCTTCACGGTCGTCATAGATGCCTCAAACCCCGTCGCGAAAGTGATCATTCAGGAGCGGCAGGTCTTGCTGCAACCCGGGGAATGGAGCGATTGGGTGCCGGTCAGCTTCCCTTTGCTGCCGCTCGGCATGGCCTCCGCCCACGGTATCGTCCGGTTCTACCTGAAGGAAATCCGCCCGGACTTCAAGCTCTACGCCAGTCCGGTCAATGTCGACCCTTCTCATCCTGTTCTCCCGATCTCGGCGCCGGGCGGATACGCCCCGGAGTTGCACCGCAGCCTGGGGTATTTTTCGACGCTCGGAATCCCGGAGGACACCAAAGCGCTCTCCGCCGGAATACTGAACAAGGCCGAATTCCTGGCCCAGTCGCGATGGCTGCGCCGGGAGGAACGTCGCCTGTTTGACTTTCAGCTCAGGAACTTCAAATCCGGCGTCCTGTTCTTCTACAGTGGAAGGGCCGACCAGGTCCAGCATATGTTCTGGCGCGAAATGGAGGCCGGCGACGCGGAGTTTGGAGACACGATCAAGGATTTGTACCAGGACATGGACGACCTCGTCGGCCATGCCCTTTCGCAGGTCGATTCCGAGACGCTTGTAATGGTCCTTTCGGATCACGGCTTTGCCGGCTTCTCCCGGGCTTTCAGCCTCAACAACTGGCTCGAGCAGCAAGGCTATGCGGCCAGGCGGAACGGCGCAGGAAGCGGGTACCTCGAGTCCTTTGATTGGGCAAAAACCCGTGCTTACGGGCTCGGCTTTACCGGTCTCTACCTGAATCAAAAGGGGCGGGAGAAGCACGGCTGGCTCCCGGCTGCCCAACGTGACGCTTTGCTCGATGAGATCCAGAGGAGACTGGTCGAAGTCCGGGATCCCATCAACGGAAAGCCGGTTGTTACCAGGGTGTATCGCGCAGACCGGATCTACTCGGGACCAGAGGCGGCGACGGGCCCCGATCTTGTTGTCGGCTACAACCGCGGATACCGGGCCTCGTGGGAAAGCGTGCTGGGCCTTTTGTCGCCCGAGTTGCTGGCCGACAACACCGGTCAATGGAGCGGTGATCACCTCGTGGATCCTGAGTTGGTCCCCGGCATCCTGTTCGCCAACCGACCTGTCAGGGCGGCGGACCCCAGCCTGCTTGATCTCGCCCCGACGATTCTGAAAGAGTTTGGGGTCGAGAAGGATGCCCGAATGAAGGGGCGCCCGCTTTTCTAGTCATCAGGGGGCAATCATGTTCGGATCGAAAATCAAAATCGACCCCGACTTGCTGGACCGGTGTCGGCGCCAGGCCGAGCGGGAAGGCTACAGCTCCGTCGAGGAATACGTGACCCACACACTCGAAAAGGCGCTGCGGCGGTCCGAGGAAAAGCCCGAGGTCGAAGATGAGATCATCAAAGAACGGTTGAAGGGTTTGGGGTATTTGGAATAAGACAGCAGGTGCGGAATCAGCCCAGCGTTTGCCATCCACGAACCAACACGAACGAACACGAACAAGACGGTATTTGTTCGTATTCGTTCGGGTTGGTTCGTGGATGGTCTTTTCCGCGCGCTTGTCGTCGAGGAGGCTCCGGTGCAAAAACAACTCGCTTTCTTCGCTCTATTCGCTCTGCTTGTTTGCTCCGCCTTTGGCCAGCAATGGACACCGACTGAACAGGATCTGACCTTCATCCCGACGCCTCTGAAAGAAGGCCCGGCCATAACCCCTTTCCTGCATGAGTTGCTTGAAAAAGCCTGGGCGCAGGATGACCGGCGTGCCGCACGGATTCGCGCGGTCAAGAGCGAGTCGGATCTCCTGCGGCTCCAGCAGGAGCTGCGGGCGAGCCTGCTCAAGAACATCGGCGGGCTTCCTGAAACCAGGACCCCCCTCAATCCGCAGATCCTGGGGACAGTGAAGCAGCCGGGCTATCGCGTTGAGAAACTGGTTTTCGAAAGCCTTCCCCATTACTACGTGACAGCCTTGCTCTGGATTCCGGAAGGCAGGTCCGGCCGGCTCCCGGCAGTCCTGGTCCCGTGCGGGCATTCGACCAACGGCAAGATCCTCTACCAGTATATCTGCCAGCGCCTGGTCAGGCGCGGTTACGTGGCGCTTAGCTGGGATCCGGTCGGCCAGGGAGAGCGAAGCCAGTTCTGGGATGCCGCGGCCGGCAAGACCCGCTACAACCTGGTCTGCGGCGAACATGCTGTGCTCGGGAACCTGGCTTATCTGGCAGGGGCGAACCTCGCCCGCTGGGAAATCTGGGACGGCATGCGGGCCCTGGATTACCTTCTGACTCGCCCGGAAGTGGACCCGGACCGGATTTCCATCACGGGGACAAGCGGAGGCGGCTTTCAGGCAGCACACATCGCCGCCCTGGACAGCCGCATCAAGGTCGCAGCACCTTCCTGCTACATCAGCAGCCTGCCGATGCGCATGGCCAACCGCATCTTCGCCGATCCCGACAGCGATCCCGAGCAGGATATTTTCCGGATGGTCGCCGACGGCATCGATCACTCCGGGCTTCTCCTCCTGATTTTTCCACGGCCGCTTATCCTTGCCGCAGCAGTCCTGGATTTCTTCCCGATCGAAGGAACCCGGAAGACCTATCACGAAATTGCCCAGATATACCGCTACTTCGGCAAGGGTGATTCGGTGTCAATCGTGGAGGGATACCATCGGCACCAGTATTCCCCGGAAAACCTCGCCATCGCCTTTCAGTTCCTGGACCATTACAACCGGATGCCGGTCAAGCGCGAGCTGGAGCCGTTTGATCCGCTGGACGAAAAGCTGCTGGTTTGCACCCGGTCGGGCCAGGTTTCGACTGAATTCCCCGACGCCGTGCCTTTGACCCGGCTGATCCGCGATGTGACGCGAGAAAAGAAACCCGGGACGGCAAGCCTGGCTGACCTCTACCGTTCAAACCATTACCCGGGAATCGATCACTGGAAACTAGCGGAGTTTACCGGCCGCCCGGCCGAGGGGAGTATCACGTGGGAGGCGATGGGGTCCGTGTCCGGAAAGGGTGTCACGCTGTCCCGGTACGTCCTGCGTCACGGCAAAGGACTGGCTTTGCCGGTCATCCACGTCCAGCCGGCCTCGCCCCGCAGCTCGCGGCGCGCCGCTCTTTTGATCCGGTCAAAAGGCAAGCCCGGCGTCAAGGGCTGGAAGGCGGTCACCGAGTTGTCGGGCCAGGGCTTTGAGGTCCTGCTGTTCGACTTCAGGGGCGTTGGCGAACAAAAGATGTTCTACTCGACAAAGACTCCGGATGACGCGGCCGCCAGGCGCCACGAGGCCGATTACTTCAACCCGCTCAACAGCGTGATGGCTAATTGCGTCTATAACAGCCTGCTGGTCGGGCGGCCTTATTTCCTGCAGATGATCGAGGACATCGAGATCACGGCGCGATTCGCCAAGGAAAAGCTCGGGTTGAAAGACCTTACAGCGGTTGGGGAGACGGGCGAGGATGCAACCGTAGCCTGGGCCGCCGGGCAGTGTTTCCCGGATTTGAGAGTACGGGCCGGCAGGAGATTCCGGTGGTCCGAAACGGTGGAGCGGGAGCGGGAATTGTGGCCGATCCAGTTGCTCTTGCCAGGCGGGGCCTATGTGGATTGATCCTCCGTGTAACTTCTCAGTTTTCGTACGGCGAGGCTCCGAAGGCGCCCACAGAGTCAAGCGCAAAGCGCCGTACGAAGACTGAGGGGTTACTCATCCGTGAAGAAATCCATACAAATAAGATCGGTTTTGTAGTAGTATTTGTGCTCCAAGGAGAAACCGACGATGAGAATTGCAGAAGATGTGACTCAGTTGATTGGGAACACCCCGCTGGTGAGAATCCGCCGTGTCGCGGCCGGCGCCCCGGCCCAGCTGGTGGCGAAGCTCGAATTCTACAATCCGGCGCACAGCGTTAAGGACCGAATCGGGCTCTCCATGATCGAGGCCGCCGAAAAGGCCGGTCGGATCAAGCCCGACACGATCATCCTCGAGCCGACGAGCGGCAACACCGGCATCGCGCTGGCCATGGTCTGTGCCGCCCGCGGTTACAAGTGTACGTTGACCATGCCGGACACGATGAGCAAGGAGCGGCGTATGCTGCTTCGCGCCTACGGCGCCGAGCTCATTCTGACCCCAGGGAGCGAAGGCATGGCCGGGGCCATCAAGAGGGCTGAGGACATGGCGGCTGCCGACTCCCGGTATTTCATCCCCCAACAGTTCAAGAACCCCGCCAACCCGGAGGTGCATCGCCGGACCACTGCGGAAGAGATCTGGCGGGACACAGACGGGCAGGTCGACGTCGTGGTGGCAGGCATCGGCACCGGCGGGACAATAACCGGAGTCGGCGAGGTCATCAAGCCGCGCAAACCAGGTTTCCGTTGTGTTGCGGTTGAGCCGGAGGCATCCCCGGTTCTCTCGGGAGGCACCAAGGGCCCGCATCCAATCCAGGGAATCGGGGCGGGATTCATTCCTGAGGTCCTCAACACGAAGATTTACGACGAAGTCATTCGCGTGAAAAACGAGGAAGCCTTCCAGATGGCGCGGCGCCTGGCCAAGGAAGAAGGCTTGCTTGTCGGGATCTCCTCGGGGGCTGCTGTCTGGGCGGCGCTGCAGGTAGTCTGCCGGGCTGAAAACAAAGGGAAGCTGGTGGTCGTGATCGTCCCCTCGTTCGGCGAACGCTACTTAAGCACGGCCTTGTTTGCCGATCTGGCAGATTAAAACGGTTGATTCATCCCCGCACCAACCCGAACCAACCCGAACGAAAGGCCCGACCCGCCTTTCGTTCGGGTTCGGTTCGGGTTGCCTCGTGGAGAAATCATTCAAACTCGAACTCCGCGATCTTCTCCACGTACTCTGCTGAGCCGTCGCGCAGCCAGCCGTCCAGTTGGGCCTGGTCTTTCAGCTGCTGGCCGCGCAGGCGCGGAACCAGGGCAAAGGCGCAGTTAAGCTCGGGAAGGGCCGTCATATCTCCCCAGAGTTTCTCGAACTGGGTGACGGGATAGACGTCTTCCTGTCCGTAGCCCCATCGTTTCTTCACGTCCTTTAACGTGACGTAAGTCGGCATTCGAGCGGCGACCTGCCGGATCGCCTCCGCCACCCGGGAGTCGTCGTCAAGGTCCTCTCGGGTGAGGCCGAAGGCGAGCAGGAGCTGGTCGATATCCACCCAGCTGGTGTTCGAATTGTAATAGGAGAGCCGGAACTCGTCCTCTTCGCGAGGCATGGCCAATCCCTCCACGAGCCGCAGTTTTCCGCCGACGCGCGCCAGTCCGCCGCCCCGATCTTCTATCCGCCGGGTGATCACCTCGAAGGTCAGGCAGGCCCCGCGGGAGATGTGCGCTCCGAGGAGAGCCGGGTCCACGTCGGTTCCCACAGTATCGATGTTGTGAACCATCAGGTGCCTGAGCTGGGGACGAAGCTCGAAGAGCCGGCGCAGGACCCCGTTTTTGAGCAGGTTTGGGACTTCGTACCAGTGGCCGACGGGGTGCAGGCACTGCAATGGAGTGTTGTCCGTGTAATCTCCCGCTTCTCCCGAAGACACAGCCCAGCCGACCAGAGCGTTGCGGAGACTGTCGCGCATCTTTTGCGCCTGCTGGTCGAGCAGTTGCTGCGGCATTTCTTCCCAGAGGAAGCGCAGGTCGCGGACCATCGGAACGAGCCGAAGCCCGATGGAGCGGCCGGGAGATAGGAGTAAAGGCGCCTGATAACCGTAATTGTTCACCTGTGCGAGGTATTCCTCGATCGGACGGTGGGTGAGGTAACTGGTCGTGATGACATGCGGCAAGGCGGCCCGGTAGACCCGGTTGATCCGCCGGCTCTTGGCCAGGTGTGTTTCAATGAAGGTCCGGTGCCGGCCGGCCAGTTTGCAGAAAGGATGCAGGGCCTTGACAACCCCGGCCCCCTGAGTCCACCGGCTGCCTGTTCCGGCGGCCAGGGTCACGACGGCCACTTCTCCTCTCTCGAGGGCCCTGATGCCTGACTCCCGGACCTCGAGGGGAAGCTGGGCGGTCGCGTCGAACACGTCGCCGGTTTCCGCGTCTTCGATGATCGAGTTTGACGGCAGCCGGTTTTGCGCGAGCCCGATGCGTCCGCTGCGCAGGTCGGCCCGGATTTGTTCGTGGTAAGTGGCGTCAAAACCATAAGTTTCGAGGAGGGCAGCCAGGTTCTGGCCGGCGCCTGTCTCCGATTCCCCAGCCGGCAGCAACCGATCGAACAAAGCCGAAACGAGGTTGCTCATCTCGGGTTTGGTGCGGCAGGCGGAGCCGAGGCGAACCAGCTCGCGGCGACGCTGCCGGCTCAGGCTTTGGACATCGACGCGCATGATGGCGGGCACCATCATGACGTAGTAACCGGGCGGGAGGAGGGCATCCTCTCCTTCCAGGACCTGGGCACAGGTTCCTGTCTCGTTTATCGAAAAATCGTAAACGACCGGTTCCATGGCGAACGGCAGGGCGTGGGCCAGTTTTTGCTTGGTTCCGCGCATGATGTCCTGCAGGCGAGCCTGTGCCTGGGCTTTACACTCGGGAGCGAAAATGAACCCCATGCCTCCGCCGGACATTCCGCCGAGCATCCAGAAGCCCCAAAAAGAGGGGCCAAACTCCTCGCGGGCCTGCCGGATAAGCGTCTCGGTATAGAAATTGTCGGCCCAGGGGATGATGGCCTGGATAGGTCCAAAAAAGTTCCGGGTGGTCGCGTAACCGACGGCCTGAATGTCGCCCGCCTGAAGGTGGTCCAGGATTTCGTCCAGGATTCCGGTAGCCTGCCGCCTCCCGGCCCATTCTGTCTCAGATCTCAGAAGGTACTTCTCGGTCACCATTTCGAGGATGGGGCCGACGTTTTGAGCCATGCCGCCGTGAACCAGAACCAGGCTGTCCTGCAGCTGCCGCCGGATTCCAGCGGGAATCCGGTCATGTCCGAAGATCGTGTGATTGGGAAGCAGGCGTCCGCGGCTAATTCCGAATTCCGGCTCTCCCTCTTCGGCCGGCGCCCCTTGAATGAGCTTGATCCCGGGCCAGAGGCCGCCGGAATCCTGCCAGCCGCCGCCGGACCCCGCCAGCCACTCACCGAGGATGGCGCGGGCGGCCACGAGGCGGCGCTCCTCCTCGCTGAGCGGCCCGGACAGCGAGGAGGCCTGTCCGGTCGCCCTCATGCAGACAGTGATCAACGAGGCGAGCAGGCTGGTTGAGACGGCGAGTCTCGATCCCTTAGGTATGTTGTGGACATTGCTGACCAGTTCCAGCCCATAGCCGGGGGCCACCACTCTTGCCAGCAGCTCCTCCAGGCTCTGGCCGGACCCCTCGATTCCGGGAGGGACGATGCCCGAAGCGATGAGGGCGGCTTTCAGCAGGCCCAGGTAATCCTTAGCAAAATCAAAGACTTCCGCCAGGTTCTGGATCGTGGCTGAAGCTCCAAGATCCACGCTGGCCAGTTTCAGGACCGGCTCGTCGATGACCCGCAGATAGGCCTCCACGGGAGGCAGGGGCTCGGGATCGCGCCCGTGCACGGCGAGGTTAATCGAGACGTTGAGAACCCTGGCGCCTTCCGGGAAGTCCATTCCCAGGAAGAAAATATCGCTCCAGCCGCTGTGCGAGAGGTCCATCCGGACAGGTGTCTGTTCGCGGAGGATGCGGTCTTCGTCACCCTGCAAGAGCTCTCTGCGGATCCTGAGGGGGTGGTCGGCAGGGTGTCCGATTCGAAACAGCCAATGGTTTCCGCGCACTGAACGAACGCTGCGCCGCACCTGGTCCGCCAGCACCTGAAACCCCAGGTCGTGATAGGCAGCCGCCAGGGCGCTCGAAAGTCCTTCGCTTGGCCCTCCCACAGCTTGCGCCTCGAGAAAAGTCTGGATCGCCTCTTCAAACCGGCGCTTGAGCAAATGAGAAAAGCCTTCAAAAGAAACCAGGGTTCCTCGTGAGCAGTGGAGTTTTCCGGGAAGATGAAAGCGATGGATCGCGTACAGGAAAAACAGAGCCCGCACGCGCTGGTACAGGTTGTCCGATTGCTTTCGAAACGATTCAAGCTTCGCGCATTCTGCGAGGAGCTGATCAAGCGAGGCACTCCGGCAGAAGGCATCGAGCGACTGGTCACGGATGTCAGGATCGAAAGCCGTGATGATTCCGACTAATGAGGAAGTCTTGCCGGCTACGCGCCTGGAGTTTCGAGCCAAGGTGCCTCTCTTTCTCGGTCAATCGGCTGAAATTTGACTCAGTTCGCGGGATGCGAACAGTTCGACCAGGTTGGCCAACACTTCTTCACGATCTTTTCCCGCCAGAGCAAGAGCCAGTTGCGCGGTCAGGAGCCCGTATTTGACTCCAATATCGTAACGCAGGCCCTCGATCTCCACCGCCAGGCAGCGTTCCTTTCTTGCCAGCTTGCCCAGCGCGGCTGACAGGCTCGAATCTTCCTCGAGCAGGTCCATAATGCCGGGAGTCAGCACGTGCATGCCGAAGAAGCAGAGATAGTGGCCGCTGCGCAGGCCGGGGACCAGCAGGTGTTGTTCGGCTTCCGTCGGGGTCGGCTTCTCGATCACATTTTCAATCAGGTAAAGGCCCGGCTTTCCGACCACCCGGCGTCCTCCCACTGTGCCGTAATAGGGAAGCATGCTCTCGCGAGTCGCCTGCACCCCGGAGACCGTGCAGGACTCGGCCGTTGCGATCTGCGTGAGCTGAAGCGCGCACCGAGTCGGGGTGGTGCCGCAGTAGAGGTGATCCCCGACAAGGTGGAGGAAAGGCTCGTTCCCGGTAAATGACCTGGCGCAGTAGATGGCGTTGGCATAGCCGCGAGGCGCAGGCTGCTCGATGAAGTGAAGCCAATTCCCCAGATCCCCGGCGTCCCGGTATGGTCCGGCATCGCCGGGAGAAACGATGACGCAGATGGACTCGACGCCTGCGCTCAGCGCTTCTTCCACCACGATGCGCAGTGCGGATTTCTGTACCCCGTCACTGTCGATGAGAGTTTGTAGCGGTAAGCTCCGCTGGCTCTTGCCTGCGGCCGTGATGACTGCCCTTCGAACCTTCATGCCGAAGAAGGTTATCGCAGGAAGCGGCGGGGGAACAACTGCCCGCTGCTCGCTGACGGCTGAACCGCTGGCCGCTGCGGGTAGGGGTCAGCGGCTTCTCACCCGCCCGCGGCTGGACGTACCGGTGTCCATGGCCACGATAGTTCCATAGACCTCGCCGAACGCGACGTCGGCTTCGAACTTGACCGGGATCCGCAGCGGATCGGTGGAGTACCAGACCCGCAGATTGCCGCCCGAGCTGAAGATGCGGCCGTTCGTGTTGATCCTGACGGCGCGAAAATCACCAATCGGGGTCTTGACTTTTTCGAGGCGGGCAATCTCGAAGTGAATTTTCCGCGCTTCGCCCTCGTCAATCAGGTTGATGAAGAAGCTCTGCCCGGTTTCGACGGGTCGCAGCCGGCCGACGTAGAAGACGGAGACGACGTCAGCCAAAGGCTCCGCAATCTGGTGGATGGTGCGATTTTTCAGCTCTCTGGGCGGTTTCACTGCCACATCGTGTTCGGTCAGCAGAAGCCGGTCGCGGGAGTAATCGAACAGAAGCTGGAAGTCGCGCTGGCGCCTGCCTTCACGGATCTTCTTGATGAGCCGGTAAGAGCGAAAAGTCTCGCGGTCAAAAATCGACTCGAAGTAATCACGGACGTCGAGCCCGGCGACGGAAGCCAGGCGGCCGGTTGAACGGGCCTCGGCAGTGACTTTATAGACCGGCCGGCCATGATAAACCGTTTCATAGGTGCGGAAATCGAGCTCGCCTGCCTTGAAGGCCGGCAGCAGGAAAAGCGGTTTCCAGTTCACCTCGTACTGGAGTCGTTCGTCATGTTTGAAGGGAGCGGAGTAGCTCGCCCCGGGCTGGAGCAGCGGGTCCTGACTCTCTGCTGCCGTTACGAGTCGCAACAGGACCAGAATCAGCCAGACTGTCAGGGAGCCGACCGTGACCTTGCGCATTCTTACCGCCATAGCACCATCTTTGCCCAGAGCAGCGCAGCCACGAGCAGGAAGCCGATCACCGCTTTGTACTCTCGGTTACAGATGACCTTTTGCCACTGAAAGTTGCCTCTCGGGGCCTGGTGGGGAGTTCTTGACGTCCTGTGGACAGGCGCGCCGAGCGGCAGGAAAAGGGCCACGGCCTCCCGGTAAACGGAATAGTCGGAACCGAACATCTGCGCCAGCTCGCGTTCCTCGCGTTTCATGACCGGAAGGTAGACGGCGACGAAGAGCGTAAGGAACAGGAGCGTCAGCCACAGGCTGCCGGCAGCGACGGTGAACCCGAGCCCCATAACGAAGGAGCCGAGATAGAGGGGATTCCGACTCCACGCGTACGGACCGGAAGTCGCCAGTTCCCGTCCTTTCTTCAGGTAGCCCGAAGCCCAGACGCGCAAAGCCAGGCCGAGGCCGCCCAAGAGTATTCCCGCAGAGAACAAACCCGGGCGCGGAGTGGCGAAATAAAGGAAAAGCAGGCCGTAGCCGAAGCCCAGCGGCACCCGGATTCGTTGCGCAAAGCTGCTGTTCATATGACTCAAGAAGACCAGAGCTCCTGTCGCCCTGGACCTAAACATTCACCCCCAGCCGTTTGACCACTGCCTGGAAAACCTGCTCGACTGGGATATCCATGCAGATGAACTTGTCGCAGGTCCGTTTGTAACAGTCCGAGCAAGGCAGCTCGCGTTTTACGACGATGTCTTCGGGGGTATACGGGCGGTTTCTCCAGACTGCACTCGGGCCCATGATGGCGACCGTCGGTGTCCCGAGCGCGACCGCCAGGTGTAGAGGGCCGGTGTCCCCGGCGACCATGAGCCTCGACTCGCGACACAGGGCTGCCAGTTCAAGAATCGAGGTGGGGAAACCGCAGATATCGGCCCCGGCTTTTCGCACTGCTTCGATCACCCCCTCTTCGCGCGGGCCGTAAGTGACGACAACCGGGATACCGAGCTGTTGCCGAATCCTCTGGGCAAGCGCTGCGTATTGACTGGGCGGCCAGAGTTTAGTCGCCCATCCGGCCCCGGGATTCAACAGGACGGGACGGCTGATCCGGTGCTGCGCGAGCTTTTCGCGGACCAGTCGGACCGAAGCCTCGGGAATCTGCAGCGGGATGACCGGTCCAACCCCGTTCATACACCCCCACTGACCGGCCAGCCGCAGGTTGAGATCCACCACATGGAGCTTTTCGCCGGGTGCAACGGCCGCCTGCCGCGTGTAAAAGGCGGATGCCATGCGTTCCCGCGTCAGTTCCGCGGCGAACCCGGCGACCAGACGGGCGCCGGAGACACGGGCGACAATGGCCGACTTGACCAGGCCCTGAAAATCGAACGCCAGGTCAAAGCGCTCCCTGCGGAGGCCCCGGATCAGCCGGATAAACGGTTTAGGCGAAGATTGCCAGGACCACTGACGCAGACCGGCGACCCAGACCCGCGTCACTCCTGGGACGATCTCCACCAGCGGGGTGTAGGCGCTCTCGGTCAGCCAATGGATTTGGGCCTGGGGCAGGCAGCGGTGGAGCAGCTGCTGGGCCGGCATGGCATGGATGATGTCACCTAGTGAGCCCAGGCGTACGATCAGGATCTTCTGGATGCTCGGGAGCTCAGTCGTCACCATGGTGGCCTGTCCTTGGTGCACCTCAGGATTGCCGTTTGGTCCGATGCGTGATCTGGTTCAGATAATCGCGGGTGGAGTGTTGCTTGGGATCGCCAACGATTGCTATCTTCCCGCCATAACTCAATACCGTTTCCCGCTCGGGCACCGTATCCTCGCTGTAGTCGGTGCCTTTCGCATGGACATCGGGCCGTATTTCCCTGAGCAACCCATCCACGGTCGAGTCGTTGAAAACGACGATATAGTCCACGCACTCGAGCGCCGCCAGGATCTCGGCCCGTTCCAGTTCAGGCATGAGGGGGCGGCCGGCGCCCTTCAGCTTTTCGACACAGCGGTCTCCGTTCAGGGCCAGTATCAAAATGTCGCCGAGCTTTCGAGCGCCCTGCAGGTAACGGATGTGGCCGACGTGCAGGAGATCGAAGCAACCGTTGCCGAAAACAACTGTTTGCCCCGCCCTGCGAGCCTGTGCGGCAATCTCCTTCAACTCCGATACTGTCTTTAGCTTAGAGGATAACATATTGCGTTACGAGTGTGGGCTTTTGCTCGCTCCGCCCGCAAAAAGCGACTTACTCCTGCCTCACGATCCACTTTGCCGCCTCCAGCAGGTTCGCGGCGACATGGTCGGGATGGAGGTCGCTCGCCTCGTCAAGGGTGGTTTCTCCGTAGCCCGTCTTGACGAGCACAGACCGGCACCCCGCCTCCCGGCCTGCACCGATGTCGCCTGTCCGGTCGCCGACCACGAAACTGGCCTTGACATCTATTTCGAGATCCGAGGCGGCTTGAAAGATCAGGCCGGCTCGCGGCTTCCGACACCCGCACACCTTGCGGTACTTCTCCACGGTGGCTTCGGCATGATGGGGGCAGTGATAAAAGGCGTCGATCCGAGCCCCTTCTCGTTCCAGACGCCGGGCCAACTCCTCATGGATCGTCTTCAGCTCAGCCTCGTCCAAATACCCTCGTGCGATAGCGGACTGGTTGGTGACGACGACGTTCAAAAATCCGGCCTCTGTCAGTTTTCGCAGCGCCTCGGCTGAGAAAGGGAAAACGGTCATCTCTTCAATCCGCCGCAGGTAATTGACTTCTTCGATGATTGTGCCGTCCCGGTCGAGGAAAACCGCGCGATTAGCCATGCGTCAGGGTGGTTCTTGCCAGCTCATAGACCTCGTCTACCTTAATTCGTTCAAAGCAGCGCAGGTCAAGCGGGCATTCTCGCAAAAGACACGGACTGCATTCAACATGTTTGTGCACGACCTCGGCGTTGGCGCTGTAAGGTCCAGTCGCTATTTCATCGGTGGAACCGAAGAGCGCGATCTGCGGAGTGTCAAGGGCTGCCGCCAGGTGCATGGGACCGGAATCGTTCGTGATAAACAAGTCGCATAGCGAGATGAGCGCCATCAGCGTGCCCAGATCGGTGGCGCCGGCCAGGAGCAGAGGGCGGTAATGCATTGACTCGCGGATTTCCTCCGCGAGGCGTTTCTCTTCCCGTGAGCCGAAGATCAGGATCTGGGCATCGAGCCCCTGGATGAGCTGATCGGCCAGGGCGGCGTAGCGATCGGCGAACCAGCGCTTGGCCGAACCGAAAAAGGCGCCCGGATTTATCCCCACCAGCGGTCGGTTCCGGACGATCCCGTTTTCCGCCAGCAGCTGCCTGGCGGACTCGAGTCGCCCGGCGCCGGCGACGAGATGGATGTCGGGTTTGAAAGCGGAGTCGGAAAGATAGTCGGTCGGGGAGAGTCCGGTCTGATAGAGGAGATCCAGGTAATAGTAGATCTGGTGCCGGCGGAGTTTCTTGATGCGGGGAATTGCCGAGCGCGTCAGGAGCCACGCTCGGCCATCGGTCCGGTAGCCGGCCCGGTCCGGGATCCGGGCGGAAAAGGCGACCAGCGCAGCGCCGAAAGCGTTCTGCAGCAGGATCGCCTGGTCGGATCCACGGGCAACTGCAACCATGTGCTTGAAACTCGCCGTGCGCGAGCGGTTGTCAATCGAAACGACCTCATCCACCAGGCCTTGGTCCTCGAATAAGCCGGCCACCCATGGGCGGGCGGCCAGAACCAGACGGTCGTAAGGATAAAGACGGCGCAGTTCGCGCAGGGCGGCCACCGACATGACGGCGTCGCCGATCCAGTTGGTACTGCGAATGAAGACCTTGCGGCTCATTGAATCTATAGATGCTGAGGCAGTACTGCCCGATTTGTCAAAATTTCACCTTGGGCAGACAATCGCGGACCTCCTGCAGGAAGTCCCGATCGAACTCCTCGGAGTCCTCGGGCCTGGCCTCTATCTGCACCGTATAAATGGGGATGCCGGCAGCCGCGCGGGCCGGCAGCCGGACGGCGTCTTTCTCGGTTGTCACTACTGCGTCTGCGCCGAGGGAGCGAGCAGCCGCAGCCACCGCCTGCAAGTCCTCGTCCGTAAACTGGTGATGGTCCCTGTAATTGAACGTCTGCACCACGTCCATTTGGTAATGGGAAAGGTCGTTGAGGAAGACCCGGGGATTCCCGATGCCGGAAAGGGCAATGACTTTCTTCAGGAGCAGATGGCGGATCGAGAGCTTTTCGCCGGTCCTGATTTCCACAAGCCCCACGGCGTCGTGGTAGAAGTAGCTGATTTTTGTCAGCCGGTTGCGCAGCCGGATCTCGGTTTCCACAGCCTCTTGCTCGAACGGCAGGTGCGCCCGGGTCACGATGACCAGATCGGCCCGCGCCAGGGCGGAAAGAGGCTCGCGAAGCCTTCCGCGGGGCAGGAGTTTCCCGCCGCCAAAGGGATCGGTGGCGTCCAGAACCAGCACGTTCAGGTCACGCTCGAGCTGAAGATGCTGGTAGCCGTCATCGAGCAGGAAAACAAGCTTCGAGTCCGCGCCGAACCCGGGTATCAGTCGCGCGCTCTCATGCCGGGTCCGGCCCACGGCAATTTGTACCCCACCCAGCTTGCTCGCCATCAGGTAGGCCTCGTCCCCGCACTCGTTGGGACGCAGCAGAATCTGCGAGCCGTCACTCACCAGGCCGCCTGTCCGCTCGCACGTGCCCTTGTAGCCGCGGGTCAGGATCGCGGGATGGAGTCCGGCCTGCTTGAGCGCTTGAGCAAGGTACATGACGAGCGGTGTCTTCCCCGTTCCTCCCGTCGTCAGGTTCCCTACGCTCACGACCGGGTGGGGCAGGTGGTGGCTGCGAAGAATGCCGGAGCGGTAGAGGCGGAGCCGGGTCTGAACGGCGAGACGATAGAGAGGCGTGAAAAGACTTAAGAGCATGAGACTAAGGAAGATTCTAGAACCGGGTCGTCGCAAAGTACAGGTTCAGCAACTCCGCTCTATCGAGCGTGGCTGCAATACCTCCTTCACCAACTCTACCGTGTGCTTGACCGCGCCCTGGTTCTCCCGAACCACGCGGCGGGCGTTGGTGCCGAGCCACTTGCGCGCGGCCGGGTCCTGTAGCAGATCCCTGGACCGGCTGAGCAACTCGTCCTTGCTTGAAACCTGGACCGCGGCGTAGGCCGCCAGAAAGGTCTGGGCAATCTCGCGGAAGTTTTGCATGTGCGGGCCAAAAGTGATCGGCTTGCCGAAATTTGCCGCCTCCACGATGTTATGGCCGCCCCAGGTGACCAGGGATCCGCCGATGAAGACGAGATCTGCGAGCTGGTAAAGGTAAGCGAGCTCGCCGATGGTGTCCAGCACCAGGACTTCCGCGGTCTGGCCGGGCTCGAGTCTGGAGCGGACAGCAGGTCGAAGGCCGCGGGCCTGGAGCAGGGCTGCGATTTCCGCGGCTCGGTGCGGATGGCGCGGAGCAACCAGCCAGCACAGGGTCGGGAAGTCTTGCTTAAGCGCCAGATAAATGTCAGCGAGCTGCTCCTCCTCTTCTTCCCGGGTGCTTCCGCACAGCCAGAGCAGGGCACTTGGGTCGGGCCGGAGAACCTGCCCCAGCCTCTGGACCATCAGCTGCTTGTCGGGATCAGGCTTCAGCTCATAGTCGTACTTCAAATTGCCGACACGCAGCACTCGATCGGGCGGTGCGCCCAGCTCCAGGATTCGCTGTTGGTCCTGTTTGGACTGCATGCAGAAGGTGCGGATGAGGCCCAAGGTCGGCGCCAGCAAGCGCCGTACCCTGCGATAGCGCCCAAAGGCCCGGTCCGAGAGCCGTCCGTTGACAAGGAGGACCGGAATCTGCGCCTGGGCTGCCTGAAAGAGGAAGTTCGGCCAGATTTCGGTTTCCGTGATCAGGATGAGTTGCGGCCGAACGGCGTTAAGGTAACGGCGGCAATTCCATCCCCAGTCGAGCGGGAAGTAGAAAAGCGGCTCTTCCGGGTAAAGCTTGCGGGCAAGCGCCTGACCGGTCTCGGTCGTGGTGGAGATCCAGAGGGTCGCGTGGGGGCGAAGCGCTTCGATCAGAGGCTTGATGACATTGACTTCCCCGACGGAAACCGCGTGGATCCAGACCCGCGGCTTTTCACCGCTGTCGGCCGCGCCGCCGAGGGACGCCAGCCAAAATCCGGCTCTCTCAATGAGATGCAGTTTTCTTCCTTCACGCCGGGACCGCAGGAGATAGAAAGGAAGGTAGGCCAGGAAGAGAAGCGTGTACAGGATCGAGTAAAGGGTCAAAAAAAACCTCATGTGATGCAACTTCCGTCTGAGAAACCTCATCGTAATACCCGGCCGCTGGCGCCTGCAACCTATCGACGGATTAGGGCCCTGTAATGCCTCAATCTTGTTTGTAGTGCCGCCTTTAGGCGGGCTTTTTCGCACCGTAACCGCTCTCAATGGTCAATTGCGGTGCGAAAAAGCCCGCCTAGAGGCGCCTAAAGGCGGCACTACAAACAAGACTGAGGCATTACTCCCATTGGTAACCCCTCAGTTTTTGTTGGGAGTGTGGCAGCAACGCGGAGAGAGGCGGGTGCTTTACCAAGCCTCGAA
>JBHGBF010000005.1:0-50103 GCA_041946865.1 Acidobacteriota bacterium | reverse complement strand
GCATGATGAACTCCAAAAGCGCCTGCCGCTTCGCTCGCAGAAAACTGAGCGGTTACATGCCGGGCGCTTGCCTTGGCTGGCGAGTTGGTGAATGGCGATGTTGGTGAAGATCTTGTTGATCGAACCGAGATTGAAGCGGGTATCGGTGCGGTTCGGCCTCTTGAACGCCTGATCCGCCACGCCGTACGCCTTTTCCAAGAGCACGGTGTCTCCCCGGGCCAGAAGGACGGCGCCTGAGAACCGATCCTGGCGCGCCGACTGGGTGAGATACTGCTCGACCGCCCTCACCCATTCCTGATCGGTCGCCTTCGGGGTGGCGGCTGTCCCGGCCGGCTCTCCCTGGTCACAGTCCTTCCAGGAAATCGCGCATTCGAGACTCGCCGGCACTGAACGCTTCGCGATACGCGGCAACGAGCCTTCCGGCCGGTGTGTCGGGCAAGGCGGTGTTCGTGGTGAGGGTTTGCGGTTGCGTCCAGCCGGCGATCAGCAGGATTAGCGCGAGCATCTGATTCATGACGTCCTCCTTCGAAGGTCCCGATATGACAGTTTTACGAAGAAAGCGACAACAGGTCCTCACAATCTGGTTCGGCCCCTTGCATAAAAAACGGGGTTGTCCTAATGTGAGGGCGCCTGCGGGGGGAGGGAATGACCAAAATCCGGAACCTCATTTTCACGTTTTCAGTTGCCGGTTCGCTTGCCTTGGGTCAGGATCCGGCCCCGGATCCTGAGCCGGCTGTCGCCTACTCCATGGAGACAACGCTGGCCACAAACTTTGTGTGGCGCGGGCAACGACTGACGGACGGATGTAACTTCCAGCCCTCCGGCACTCTGAGCGTCAAAGGCTTTGCGGCCAACGTGTGGGGGAAGCTGGACCTGCAGGCGGTCTCAGAAGGGGACGATTTTTACCTGCGCGACAATCCCGCTGCGCCCCCTGGAGGAGGAAGCGGGCTGCGAGGCAAGTTCTCCGAGGTCGACCTGACGTTGTCATACGCCAGAGAACTGGGGGACGTCTCCATGCAAGCCGGCCTTATCACTTACATCCTGCCTTACAACTTGGGTTCGTGTCCCTCCACGACCGAGGTGTTCGGAGGCGTGAGCCTTGATTCCGTTCCCCTGGCGCCAGCCGTCCGCCTGAATGTCGACATCGATGAGACCCGTAAGCGGGGTCAGGCCGGGCTTTACCTCGAACTGGCAGGCGGCCACTCCTTCCCGCTGTCAAGCAAGCGCCTGAAGTCCGTTGACATTTCGGGTACGGTAGGTATCACGAATGCCGGATTTGCGGAGTACTGCTATGACTTTGACGAAGCGGGCTTTCACGACGTCTCGTTTTCCGCCCATTTGCCTCTCGATATCGGTCGAGGATGGACCTCGAAGCTTTTCCTGACCTATAGCTCGCTGCTCGGGAAGTATCGCGACTACCAGTTCGTCAACCTGCCCGACCTGTACCGTGGAACAGCAGGTCCGCCGTCCTCTTATGCGGACACGATCTGGGGTGGGATCACGTTTGCATTTGGGCCGTAACGACTTGTATAGGATGTCTCCGCATAGGAATTTGTGACTCTGTCGAGAACCCCTAGAAGCATGCTAGTCTCTATCTGGTGCTGACTCATGGCTGGGACTACCCGATCATCCTCCTCGTAGGGCTTCTTGCGGGAATGGTGAACTCCGTCGCGGGCGGAGGGACCTTGCTGACCTTTCCGACACTTGTCTGGCTGGGCCGGGACCCGATCCTGGCCAACGCCAGCAATACTCTGGCGCTTTGGCCGGGTTCGGTCGCCGGGATGCTGGGATTTCGAAGGCACCTGGGCGGAAGCCGCAAATGGCTGCTGCTGCTCTCCGGGCCCTCCGTAGTCGGCGGCCTCGTGGGTGCGATTCTCCTGCTGAAGACGCCCGGTGAGACTTTCTCGCATCTGGTTCCGTACCTCATTCTTGCGGCTACAGTTCTGCTTGCTCTCCAGGACCCCTTGCAGCGTTTTCTCCTCTCCAATCGCGCTTACCACGAGTCGGCCTGGTGGTGGGCAGGCGCCGCTTTCTTTCAGTTCCTGGTCGCTGTCTATGGCGGCTATTTCGGAGCGGGGATCGGCATCCTCATGCTGGCGGCTCTCGGCCTTCTCCATCTGACTGACATTTACAAAATGAACGGTCTCAAGAATTTCTTCGCTTTTTGCATTAACGGGGTGGCCGCCGTCTATTTTGTAGCCGCCGGCGCTGTCTCGTGGACAGATGCGGCAGTCATGGCGGCGGGCGCAATCAGCGGAGGGTATGGCGGCGCCACTCTGGCGCAGAAACTGGGTCGAAAAGCCGTTCGCGGGATTGCTGTCGTGGTCGGGCTTGCAATGACGATCTCGCTTTTCCTTAAAGACTAGCAGGACTGGGCGGACGGCAATGATCGCCGTGGGCTGGGTAGTTCCAGGCGTCTGGCTCTCCACTGTACCCGCGAGTCTGCAAGCATCCCCGTTCTGTCCTCACATGCCTGAGTTTTGATACACTGATCTTAAGAATTCTTCAGTTTTAGGAAGTTGTTCCCGAGGGCATCGGCCCCTTCACCTCACGTCCCTTTTCGATGGCTGGAATCCGACGGGGCGTCGCCATGCTTTCGTGGTGACCTGGAGTCTAACCATGTCCAGAACGAATGTGCCCGGTCAAGGCCGTTCCGGAGAGAACCTGCCTGATCGCTCGATAAAGGATGATCTTGCGAATGCCCACGAGGCCGCACAGGTCTGGGAGCATCAGTTGCGACCGATGATCGATGCTGCGTCGCTGCTGGTCTTCTATGTCGACTCACAGTTTCGCTATCGGCTGGCGAACGGGAACCACCAGCTGTGGTTCGGGCAGAAACCGGAAGAGATTCGGGGCCGGCCGGTTCGAGAGGTTCTGGGCGAAGCCGCCTGGCAGGTGATCAAGCTCTACATGGAACGTGCTTTGCGCGGTGAGGAAGTCTCGTTCGAACAGCCAGTCCCAGACCCGTCGGTCGGTCCCCGCTGGACGGGCGCCTGTTTCACTCCCGATCGGGATTCGACCGGTCAGGTGTGCGGGTTTTTCGGGGTGATCACGCGCGGCTCCGTAGAGCAGGAATCTTCGTCTGGGGCGCAGGGCGGCGAAGAGCCGTACCGTCGCCTTTTTGAATCAAGCCGGGAAGGGATCATCCTGGTCGACATGTCGGGTTACATTACGGCCGCAAATCCCGCGCTGCAGCGAATGCTGGGCCGCGGCCTCGAGGAGCTGAGGAATATGACCTATCTTCAGCTGACTCCGAAACGCTGGCATGCCATGCAGGAGCGAATCATCCGCGAGCAGGTGCTCAAGCGGGGCTATTCCGACGAGTACGAGAAGGAGTACATACGAAAAGACGGGAGAATTGTCCCCATCAGCAAGCGCGTCTGGCTCCTCAAGAACGACTGGGGGCAACCGGTCGGGATGTGGGGGCTGATCCGGGACATTACCGAGCAAAAGAGGGCCGAGCAGGCCCTTCGGGAGAGCGAACAACGAGAGAGAGCCCGGGCTGAGGAACTGCGCCGGCTCAACCAGGAACTGGAGTCGCGAGTCGCCCAGCGCACAGCGGAAGCTACCCAGCGTGCTGCTCAGTTGCAGGCGCTCGCGGCCGAACTCACCAACGCGGAGGAACGGGAGCGGCGCCGTCTTGCCCAGATCCTCCATGATCACTTGCAGCAGTTTCTGGTCGGGGCGCGGATGCGTGCCGCTATCGTGAGCCGGCGGACCAGCGATCCGACGGTGCTCCGAGAGGTGTCTCTCCTGGATGAGTTGCTGCATCAGGCGATTCAGGAATCCCGTTCGCTGACGGCGCAGTTGAGCCCGCCGATCCTTTATGACGGAGGCCTGGGTCCGGCGCTTGAATGGCTTAGTCGGTGGATTGAGGAAAAGTACGACTTGAAGGTCGTCATGGACCTGGGGGCGAACGCCGAGCCTGACCGGCCCGAGGTGCGCACGCTTCTGTTTCAGGCGGCCAGAGAGCTGCTGTTGAATGTCGTCAAGCACTCCGGAGCGTCCCGTGCCTACCTCCACCTGCAGGGTTTGGATTCAGGCGTGATCGAGTTGAGCGTCAAGGACGAGGGTCGCGGCTTTGCAGCCGACAAGGCAACCGCCTCGACCGGCGGCTTTGGGCTTTTCAGCATCCGCCAGCGCCTGGATCTGCTCGGAGGTTCGGTCCGGCTTGACAGCCGTCCCGGAATGGGGACCCATGTTTCCCTGGTGGTGCCTTGCGGTCAGGCGCGCATGGCCTCCATCTCCCCTTCGCCTGCGCGTGCCGCTCGCGACCAGAGGCCGGACCGAAGCCAGTCCCAACCGCGGATCCGGGTGCTGCTGGTGGATGACCAGCAGATACTCCGCGAAGGCCTCGGCGCCCTGTTACGCGACCACGCCGACTTTGATGTCGTGGGAGAAGCAGCCGACGGCGAGCAGGCCGTGCAGCTCGCCCATTCCCTGCGTCCCGACGTGGTGGTCATGGATGCCTCGATGCCGCGCCTGAATGGCGTCGAATCGACCCGGCGCTTGAGCCGCGAGCTGCCGGACTCCCGGGTCATCGCGCTGTCGATGTACTCCGAGGATGACATGGGCGCCGCCATGCGTGAGGCGGGCGCCGTCGCCTACCTGAGCAAGGACGGCCCGGTCGAAAAGCTCGTTGCCGAGATCCGCCGAGCAGCTGCCTTGCAGCGCGTCGGCCCGTAACTCTTGCACACACGGACCACCTGGCCTGCGTGTACCGCCTGGGGTTGACACAATCGGGGCCTCTTCCCGCGTCCGTCCGGACCAAAAGGATTGTAGAAGCGAACAGGTTTCCTGCCTCCCTTCCCGAGACGTCACTCCCCCGGATGTGCTACTGTTTTACGTGGACCAGGGGGCTTGGATCGTGTTTGATCTTTTCAGGAAAAGGCAGTCTGACGAGTTGTTGAAACGGGTTGAAAAGCTCGAGCACTGCTCACTCCCGCCATCATACGGCAGCCAGGAATGATCCAACCGCTTAGCGCAGTCCGAACGTACCGGCGTCTCAAACGCTACCGGCAGGTCACGTTCACGCTGGCAAAATACGGCTTCGGTGACATCGCCGATCGGATCGGGTTCAGCTCGCTGCTGAAGCGTGGGCTTAAGGGCAAGGCGAAACCAGCCGTTTCGCCGACGCCGCAACGTATCCGCACGGCCCTCGTTGAATTGGGACCGACCTTCGTGAAGTTCGGCCAGCTCCTGAGCACCCGCCCGGACATCCTGCCCGAGAGGTACATTCGGGAGCTTGAGAAACTGCAGGATGACGTCGATCCCTTTTCCTACGACCAGGTCCGCACGGTTCTGAAAGAAGAGCTGAAAGGTGATCCCGAGGCGTTGTACGAGGAGTTCGAAAAGAGCCCGTTCGCATCCGGGTCCATTGCCCAGGTCCACCGGGCCCGCATTCGTTCGGGCGCCCGGGTGGCCGTCAAGGTCCAGCGTCCCGGCATTCAGCGCCTGATCGAGACCGATCTTCACATCCTCGCCGACCTTGCCCGCCTGATCGAGAGGCACATTCCCGAGCTGCGCTGGCTCCAGCCGGGCGAGATCGTCGAACAGTTTGGAAGGACCATCCGGCGTGAGCTTGACTTCCTCGCCGAGGCTCAGTCCATGGAGAGGTTCAGGCGTAATTTCAAGGATGATCCCACTCGCTTTATTCCCCAGGTCCATTGGCAGTTTACCTCGGCCCGAGTCCTCACCACCGATTGGGTGGACGGCGTCAAGGTCACGAACGTGGCCGACTTGGAGGCGCGCGGCTTTGATCGACGGGAAGTGGCGCGCAACGGAGCGCGGGCCATACTGAAAGAGGTCTTTGAGTACCGGCTCTTTCACGCCGACCCTCATCCGGGTAACTTCTTTGTCATCGAGAACAACGCCATCGCCACCGTGGATTTCGGGATCGTTGGCCGGCTCGATGACGAGACTGCCGATCAACTCGGCCTCCTGCTCACCTCGATCATCGATCGAGACGCGGATACCGTGCTCCAGGTTTTCAGGAACCTGAACCTCCTGAACGAAGACGTTGACCAGGGACTGCTGCGATTCGATATCGAGGAGCTCATCGACCGCTACTACGGGCTGCCGCTTCAGAGGCTGAACATGCAGGCAGTGATCGGCAGCCTTCTCGAGATGATCCGGCGCCATCGGATTATCTTGCCGATGAACCTCGCTCTGCTCGGCCGCATGCTGGCCGTGGCATCCGGTGTCGGCCAGGCTCTGGATCCCGAGTTCAGTATTGTCGACGAAGCTGCGCCTTTTGTGCGCTCGTTTCTGGTCGGGAAGGTCGACCCGCGGAAATCGGCTCGTAAGTTGCTGAGAACCTGGCGGCAGTACCGGGACTTGCTGAGTGCCCTGCCGTCCCACGTTGAGGACATTGCCGCCAAGCTGAAGAAGGGCGAGTTGCTCGTATCCCTCCATCACGAAGGACTGCCTCGGCTGATCCTGGAGATCGATCGGTCTTCGAATCGGTTGGCGTTTGCCATGATCGTCGCGGCCCTGATCATCGGTTCCTCGCTGATTGTCCATTTGCGGCAGGGTCCGGAAGTCCTCGGCATCCCGGCCCTCGGCCTGGCCGGATACGTGATTGCCGGCCTGCTCGGATTGTGGCTGGTGATTGCCATCCTGAGGTCTGGCAGGATCTAAAAGCCGGCAGGCGCCTCGTTCTGTTTGTTCGTCGCATGCTGTTCACAAAGGCCCTCATAGGAGGCGGAACTACAAACAGAATGTAGGCATTACCCGGCGCGCGGCTCTGTTAGAATCGCTCCTGCCCGGGGGGCAGGGCGAAGGCGTGGTAGCTTCCTCCTGATCGGTTGCCCCATTTCCCACCGCCGGCGGCGATGACCACGAACTGGCGTCCGTTTACCTCGTAGACGGACGGAGTGGCGTTTCCGGCGGCGGGCAATTCCGCCTCCCAGAGCAGCTCGCCGGTTGCCTTGTCCAAAGCCCGGAACTTGCGGTCATAGTTTGTGGCCCCGATGAAAATCAAACCGCCGGCTGTCACGACCGGTCCACCATAGTTCTCGCTTCCGGTGTTTTTCATTCCTTGCGCGGCCAGTTCGGGAATTTCCCCGAGGGGAATCTGCCAGGCAATCGTGCCTTTGTTGAGGTCGATGGCCGTGAGCGTTCCCCAAGGGGGCTCAACAGCCGGATAGCCATCCGGGTCGGTAAACCGGATATAGCCATCCAGGCGGTAATTCAGGTCGATCGGCGAAGCTGTCTGACCGACCGTAACTCCCTCTGAGCCGTCTCCCGTGATGAGATAGTCTGTCAGGGCATCGACTGCCTGGTCCGGCAGGTCCGTGAAACCCGGCATCCGGCCGGCGCCTTTCTTGATGACTGCGGCGATCTGGGGTTCAGAACGGCGCCTTTCCAGGTCGACGAGTGAGGGAAACTCCGGAGGAGTGCCGCGCAGATTCTCCTGGTGACAGCTGGCGCATTCATTCAGATAGAGCTCTCGAACCGTCATTCGCCCGGTGGTCTTTGCCCGCTCGATCAGTTTGACAATCCACACCATTTCGTTGGCATTTACGTAAAGCAGGCCGGTGTGGGGATCGAAAGCTGCGCCGCCCCACTCGCCTCCGCCATCCATACCGGGAAACAGGATCGTGCCCTGCCGGCTGGGCGGATCAAAAGGGCCGCGGTTGCGCAGCCTGCTCAGCTTGTCGAGGACGTATCGGCGGGCTTCGGGTGTCCGACGGGTGACGATCTCCTCGGTAAAACGCTGCCGCACAAACGGCGGAGGCTGAAGCGGAAAAGGCTGCTTGGGCGCGGTCACCTCTCCTTCCACATCGGAGCAGGGGACATCGCGGTACTCCACGGGAAAGACAGGCTTTCCGGTTTCGCGTTCCAGGAGATAGACAAAGCCCGATTTGGTGATCTGCGCGACTGCGTCAATGGTCTGTCCGTTCCGTCGCACGGTGACGAGGCTCGGAGGGGCGGGCAGGTCGCGGTCCCAGATGTCGTGACGGACCGTCTGGAAATGCCACACTCTCTTGCCTGTGTTCGCGTCCAGGGCGAGCACGCAGTTGGCGTACAGGTTGTCGCCAGGCCGGTTGGCGCCGTAGAAATCAAAGGCGGCTGACCCGGTCCCCGCAAAGACGAGGCCGCGCTTCTCGTCAAGGCTCATGCCGCTCCAGCTGTTCGCGCCTCCAATGTATTTCCACGCGTCGGGAGGCCAGGTTTCATACCCCGGCTCGCCCGGGTGCGGAATCGTATGGAAGGCCCAGCGCAGTTGACCGGTGCGCAGGTCATACGCCCGGATGTCGCCCGGTGCGGCCGGGAGATCCTCGGCGGTCAGGCTGCCCATGATCAGAAGGCCCTTGTAGACGATTCCGGGCGTGTTGGCGGACACGCTCAGTGTCTGCGGGTCGCGTCCCAGTCCCTCACGGAGATCGATCCGGCCCTTGGAGCCGAACTCTCTGACTGGTTTTCCGGTCTTGCTGTCCAGACAATAGAGCAGGTGGCGCGCCGCAAAGTAGAGCCGCCCGTTCGAGTGAGTCAGGCCGCGCACCCGCGTCCGGCTTTTGACTTCTTTCCCCTCGTGCGGATCAAAGGTCCAGAGCAGCTTCCCACTGGCCGCATCGAGCGCAATGATCCGCAGCCTGGGGCTCGTCGCATAAAGCACCCCGTTTATCACGATCGGGTTGCACTGCATTTCAGAGCCTTCAAAGGTGTCCTTGGTGTCATAGCTCCAGGCGAGCCCAAGATTGCAGACGTTGTCACGGTTGATCTGGTCCAGATCGGAATAGCGAATACTCTCCGGCCCGCCTCCGTAAACGGCCCAGTCCCGGTACTTGCGTGGCGGTGTGCCTGGAAAAATCGAAAAAACGACCAGCATGAGGAGGACCGCGATCATCACTTGTCTTGCCCTCGGGTTCATGGTTTCATCCCCCAGTCTACAAAAGGCGGGTTGCGCGGTACCAGTTGTGCAGCCTTGCGCAGGATGGCTGAGTTTCAAGGGTTATGGTAGTATCCGGAACAAACGAGGAGGAGAAACACATGAGTGGACGGAGTGATGGATCGGCGGTCTCGCGTCGCGATTTCATGCGGGTGTCTGCTTCAGCGGCGGCTTCAGTCTCAGTCTTGGGGAGCTTGACCCACGGGGTGCACGCCGCCGGTTCCGATACAGTCCGGGTCGGGCTGATCGGGTGCGGGGGGCAGGGGACTCGCGACATGACGGCCTGTCTGCAGGGAGTGCCCGGCGTGGAGCTGATCGCGATGGGCGACATGTTCGCTGACCGGATCGAGCAGTCCCTGGAGAGTCTGAAGAAAGAAGCGCCGGCGGGAGTCAAAGTCAAACCCGAGATGTGCTTCACCGGTTTTGACGCGTACAAGAAAGTGCTGGAGACCGATATTCACGCCGTCCTGATCGTCACTCCGCCTCACTTCCGTCCGGTGCATTTTCGCGCCGCCGTCGAGGCCGGCAAGCACATCTTTATGGAAAAGCCGGCTGGTGTCGATCCCGCAGGCATCCGCGCCATGCTGGAAATCTCAGACCTGGCAGCGCAAAAGAAGCTGTCGGTAGTTTGCGGCACGCAGCGGCGTCACACACCCGCCTACCAGGAGACGATCCGCCGCATTCACGACGGCGCCATCGGGAAGATCGTGGCGGCCGAGGCCTACTGGATGGGCGGAGACATGCTGGGTTACTGGCAGTGGTACGATCGCGGACAGCTGTCTGAGATCGAGTGGCAGTGTCGCAACTGGCCGTGGTACACATGGCTGAGCGGCGACCATATCGTCGAGCAGCATGTCCACAATCTGGACGTGATCAACTGGGCCCTGGATGCCTATCCCGAACAGTGCCTGGGTCAAGGCGGACGCCAGGTCCGCAACCTAGGCAATATCTGGGATCATTTTGACGTGGTTTTCGACTACCCGAACGATGTTCGCTTGACCAGCGTGTGCCGCCAGATCAACGGCTGCACGAACCGCGTAGCCGAGCGAGTCATCGGGACCAAGGGAGTAGCCGAAGTCGACCGGGGGCTCATCAAGGGCGCTAACGCCTGGGAGTACAAAGGGCCCGAGGTCAAGCCTAAGGTGCTTGACCAACAGTTGTTTATCACCAGCATCAGGGAAGGGAAACCTGCCAGTGAGGCGAAGGCGATGGCGCTCAGCACGCTGACCGCCATTATGGGACGCATGAGCGCCTATTCCGGCCGTGCTCTGAAATGGGACTGGGCGCTGAAAGCCTCCAAGCTCGACATGACTCCGCCCAGGTATGCACCCGGCGACCATCCCGTCGATCCGGTGGCAATGCCCGGCAAGACCGAGCTCACCTAGATGAACAGGCTCAGTGGGACTGACAGGATTTGGGGGTCCGGTCAGTCCCCCTGCGATCTTATCCCCCGATTGGCAGATTCCGCTGTTATCTTGGTATTATGGACAGGACCCAACCTCGCCGGATCGCCAGGAATACCTTGATCAAAAACAGGAGACCAGGATTGATGCAGTCAGCTAAAGCCGGTTCAGCTTCTCGAGGCCTGGCCCTGGTTGACACGGCCAGAAAAACCGCCGTTCAAGAGCCGGAAGCCCAAGAAGCTGAAGCGGCAAGTGAATGGGCCAGGGCCGCCGGACGCCCGCGGAAACGGCGGCCGATCCGGGTTATGCTGGTCGATGACCATCTGGTGGTGCGCGACGGGCTGGCGGCCCTGCTTCGTCAGGAGCTTGATCTCGAAGTCGTCGCCGAGGCCGGGGACGGCAAGCAGGCTATCGAGCGCGCCCGTCAGGAGCAACCGGACGTCATCTTGATGGATATTATGATGCCCGAAATGGACGGCATCGTGGCTACGCGAATAATCAAGTCGCTGTTGCCGAAAGTCAAGATCATTGGGCTGTCCCTTTTTGAGGAGCGTCACATGCGACAGAGTATGCTGGAGGCCGGCGCATCGGCCTATGTCAGCAAGAGCGAAGGCGCTCAGCACCTGGTCGAAACTATCCGGCGCTGTTTCAAGGAGGACGCCGTCGAGTAGGCGTTGTCCTACATAAAGAAGAGGGATTGCCTTATAGGAGGCGATTCCATTCCCTCGTAATATCCAATCTCGCTGGTTGTTGAGTCAAAAACACCCTCGCTGGACAAGCAAAGCGGCACCCTTCGCGGGTGCCGCTTTTTTTCGGCTGGACTACCTCCAGGACTCGCGACCTGAACTACCGGTCTACTCGCGCGGTACCGCCTTTCATGACCTTTTCCACTTCTTTGATGCTCGCGGTCGTCGTGTCACCGGGCGTGGTCATCGCCAGGGCTCCATGAGCAGCGCCGTAGTTGACAGCCTGCGCGGCGGATTTGCCTTCCATGAGGCCGTAAATGACGCCGGAGGCGAAGCTGTCCCCTCCTCCCACGCGGTCGTAGATCTCGAGGTCCTCGCGCAACACTGCGTCGTGGAACTCGCCATCCGCGTAAATGATCGCGCCCCAGTCGTTGACTGAAGCCGTCTTCGCGTTGCGCAGCGTAGTGGCGACGACCTTGAAGTTGGGATAAGCTCTGACCGCCTCCTGGATCATTTTCTTGAAATTGGACGGGTCCAGCTTAGAGCACCCCGCGTCCAGCCCTTCCACCTGGAATCCGAGCGCCGCGGTAAAGTCCTCCTCGTTGCCGAACATCACATCGACGCACGACGCGATTTCCCGGTTCACTTCCACGGCCTTCTCGGTTCCGCCAATGTCCTTCCAAAGGGAAGCGCGGAAGTTCAGGTCGTAGGAGATGACCGTCCCATGCTTTTTCGCCGCCGCCATGGCTTCGAGAATGACGCCGGGAGTGGACGGGGAGAGCCCGGCATAGATTCCGCCGCAATGAAACCACCGGACTCCATTCCTGCCGAAGATCTTTTCCCAGTCGATATCGCCCTTCTTGAGCTGCGAAGCGGCTGAGTGGCCCCGGTCGGAACATCCGACCGCCGCCCGGACTCCAAACCCGCGCTCCGTAAAATTCAGCCCTACGCGCGTCTTGCGGCCGATCCCGTCATAGGGCACCCACTTCACGTATTCCAGGCTGACGCCGCCCTGGAGCATCAGGTCTTCGAGCAGCCTGCCGACCGGATTGTCGACAATAGCCGTGACCACGGCGGCTCGCTTGCCGAAACAGCGGCGCAGACCCCTGGCCACGTTATACTCGCCCCCTCCTTCCCACACCTGGAAAGTCCGGGTCGTGTGAATTCGGCTGTCGCCCGGATCCAGGCGGATCATCACTTCACCGAGCGACAGGATGTCATACTTGCATTCCGATTCGGGTCTGATTGTCAGTACGCTCATTTCTTTCCCCCGCGAACCTGTCTGATGATCTCGATGGCCTCTTTGACCTTTTTTGCGATCCCCGCGTAGTCGCGGCCGGCCACCAGTTCCTTGGTGATCAGGTTGGATCCCATGCCGACGCAAGCGACACCTGCTTCAAACCAGGCGCCCAGGCTTTCCCGTGTCGGCGAAACCCCGCCGGTCGGCATAATGTCGGTCCACGGGCATGGTCCGCGAACATTCTTTACAAAGGCCGGCCCGCCGATTTCCGCCCCTGGAAAAATCTTGCAAATCTCGACGCCCAGCGTCTCCGCGCGGTGAATCTCCGTGACGGTACCGCAACCTGGCGAGTAAGGAATCTTGCGGCTGTTGCACAGCCGTGCCGTTTCCTCGTCAAGCAGGGGACCTACGACGAAATTGGCGCCGGCCCCGATGTACATCGCGGCGGTTGGCGCATCGACAATCGACCCGACTCCAAGAACGATATCCGGTCGCTCCTTGGCGCAAAACTCCTCGAGCCGCGTGAAGACATTGACTGCCCGGTCGCCCCGATTCGTGAATTCGACCACGCGTGCGCCACCGTCCGCGCAGGCACAAACCACGTTTCGTGCTACTTCGAAATCCGCGTTGTAAAACACCGGGATCACACCTATCTCCTTCATCATGACCAGGGTCTCAAGCCTCTTATATCGCGCCATAGTCGCTCCTTGGTTTTCGTTGGAGTGGAAAGCGTACCAGATCCCGGGGAGGCCGCGCTAGCGGTCAGCCAGCGCTCGCGCGTCTTACGCCGGCGCCATGAAAGGATCGCATCACGGTATCCCACACAGAGCCGCAAGCGGAGCGTCTTTTGCGGAGCGCGTCGGGTGCAAACCAGAACCGACCAACGAAAGTGGAAGCGCCGTGCACCCGACGCGCTCCCCGTCCGCTGACGGTCCGCAAAAAGCGCTCCGCTTGCGGCTTTGTGTGGGATCGCTCCGCTTGCGGCGCCGTGGCGCTTCAATGTCTCGCCCAGAGAAGCCATTTGCGCAACAGGACACTAGAGTGCCGGGCCCGGTACCCGAACCATTTCGACGTTCCCGTTTGGGCATCGCCAGGCGCACATGCCGCAGGCGACGCACTTCTCCTCGTCGAGCACCACGGCTGTTCCTTCTTTGCGGTAGGCGAGCATCTTGCAAATGTCGTGACAGATCATGCATCCTTCGCCGCAACCGCACCTCAAGCAGCGGCGGGCTTCTTCGATAGCTTCTTCATCAGTCAGCACGGCCCTGAAAGGCTCGAAGCTCGTGACCCGTTCCTCCGGCGGCGTCAGCCATACGGGCTTGCGCCACTTTCGCGCTTCACTGCCGTGCCGTTGCAGGACCGACTCAATGTCGACTCGCGTCTTGGCCGCCGGCGGCTTTAACGTGGCGGTGTCTCCCCTAAGCTCCCGATCGATTGCCGCAGCAGCGTTTTGAGCGGCTGCGATAGCGCCTATGACGGTTCCGGTCCCGACGGTCGCATCGCCCCCGGCGTAAACCCGCTCGAGCCCGGTGAAGCCCGCATCATCAACCTGCAGGGTTCCGCGAGGGGTCGCTTTCAGGCTCGATTCACCGCACAGGTCCACTTGCTGTCCGAGGGCGGTGATTACGCTGTCGACGCGAAGCTCGAACTCCGCACCATTAACCGGTTCGGGACGCCGGCGGCCGGAGGCGTCGGTCCCGCCCAGCACCTGGTTTCGCATTCTGATCGATGTGACGCGTCCTTCGCGGGTCGTGATCTCGAGCGGAGAAACCAGGTACATGATGCGAACGCCTTCGTCCTCAGCCTCCGCGATTTCCTCCCGGGAGGCAGGCATTTCCTCCTTGGTTCGGCGGTATAGGATAAAAACTTCACGCGCTCCCAGACGCCGGGCGCTCCGGGCGGCGTCGAGCGCGGTAAACCCGCCGCCGATCACCGCGACTCGGGCTCCTAGCGGGGCCGGCTCGCCTGCGGCCAGCGACCGGAGGAAGGCGACGGCGGGAAAAACGCCCTGGGCATCTTCGCCCCGAACGCCGAGCCTGGCGCCTTGCTGGGCGCCGATCGCCACGTAGACGGCATCGAACCGGTGACGGAGTTCGTCAAGATGCAGGTCCCGTCCGAGGACACGGTTAAGCTCGAATGTGACACCGGTCGCCTGGATCAGGCCGATCGCATCGTCGAGCACGGTCAAGGGGCACCGGAAGGCGGGAAGCGCCCACCGCAGCATGCCTCCTGCTCGGGAAGAGGCTTCGAAAACTTTGACCCAGTATCCGGCCTGGGCGAGCAAAAAAGCGGCCGTAAGCCCCGACGGGCCGGCGCCGACAACGGCCACACTCCGTCCATTGCGCTCGCCCGTCCGCCCTTTCGCCGCCCACCCGTGCGCTTGGGCCTGGCGAACCAGGAAGCGCTTGAGATCACGAATCCGGATGGCCTCGTCTTTCTGGCCCCTGGCACAGGCCTCTTCACAGGGATGGGGACAGACTTCGGCGCAGATGGACATCAGCGGTCCTGCCGCCGACAGGATCTGAAACGCCTCCTCGATCTCCCCTTCCGCGATCTTGCTCACGTAAGCCTGCGCCGGGACTGAGGCAGGGCATTCGTAGACGCAAGGCGCCGACAGGTTCGGTGATTTCAGGCGGGCGTGCCCCGGGTAAAGAGTCACTTCGGGCGCGGCCTTCAAGGTCGGTGGTACGACACTCGTGAGAGCGTCCAGGGAATCGATCGCGTGGCTCGCCATCCATTGCTTCAACTCGATAACGAGCTTCGGCAGGAACCCGAAACCGGAGATCAGGGTCTCGGCACAAATGCCTACCAGGTTCGCCCCGCAAAGAAACATTTCAGCCGCAGACCGCCAGTCTGAGACTCCTCCTGTCCCGGTTATCACGACGTCGGGACCGTTCAACTTTCGGATCTCGTACACATCCCGGAGCCCCAGTGGATGCACCCAGCTGCTTGACATGCACTGAATCGAGATTTCCTCCTGGAGACGGATGGGTGACTTCGTGGGGTGGTCGAGATCGATGTGATGGATTGCCAGCCGATTCGCCGTTGTTCCGACGGCGTCTGCCCCGGCTTCGTAACACGCCTTTGCGACCTGAGCAATGCGCCCGCCTTCCGGCGTGAGCTTGACGAAGAGCGGGATTGCAGTCACCTGCTTGATAGCCGCCACAATGCTTCGGACCACGTCCAGCTGCTGCCCGAGGCTGGCGCCGGTCTGCGGTCCGGTTTTTCCCGGCCCCGCACTCAGCTCGACGTTGTATGACATGTTCGGGCAGCACATGTTGATCTCGTTGACGTGCGCGCCGGACGCCTCGAATCCCTGAGCCATGCGAGCCCAGCCTTCGAGGCCTTCATCCCCCGCATACGTGAAATTGGAAAAAAGCACGAGGGAGCTGGTTCGGCGGCGGGCGTCTTCGAGCAGCCGGCGGGTGTCGTCAAAAACCATGCGCCTTTCGGTGGTGAAGGACAAGATGCGCTGGTCGGGCCAGAAGCCGTAGCGCGGATGCCGGTTGATGTACGGAGGAGGATCGAACGAGAGCTTCAGGCTGGCGCCTCCCCAGCCGGTTTGCTCGATTCGGATCAGCTGTTCGATCGTCATAGTTGTCGGGCCGGAGGCGACGTAAAACGGGTTTCGGAATCGGACGCCCGCGACCTCGACCGGAAGCAGGATGTCGTTTTCGGTGAATCGCATGGTGATGCCTCGCTGCCTTTTGCCTTAGCCCACAACACTCGCGCAGAGAGCGCTGCTGTGCCGGAGCTCAGTGACCTATACCCATTGGCCGGTGATCACCCGGCCTTCGCGGTTGGACTTATAAAACGCGTTGACTAACTCGACGCAGGTCAGACCCGCGCGGCCGCTGACGCCGTAAGCCGGTTGCCTGCCCTGGATCACGCAATCGACAAAATAGGCCATCTCGTCCACGTACCCCAGATTGTAGAACTCGTCGACGGCCGGCTTTGTCCATCCCAGGTTGTGATCGGTCTTTTCGATCGAATAGGAAATTCCGTTTCTAGAGTAACAGTCGATGTTGGAACCGAAGGTCAAATCCGCTTTCAGCACGCCCTCCGTTCCGTAGATCTCCACCTTGTCGTCCATGCCGCCCACGGTCACGTAATTCCCTTCAACGAGCCCGAACTCCCCGTTGGCAAACCGCAGCACTCCGATTCCGAAGTCCTCGCCTTCCAAATCGTGGTGGACGAAGTTCTGATCGAGCCCGCCGGTCATCCGCCCGCTGACTTCGACCACGGGGTTATGGCCCTTGCCGAGAAGGTGCAGCATGTAACCGATGGGATGGATTCCCAGGTGCATGAAGCTCCCACCCCCGCACGTCTGGAGTTTCTTGGCGAACGGCGAATGCGATCCGTTGTGGCACTCCTTTGCCTTCGCGTACAGAACCCGCCCGATGCCCCCTTCGGCGATGAGTGCGTCCATACGCCGAATAGTCGGGCTGAAACACCAGTCCTCGGCATAAAAAAGCAGTGTCCGGTTTTTCGCGGCGACAGCGACCATCTCTCGGGCGTCCTCGACCGTAGTGGCGAGCGGCTTCTCACATACGACATTCAGCCCGGCTTCTGAAGCGGCGATCACGACGTCATGGTGGAGGAAATTCGGGACGCAGACAGAGACGAGATCCGGCTTTTCCTTCTGGAACATCTCGCGGTAGTCGGTGTATGTCGACGGGATCCGCCATTTGTCCGCGATCGCTTCGAGGTTATCCAAGGCTGCGATAGCTACGATTTCAACTGCTCGATTGCGGCTGTAAGCGTCACAGTGAAAATCGGCCGCAAACTTTGAACCAACAATGGCGGCGCGAACCTTGGACATCGAGTTGGCGGTGATTGTCGAGACCATGCGTTCTCCTCTCCTGGCGTTTTTTGGGCTCTTACCACAGCTATGCTCTCTGTCGACCAAATTGAGGTCTTCACAATAAGTGCGCAACGGCCGCGCGTCAACCGCAGAAAACGCTATTACCTGACCTTACAGGAAGAGCCGCACACGACACGCGGCGAGGATGTTGCGTAGCCCTAACTCGGGAAACCAGCAGTCGGGTCACCCACCCGGAAGAACAGATGGTTCTCGGTCATCCCAAAGTCGACGTTCAGAATATCCTCCGAAACCTTGGGAGGAACAGAGCCGCAAGCGGAGCGCGCCGGGTGCATGGCGCTTCCACTTTCGTTGGCCGGGTTCCGGCTCGCACCCGACGCGCTCCGCTGAAAAGCGCTGCGCTTGCGGCTCTGTTCCCACCTTGCTCGGCTCCCGGGACGGCATTCCAGGCGTGTGGGCCAGACAACGCTCCAAAGCTGAAAATGGGCAGAGAACGGGATTCCCACTCTGAAGGAGTGGGGGGAGAAAACCCCAGTAAGCGGATCCACCCAACAAAAGCGTGACAGTCTCCCGGGTGGCCCCGCTTATTGTGGTTCCGGTCGGCCGGCGATAGCGAGTGATAACGGGGGCGACGCCCCCCAACCCTGTTTACACCGGCACCGACAGCTTGACCACCTTGGGCTTGACCAGCCTCGAAAAGTCCTCATAAGACAAGCGAATGAGTTCGGTGTGAGATCCGGCGTTGAAGGCGATTTCCTTGTCTCCGGTCAGGCTTTCCGCGACAAAAACGTCCATTCCGTAGAGGTTTCCAAACGGCGGCATGGCTCCCAGTTCGCAGTCCGGAAACAACTGCTTGAACTCCTTTTCGGTCGCAAGCGTGACTTTCTTCGCCCCAATGGCATCGGCCAGCAATTCGAAATTGACCTTGAGTGATGCCGGCAGCACCGCCATGGCCATCCGGTCGTCCGCTTTGACAATCACGGTTTTGGCCAATTCTTTCCCGGGTACGTGAGCAGTAGCGGCGATTTCCTGCGCCGTGTAGGCCAGGGAATGGCTGATCGTGACGTACTTCACCCGGTTCTCGTCCAGGAATTCCTTCAGCTTCTTAACAGGCATGTCAGACCTCCTCTCTAAGGCCGGTTGTTGATCTGATCTTATCCTGAGGGGAAGCGGTCTACAAATAGTGTGTCACTGCCGCGCAGTTCCGCCATAATTTCTTTCAACAGGAGCAACATCATGAAAGCCATGCTTTTTGAGTCAGCCGGCGAGCCGTTGCGACTGACCGAGTGCCCCTTGCCGGAACCTCTAGAGAACGAAGTCCTGATCAAAATCCTCGCTTGCGGCGTCTGCCGGACTGATCTTCACATCGTGGACGGCGAGCTTCCAGACCGCAAACCCCGGCTGATTCCCGGACACGAGATCGTCGGCACGGTGGCAGCCATCGGGCGTAACGTGGAAAATTTCCGTGTCGGGGATCGAGTGGGTGTGCCCTGGCTCGGTCGGACCTGCGGCGTCTGCCGTTACTGCTTGAGCGGACGCGAAAACCTGTGTGAAAACCCGCTTTTCACCGGCTATACCCGCGACGGCGGCTATGCCGAATACACGGTCGCCGACTCCGGTTTCTGCTTTCCGATTCCGGACGGTTTCTCCGACCGAGAGGCGGCCCCGCTTCTGTGCGCGGGATTGATCGGATATCGCTCGTATCGTATGGCCGGCCCGGGGCCGCTGCTCGGCATTTACGGCTTTGGCGCCGCCGCCCACATCATCACCCAGATCGCGGTTCACGAAGGCCGCCAGGTCTACGCTTTTACCAGGCCCGGAGATGCGGTCACCCAGGAGTTTGCGCGCAGACTCGGCGCCGTGTGGGCAGGCGACTCGGACGCCAGACCCCCCGTAAGCCTCGACGCAGCCATCATTTTCGCGCCGGTCGGGGCCCTGGTACCGCTCGCCCTAAAGGCCACCGCCAGGGGAGGTGTCGTGGTCTGCGGCGGTATCCATATGAGCGACATCCCTTCCTTTCCATATCGCTGGCTCTGGGAGGAACGGGTCATCAGGTCGGTCGCCAACTTGACTCGGGAGGACGGACGAATGCTCCTCCGAGCCGCTGCTGAAGTGCCGGTCCGAACCTCGGTTCAGCCGTTTCGCCTGGACCAGGCGAATGAGGCGCTTGAGGAGTTACGCTCAGGTCACGTGGAAGGGGCGGCGGTACTGGTGCTTTGAAGCACGACGCTGCCTGCCGCAGGATTTGCGAGTACCCCCATTCCGGGCAGAAAGTTACAGCCTTCGGTGGGTCACGCCGTCTGACGCGCTGCAGACGTAGATCATCGGCTTCAGCCCGGTTCTTGCCCGGTACTTTTCGCCGACTGCGGCCTGGAAATCCGATACTGCTTCCGACGCCACCAGGTTGACTGTGCATCCCCCAAAACCGGCCCCCGTCATCCGGGCCCCGATTGTTCCCTTCTGCTCAGCCGCAAGTTCGACAAGAATGTCCAGCTCGGAGCAGCTGACTTCGTAATCGTCCCGCAGGCTGGCATGAGACTCGTACATCAACCTGCCGAACTGCTGGATGTCTCCGGCCTTCAGCAAGTCGACGGCCGAAAGGACGCGCTGGTTCTCGGTCACAACGTGCCGGGCGCGCCGGTACCAGAGCTCCGGCATTCGGTCCTTGCGTTCGTCGAGTCGCTCGACACTCACGTCCCTGAGGGCCTTGACGTCACAGGCGGCCTCGCTCAAGGCCTGCACAGCTCCCTCGCACTCGGCCCGCCTCTTGTTGTACTCAGAGGTCTGAAGGCTTCGTTGCTTCCGGCTGTCACAAATGATGATGCGGGCCTGCATATCCAAAGGCACCAACTCGTAAGAGAGATCGCGGCAGTCAAGGAAGAGAGCGGCGTTCGCGCGTCCTAGGGTCGAGACGAACTGATCCATGATCCCGCACTGGACACCCACGAACCGGCGCTCGGCTGACTGGCAGAGAAGAGCCATGGAGACGGGATCAATCTCAAGTCCCGAGATGACCCGGCAGGTTTCAGCGGTCGCCACTTCCAGAGCCGCCGAGCTGCTGAGGCCGGAGCCTATGGGAACATTACCGGAAACGACCAGGTCCATGCCCCGGACTTCATCTCCCCGCTCGCGATACTCGCGAATAACCCCCCGGATGTAATTGCTCCAGAGCGCGTCCTGGTCTCTGGTTATCCGTTCGATGTCGAAGGTGGTTGTCTGTCCAAAATCCAGCGAATGAGCTTGAACCAGGCGGTCGTCCCGGGCAGCCGCGCAGGTCCAGATCGCGCGGTCAATATCGGTCGGGAGAACAAAGCCGTCATTGTAATCCGTGTGTTCCCCGATCAGGTTCACACGACCCGGCGCGCGGGTCTCAATCTCCGGGGCTCTTCCAAAAACCCGGCTAAACGTCTCAGCAAGTGTGTCGAGGGTCACGCAGCTTCTCCCCTATACGTCTCTTCAATGTCAGACCATGCCCTAAGGCCGATTGGCACGCGGAGTTTACTGTCTGCGCTACCCGCAAGTCAACGAACTGACAAAAGACCGACACGCAAACTGTGCAGAGTCACAAGAGCTAGCGGGTGACAGACTCGCAGGCCGGCAGGCCGGCGCCGGCCTGTGCTCCTTCAGTTCGTCGTTCTCCGGCGGGCGTAGCGGAAGATCGTGAGGAGGATTTTTGATCCTGCACCGATGACGCCTCGCACTGTACCGGAGATTTTCGAATCCCCGATGCGGGCGCGGTAACTGACCGGAACCTCGAGAACTCGGTAACCGTCTCGAGCTGCCCGGATCTGCATTTCCGTAGTCCAGCCGTAACCGCGGTCCTGCATCTCGAGCGCTTCGAGGACGGTTGCCCGAATGGCCCGGAAAGGACCAAGGTCCGTGTACCGGACCCCCCAAAAAAGGGCTATCAGACGGCAGGCGAGCCAGTTGCCAAAACGTTGCTGCAGCGTGATTGCACCCCGTGCCCGGGCGCCGCGGGAGCGGGAACCGATGACCAGGTCATACTTCTCCTCGGCGATCGGCTTGACCAATTCTCCCGCCTCTTCCGGATAATCACTGAAGTCGGCGTCCATAAAAAGCAGGATGTCGGCCTTTCCTGCGGCTTGAACCCCGGTGTGGCAGGCCTGCCCGTAACCCGGCCTGGGCTCCCGCACCACCCGCGCGCCGGATCCTGCTGCGATTTGCGCCGTCCGATCAGTCGAGCCATTGTCGACAACAATGACTTCATCGATCCAATCCGGCACGGCCTGCAAGACCTGACCGATCGCCCTCTCTTCGTTTAACGCCGGAATAATGACCTTGACCGTGTGTCCGTCAAGCATGCCTCTTAACTCCCTGACGATGCACTTCTTTCAACTGGAAGATCACGATCAGCCACGCCGGCAGATGAATCATGACGAGGAGAGCGTGCGGGTCGGGTGTCGAACGTGACAAGGCTGTGAGAATCAGTAGCGGACCCCAAAACAAGAGAGCCGGACGCCTCAAGAAGGGTGACAGGGCAAGCGCCGGGATGAAGTACCAGGGGTAGACCGTGGGGCCGGCGACTACCATCAAGAGGATGAGCGTCGAGGTCGCCAAGGCGAGTCCTTCGATCCCGCTTTCGCGTGACTTGAAGCCCAGCCAGAGAGCCGCGCCAAGCAGCAGCAGGACGAGAATGGCGCGCGACGCGATTCGGCTGTCCACGAGACCGCCGGCCATCCGGTCCAGCTCGTATCCGACTGCCTGGATGCCACGGAAGGCCAGCTCATTGGCATTCCAGGTCTTGGCGTAGGCTACTGTTCCGCTGCTTGCTGCCGCGCCGACCGACGTCCAGTAAGGGACGAACAACAATACGGCAAGGAGGGTGAAAGCGAGCGCGGCTTTCGTCAGAAGCACGCGCCGTGACCAGAAACGAGTGGCGAGGACGGGCAGGAGAAGGATCGGCCAGATTTTGACTGCCGTTGCAGCGGCAAGCCCGCCGGCTGTGACATACGGACGGTGCTTCCAGGCTCCCCAGAGGAAAAGTAAGAGGAAAGGCGCCAGGGCGAGGTCCAGATGGCGGTAGTGATAGGTCTCGGTCACCAGGAGAGGATTCCACAGGTAACCGATGGACCAGGCCAACGGCAGGCGCGCCGATCGGAGCATCACCAGAATCAGCAGGCCGGCAACCACATCCAGGAGGAGTAAGACGGCACGCCAGGCCAACGAATTGAACGGGCCGATCAGGTAACCCAGCGCAAACAGGACCTGCGCGACCGGGGGGTACAGGGTTCTCAGCTCCGGATGGTTGATTCGAGCCAGAACGTCGCGCCCTTCTTCACTGAGCTTCACGACCTCGGCCGACTTCACCTCGCCTCTCAGTATCCGGGCCGGAGAGAAGCGGTAGGGGCTGATGCCGTGCGCCGTCAGAGCGCCGTCCCACATGTAACGATAGTAATCCGCCTCGCGTGATTCGGGAGTCAGGCAGACGACGAGTCGAAGCAGGAGCGCGAGCAAGACCACGAACACCAGGGCAGGTCGCGAATCGCGTGCCTGTCGGCAAACCAGGACGGCAACCAGGTGGATGACGGCGGTCAGCACGTAAAGCGGGAGATGCAGGTGCGGGGAGCCGTAACCGTGAGACACCAGAACGAAACCAGCCAGCCCTCCCAGGATCAGGAATCCGGATACCACCCCACGGATGGTCATTCGTCGTACTCGAAGTCCAGCTGAATCATGATCGAAGGATCGTCACGGTTAAACTCATAGCAATTGCGACACGCAGCAGGCGGCTCTTTCTCCTTCAGCGCCGCCCTCAGAGTCTGCGCCTCGGGCCCGTTCCAGATCCCTTCGAAACTCTGTTCGTAGAGATTGCCGTAAACCGGGCTCAGGTAGCAACAGGGGCGGACGCGGCCATCCGGTTCGACGTAGATACTCGTCCATGGCTTGAGGCACGAGGAAGGATCGGTTGGAAAGTCGACCGGTTCGCGTTCCTTGAGGAAGCCCAGGACTCCCCGTCCGCGGTTGGCGTAGACCATGCGAAGCTCATTGATGAAGTTGACGCCCAGCTGAGCAGCGAGCGCCTCGGCCGCCTGTGCGGTTCTCCGGGCCAGCCTCGGAAAATGGAGCAATGAGTCCTTCATCCAGCTTCTACGGTAGACCTGGGTGGGAGTCGCCTGAACGGCGGAGATCCCTTTTTCGTGCGCGAATCTGATAAAGTCCGGCAATTCCTCAATGTTACGGCGTGAGAAGTTGGGTGTCAGGTTCAGGCGGGGGAGGTCCGTTCCATGCTTCCGCTTGGTCTGATTGAGCAACTCAATCGCGTCCATCACAGCCTCGAACCGGGCGTTGACCCGCAACGACTCGTACAGCTCCTTCTTCAAGCTCTCGATCGAAATCGAGATCTCGTCGACGCGCTCGCGGATGAACACTTCCGCCAGCTTCGCATTGATAAGGACGCCGCTAGTCGTGATCAGAACAACGCAATCGCTGTTCTTCCGGACCAGGCTGAGGATTCGCTCCAATTCTGGGTTGATCAGGGACTCGCCGGGACCAGTCAGAGACAGGTACTTCCAGTATTTCATGTAAGGCGCGAGGCGCTCGAAAAGCTCGACCGGATTCCTCGGCAGCCTCCGATCCTGGATATGAATCAGGCCCTTCTCCCGGTAGGCGGCGGCCAGACAGAAGCCGCAGCGCAAGTTGCAGCGGTTATCGGCGCCGATTTGAATATGATAAGGGTAGGAAGCAAGCTCGGTCTTTCCCGCCAGGTACTCCTGGCCGTTCAGCTCCCGGTTCGCCTCCGACAGGGTAGTCAAATAAGGCTCTCGTAACACCACGCGATTATACTATGCCGGAAGAGCGTGACCCGGGGAGGTTGACAAGCATGACAGCACGCGGCGCGCCTCTACAAAGGCCGCCGGCATGGCCACCGCACTGCTCCGGAAATACGCTCGAAAGTGCGGGAGGCTTTTATCGTGGCCGGACTCTCCAGAGTCCGGCAGCGCCGGTCGTTTTGGCCGGGTTCTCTCGATGCCGGGATCCGGACTCTGGAGAGTCCGGCCACGATAAAAGCCGCTTGAATTTTCGGGATCGCGGGTGCCCAAGGCATGATGGACTCCGAAAGGAGGCGCGGGCGTAAACACTCTCAACACCCTCGTTCCGAGCGTGTTGAGAATGGATGGCAAGTCATGGTCATCGAAATCCCTTCAGCCTGGGAAGAAATCGCGAAGCTGTGCCTGAAAAACAAGCTCCGCAGGATTCTCGTCCTGGGCGCATCAGATCGTGGAAAGAGCACGCTTTGCCGTTTTCTTGTCTCACGGATAGGCCTTGAAGGGGCTCCGGCTGTTTTGGTTGACTCGGATGTCGGACAGAAAGACGTAGGACCACCGGCTGCTGTGACCCGCGGCCATCTTCAGCGGCCGTCCGACTTGCACTCGCTGCGGATGGACGGGCTCTATTTCGTTGGCGCCACCACGCCGGTACGACATCTCCTGCCGATGGTGGTGGGTACACGTGAGGTCACCCGGTCGGCAGGCGATGCGTTCGTCATCATTAACACGACTGGGCTTATCCAGGGCATCGGCTACGCTCTGAAGAGCTACAAGATCGAAACTTTACATCCGGACCTGCTGATTGCGGTGGATCCGGGCGACGAAACGGCCGCCATTACCGCCTCTTACCCGCAATTCCGCTCGATACGCGTGGAGCCGTCACCGGCCGTGGTAGCCAAGAGCCGGCCAATGAGGCGCGAGGCGCGACAAAGAGCTTTCGCTGTTTACTTTGGCGGAAGCTCGCGAGTCGGCCTCGACCTGGCGTCGATCACTTTTCAGAGGAACGCGGCGTTTGTAGACGCTCTCAGACACGGTGCGCAGTCCGCCGCTTCTCTGCCGCAGCGGCACCTGCTTTGCGGTCTGTGCGACGGCGCCGGTCGATGTCTGGGTCTCGGGCTCCTCGAGAAGCTGGACATGCGGGCGGGGACGATGGCAGTGATTACACCCGTAAAAAGCCGGGGAATAAAGATCGTCCAGCTGGGCGATCTGTACGTCAGCCCGAACGGGGAAGAGCTGGGGTGGACGAGGTAACCGCCTGCGCCGCCTTCTTAAGATCGGCGACGAAGGCCGCAAAACCCTGGTGGCGCTCCCTCTCGTCGGTGATGCGCAGCAGAGCCGAAGGGTGAATGGTGGCCAGAAACAGTGGGGCCCATTCGGTCTTAAGCACCTTCCCGCGTTGACTGGTGATCCTGAAGCTGGTCCCCATCAGGCTCTGTGCGGCAGTAGCGCCCAGGCAGACGACAATTTGCGGCTTGACCGCGGATATTTCCGCTGCCAGCCAGGGACGACAGGCCATGATCTCGCTGCGTCGAGGCTTGTCATGAAGGCGGCGCTTGCCGCGGGCCACCCACTTGAAGTGCTTTACGGCGTTCGTCACGTACACCAGTTCCCGGGAGATGCCGGCGTCGGCCAGGGCGCGGTCGAGAAGCCTGCCGGCAGGGCCGACAAAGGGCCGTCCCGTCTGATCCTCTTGATCGCCCGGCTGCTCTCCGATCACGATCATGAGCGCACTCTCAGGACCCTCGCCGAAAACCGTCTGGGTAGCCCTCTGGAACAGATCGCAACCTTCGCACTTTTCAGCGGCTTCACGAAGGTCCGGCAGGTCCGGCTGTGCGGGCAAAAACGGGCGGGCAGTCGGAAAGTCGTCGGTTTTCTTTTCCTTGGGCATGCAAGACTCCCAGGGATTACCACCATCGTAAGCCGTTTTCAGGGCGATTGCCACCGCCAGATGACAGGAGCTTCTTATTTGACCACCCTGGCACCGCATTTGCCTGCCAATCGCTCTGTGGCGTCTCTTCCCATTTTCAGGCCTGGTCTTCACGTTGTGGTCCCTGAGAAAGAGACGAACCAGGAGGGGATAGGGACAGGGACAATTTCCCCGATCCGGATGCCTTCCCACCCCGGCTGTTTATTGAGCATCAATTATTTACAGCCGTCGGTCTGGCCCATTGCTTGCTTTCTCCCTGGAAAGAAGCAAAGGAGAAAAGGAGATATGAGAATGCCGAGAGACTATTTGACGCGGGCCGGTACCTGCCTGGGGCTTTTCGTTCTGGCAACCGGGATGACGGTTCAGGCACAGGTGAGCCGTGAACAAATGATCGAGAACATTCGGAGCGCTCTGATAACACTGCCGTACTATGGCGTTTTTGATTACCTGGAGTTCAGTGTCCAAGGAAGGACGGTGACGCTGACGGGTTACGCCACCCGGCCGACGCTGAAGAAAGATGCCGAAGCAGCCGTCCATGACGTCAAGGGTGTCGAGGAAGTGGTGAACAAGATCGAGGTCCTGCCGCTGTCGCCCGCCGATGATCGAATCCGGCGCGCCCTGTACCGCTCGATTTACGGCGCACCCTCCTTACAGAGATACGGGGTCGGAGCCAACCCGCCCATACACATCATCGTGCGCAACGGCAACGTGTCGTTGCACGGTATAGTGTCGAACGAAATGGACAAGAATATCGCGGGAATACAGGCGAGAAGCGTTGGCGGCACCTTCAGCGTGAAAAACAACCTCCAGGTGGAATCTGCCTCGACAAAAGCCGAGTGACGTATAGTGGGCTTATGCTCACCGATGAGGCAGTCAAGCGGCTTCGAGAAGCTCCAATTCTGTGGATTGCGACCGTTCGCCCGGACGGTCGCCCTCACCTCGTTCCCGTCTGGTTTGTCTTTGCCGATGCCAGGGTCTACTGCTGTATTGAGCCGGGAAGTGTCAAAGGACGAAATCTGACGGCCAATCCCCAAGCCTCACTGGCCCTGGAAGAAGGGAAACACCCGATTATCTGCGAAGGCCGAGCTGCATTCCTCGCCAAGCCCTGGCCTCCGGCAGTAGTTCGAGCCTTCTTATCCAAATACGACTGGGATATCGGTACGGATGAACAATACACCGCCCTCGTGGAAGTGACGCCGACGAAGTGGATGATGTGGTAGCGGCGTCACGCTACTCGAGCACGAACCGCACCCCTCCACCGAAGACAAAATCCGAGTCGTCTGATGCGATCACCTTCGCCTGAACGTACGGGATCCAGGTACCTCGGTTAGACCCCAGGCCAAAGAGGATGTTGGCGGCGGGATCGGTATCGCTTCCTGCCGGACCTTCCGGGTTGTTGTACAGAATCCCGAGACCCAACCCTGCCCAGGTAAAAGTCCCGCGGCCGAGCGGGAAGTCGTAATGAAAATCGAAATTAAAGGTCGCGCCCGTTCCGTTTTCCACGAACACGTATTCCGCGTTAGGGTTGAAATAAAAGCGACCGGCCACGGGCGTAAGGAATTCGCCCCCCAGAAAAGCGTCCCCTCCGTCGGCGTAGACTCCGGCCCGGACACCGACCAGCGTGGGGGTCTGCGCGGCAAGATCTACCGTTCCCATCATGCAAAACAGGCCGCCGCATGCGACCCAACCAAACAGACTTTTCCTTGATGTCACGTTCATTCCTCCGACATTCCTCCGAACCTGGTTGTTTCCAGCCAGTCCAGCCGGATGGGCGAGATCAGTCGCTAATCGGTTCTTGACCATTATGCAACTTCGACACCAGGTCAAGAAACAACATCAAAAAACGACTGATTCGCTGCCCGATATGGGAATTCAGAAAGCATCGGCCGGGCCGGCGAGCAGGAATTTTTCCCCGAATACGCGAAGGGTAATGCCTCAGTCTTGTTTGTAGTGCCGCCTTTTAGGCGGGCTTTTTCGAACCGCAGTTGACCATTGGGAGCGGTTACGGTTCGAAAAAGCCCGCCTAAAGGCCGCCTAAAGGCGGCGCTACAAACAAGACTGAGGCATTGCCTCGAAAGGATGATTTTTCGGCGCTCTCCGGTGCGTGCGCTCCGTCGCGCGATTGCGGCGCGGCCCTCCATGCCTCTTTGCCTTTTCCTGACACTTTCAAGAAGCAGGAGGCGTCTAATGGGAAAGGTCAAACTATGCCCGACGGCTGACGAACGAGTCAGTCCCCTAGGAGGTTGTTATGAAAAGAGTTGTCCTCTCCGGAGTGTTTTGTCTTTTGGTTGGCCCGGCTGGGCTTTTGGCCCAGCCCGGTCACATGGGACACTTGATCGATAAAAATTTGATCTTCCCCGATGTGGTAGTAGGCGGAGGAGTCAATACGCAGATCATCATCATGAATCCGCAGCCAGGCCTTGATGTGACCGGTACTCTGTTCTTCTTTAACCAGGACGGCAGTCCGCTCCAAGTCCTCAATAACGGGCAGCCCACCAACCAGATCCCGATTACGGTGGCAGCACAAGGAGCCGATTTTGTGCAAGTGACCGGAGTGGACCCCGATGCTGAGGACCCCACCGTCGGTTGGGCCCTTCTCGAAGTGTCGGGCCCGGGGCAGGGTCAGGATGATCCAAGAACCAGGCTGTTCGGCTCCGTGACCTTTACGACAACGCAGGGAACCACAACGACAGGCGTAGTCGGGGTGGTGGCCGGTCGCTACGAATTAGGAGCACAACGCACGGTCGCTCTCCCGGTGATCGTCCAGGGAACTGCAGTCAACACCGGTATCGCGCTGGTCAACGCTGGACCAGACCCCATGACTTTGACCTTTCAACTGAAGGACGAGGAGGGCACGGTTGTTCAGGGGGGAGCGACCATCACGCCGCCCATTTCGCCGCTCGCTCCGGGCCGTCAGGTAGCTCTGTTCCTTAACCAGCTTTTTCAGGGATTCGGGTTCAACGACAACGACTTCCGTGGAACGCTGCTGATCATGACCCAGCAAGAGGGCCTGGTGGTGACGGGCCTTCTCACCAACAACGCCCTCCTCACTTCCATTCCAATAGTGCTGGTTCGACCGCCAGGCGGAGGCCAGGCGCAGACTCACACCGTCACGAATTCGGGCTTTACTTTCAGCCCGGCGGAAATCACCATCACTGCAGGCGATTCAGTCCAGTGGCAGCTGGCCACGATCCACAACGTTGTTGAAGTAGCCGAGCAGACATGGAATGCCAACGGGAATACCGCAAAGGAGGGTGGTTTTTCAACCGGATTCGGCGGGGGCACGGTTAAGCTTGATACCCCCGGCACTCACTTCTATGTCTGCGCGCCCCATGCATCGCAAGGCATGAAGGGCCGGATCATCGTCAACGCGCCTCAGTAGGACGCCGACCGCGCGGCCGCTGCCACTACAATGCCAGGCACTCTATGTTTGGCCCTGTGGTGGTGGCGGTCGTAGCGGCAGACCCTTCTGCCCGCGCTCCCCGCACAAGGCCGGCCGCATAAACGGGATCCTGCCGGCGCCGCTGCCTATTCCTTGAGGAACGCTTTGAGCCGCTCGAGAGGAAGGCTGGATGTATCCGGCTTGTCTTCGCTGAGAGTGCCGTAGCAGAACAGGAGAAATCCGTCTGCCCGGATCTTGCGTGCAATCGCGATCTTTTCGAGCGTGCTCTCGATGGAGCTGTGCCAGGCGCCGATCCCGGCCCACACCTGGCCCCCAAAGCTGAACCCTCGGGCGATAGCCACCTGGTTCTTGAAGACCCCTGTGTCAGCGGTGTAGGCCATCGGACACAGGCCGTCCAGCAGGCCTTCTTCCATCCAAGCCTTCCAGTCCTGGAACTTCTGGTCGAACGCCGCCTGGCTGTCGCCCGTTACGGCAGCCGTCAGCATGATCCCTGGCCGTTGTGCTTTGGCGGTCTGCCGGAGCTGTTCCAGCAGCCTTGTGACCTGCTGCCTGCGAAACGTATCCCACTGGCGGGGATACCGTTCGGTATAGCAAAGGCGGTTCTTAGCGAAAGTCTTCGCTGCTCGCTTCCGGGTTGCCGGCTTGAGGCCTTTGTCGATCTGTCCTCGAAACGAGTCAAGTGCCGTCCGGCCGAACCCGAAGTCCGGGTTAGGGTATCGAAGATAGTCGAGATGAAGCCCGTCGACCGCATAGCGTGAGAGAAGGTCGGAGCAGACCTGGGCCAGGGACTGCCGTACCCCCGGCTCGGCTGGGTCCAGGTAAAATCCCTCGGTTTCTTCATTCTTTTTCCTGATGACTCCTGCAATCCTGTTCAGAGTCTCGGGGTACTTTGCCTTCCCGCTGTACAAACGAGAGGCGAGACTGGAGGGGACCATCGCCCACTCCGGGTGCCGGGCAATGATATGCCCCGGCGGAGGAGGCTGTCCATTGGTCGCGTGAACCAACAGCGTGTTTACCCAGGCATGGACTCGCAGGTTTTTGGTCCTGGCCTTTGCGAGAAGATATCCCAGCGGATCGAAATCGTCAGCCTGTCCCTTGAGGATGTCCGATCGGGGCTCCAGGCGAGAAACGTAGAGAGCATCCCCCCGGCCTCTGACTTGCACAAGAAGGGTGTTGAAACCGCTTTCGGCAGCTTCTTCCACCAGTTTGTCGATTGCTTCCGGGCTCGATAAAGAAGTGCGAACCACCCAAAGGCCTCTCACCTCCGAAGGGGGCTCGGCCAGGACCAGGGCGGGGACAGAGAACCAGACAATAATCGGTAACCGGTACAAGGCACTCGAACTCACAGCTGGCGAGGATTCTATCCATCGACGGTGACATTCAGGCGGGCCCGCTGCTCTGCGGTTTTGTCAGGAAATACGCTAACATGGACACTAAAGCGTCATTCCTTCCCGGTGCAGATATCAACGACGAAAGGACAATCGAAGTGCCTAAACTTCTCGAAAACCTGCCGAAGAATACTTCCAAAGAAGATCAGGCGTATCTGAAGAAATACGGCGAGAAACTGTCGGATTCCACCCAATACGCGAAATGGATCAGTGGGTCCGATGATCACGAAGACCACCCCGGACAATCTTTGGTCACCAGAAATCACGAAGTGATTGAGCGTTGGGCCGAAGAGCGGGGGGCAAAACCCGCGACTGTTCCCGGGACCCAGCGCAAGGATACTTTAGGGGTCCTGCGTTTCGACTTTCCCGGATACGGCGGAAAGGATCTCGAGGAGATAACCTGGGACGAGTGGTTCCGAACCTTCGACGAGCGGCAATTGGTGTTCCTCTTCCAGGAACGTCTGAAGAACGGAAACCAGAGCAACTTCTTCCGTCTGGAAAGCCCCTTGCGCGAAGATGCCTGACCGCCGCCTGCCGGCAGGCCCTGCTATAGAGCAGCGTACGCAGCGAGGGTGTCGAAAGTGTTTACCCTGGATCAGCTTTGTAAAAGCCCGCCTGAATGCGGAACTACAAACAGAATGCCAGGTGAGGCTTAGAACGGAAAACGCTTGCAGGTCGCTTCAACAAACAAGTGAATCGCGTAAGCTACGAGGCCCAATCCGGTGGCGGTGAGAATCCAGAGGCCATGAGGTTGCGTAGCGAGCTCGAGCAAAGCCTCCCTGAAACCGCCGGCCTGGGTCGGGTCCTGCTCAAACCCGGCTTTCAGAAAGAACAGGCCGATGACCAGGAAGACCACGGCCCGCGCTGCGTAACCGAACCGGCCGATTCGGATGCTCCAATGCTTCTCGGCTTTGGTCAGCCGGTAGTAAGCCAGGCTCTCGCAAAACCTGGCGGTCCAGGACATGTAGCGCTGAGCGATTCCGACGCCGAGCGCCACCAGGCCCGTCAGGCCGACCAGCCACTCTCCGTAAGCATGGCTGAGCAGCTGCGCAGTCCAGCAGCAGGGAGCTTTTCTTCTTCCTCTTCTCCCTTGACCGGCGCCGGCGCTGCGACTACATTGTCCTGCAACATGAGCTCAAAACTTGCTGATGTCGTCTCCCGCATGGACAAGCTTTACGAATTCGACCGGGAGGAAGTGAAAGCCGAGAACCTGCATTCCGGATCCAAGTTTGCCGGGGTTTTTGCCGGCGAACACGTGGCTGCCACTGAATTTGTGATTGGTGCTTTCTTTGTCCTTCATGGCGTTGACCTGGTCGATCTCCTGGTAGGTCTCGCCTTCGGAAACCTGCTGGCGGTCTTGTCCTGGACGTTCATCTGCGCTCCAATCGCGACGCGGGTGAGGGTCACGTTGTACTGGTACCTGCGGCGGATCGCCGGTCCGGGGTTGACTGTAGTCTATAACCTTGCGAATGCGGTGATGTACTGCATTCTGGCCGGCGCCATGATATCCATTTCCGCGACGGCCGTGGGCCTGGGTTTCGGAATTCCGGTTCCGCCGCTTGATGCCGTCTACCCGAACAGCATCGGCTGGATTGTCCTGGCGTTTCTGATTGGTGCGGGATTCACCACCCTGGCTATTCTTGGTTTTGAGCGATTGAGCCGGTTTGCGGCCGTGTGCTCTCCTTGGATTTTCGCGATTTTTATCGTGGGGGCCATAGCCGTGCTGCCTTCACTGGGTGTCGAAAAGGATCTCGGCAATCTGTGGGAAGTGGCCACAACCCGGATTTGGAACGGCCAGCCGAGCCCTGGACAGGAGAAGTTCGGTCTCTGGCACATTCTGTTCTTTGCCTGGTTTGCGAACCTGGCCATGCATGTCGGTCTTTCCGACCTGGCCCTTTTCCGTTATGCCAAACGTTGGACCTACGGGCTCTACTCGGCCTTCGGCATGTACCCTGGACACCTGCTTGCCTGGGTCTGTTCGGGAGTGATGGTTGCGGCAGCGAATCGGGCGATGGATCCCGGGCTGATGGCCTATCAGGCGGCGGGGTTGGCCGGAATCGGCGCGGTTCTGTTGGCCGGATGGACCACGGCTAATCCGACGCTTTATCGTGCCGGCCTCGCCCTTCAGATCGTCACTCCCAATTGGCCTCGCTGGAAAATCACCTTGGTGGCCGGCGCGGTGACCACGGTGCTGGCGTGCTTTCCGGTCTTCTTCCTCAAGCTCCTGAACTATGTTGCCATATACGGCCTGGTTCTAATGCCTGTCGGCGCTATCGTTTTCGCGGAGCACTGGATACTTCCGAAGCTGGGGATTGCGCAATACCAGGCGGAGAAAAAGGGCTGGGTGTTCAACTGGAATGCGGCTGTCGTCTGGATCGGCACCCTGGTCATCTGTTACTACCTGCCCATCCACCTTTTCTTCCGCTGGTTGCCGGGCTACTTTATCGCGCTGGTTGCCTATGTCGTCTTGCAGCGCATGGCGGATTCGAAGAAAGGATAAACGACCTTGAAGACCCTCCTGCAGATTCTGACTGTCTTCAGCCTGGCCCTTTGTCTGGCGGCGGCAGTCTTCCGTTTCTTAGACCTGGCGTCTTATGGAACTTACACGGCCGTCTTGGGTGTTTCTTCCCTCGTCTACTTCGTCGCAGCGACAAGCTGGGCGGAACGGCGGGGGTAGGGCTGCGGGCGGTGCGGACAGGATCGGCGAGGTGGATGGGCCAGGCGAGTTCACTTCATCCCTGTCGTCCACGCCGTCCATTATCCTTTCTTCTTCACTGGGACACATAGGAAGACGCTCATAGAACGGCCCTCGACCCGCACTTTTTCCTTGGGTTTGTACCTGCGTGAACCGGCTTCGACGGCGACTTTCGTCGTATCCAGGATCTTCTGCCATCTTTTCCCCCAGCTTTCCGGTGGGAAAGTAAAGTTCAGGGGCTCGTAGTGGGCGTTGAAGAAGAGCAGAAAAGTCTCATCGACGATGAGCTCGCCCCGCTCGTCGGTGTAGTTCAGTGCTTGCCCGTTCAGGTATACACCGAGGGACTTCGAGATCGCTGCTTGGGTCCAGTCCTGATCGGTCATTTCCTCGCCGTTCGGTTTCAGCCAGGCGATGTCCGCGACGCCATGGATCGGCCGGCCGTGGAACCAGCGGCGGCGATGGAGGGCCGGGTGTTCCCTGCGCAGCCTCACGACCTCGCTGACGAAATCAATCAGATCCTGGTCCTTCTCTTCCCACTTGTACCAGGAGATCTGGTTGTCCTGGCAGTAGGCATTGTTGTTCCCGTACTGGGTACGCCCCATCTCGTCGCCTCCGAGAACCATGGGAATGCCCTGGGAAAGGAGAAGCGTCGACAGAAAATTGCGTTGCTGCTGGCCTCGAAGCCGGTTGACATTGGGATCGTCCGTCGGACCCTCGACTCCGCAGTTCCAGGAGCGATTATGGCTCTCGCCGTCGCGGTTACTCTCCCCGTTTGCCTCGTTGTGTTTGTCGTTGTACGACACCAGATCGCGCAGCGTGAAACCGTCATGGGCGGTGACGAAGTTGACGCTGGCGTAGGGCCGCCGCCCGGTCATCTCGTAGAGATCGGGGCTGCCGGTCAAACGGTAGGCAAAATCCCCGAGCGCTGCGCCCTCACCGCGCCAGTAGTCCCGGATGGTGTCTCGGTAACGGCCGTTCCACTCCGACCACGCGGGAGGGAAGTTGCCGACCTGGTAGCCTCCTTCACCCACGTCCCAGGGCTCGGCGATCAGCTTCACCTGGCTGACGATCGGGTCCTGCTGGATGAGATCAAAGAAAGCCGACAGCCGGTCGACATCGTGCAGCTCGCGGGCGAGAGTCGCGGCCAGATCGAATCGGAAGCCGTCCACATGCATCTCGGTGACCCAGTAGCGCAGCGAGTCCATGATCAGCTGCAGGACATGGGGATGGCGCATGTTCAGGCTGTTTCCCGTGCCGGTGTAGTCCATATAGTACTGGCGATCGTTCTGGACCAGCCGATAGTAGGCCGCGTTGTCGATTCCCTTGAAACAAAGCGTGGGACCCATGTGGTTGCCTTCGGCCGTGTGGTTGTAGACCACGTCCAGAATCACTTCGATGCCCTCCTGGTGAAGGGTCTTCACCATCTGCTTGAATTCCTGGACCTGGCGTCCCGCCTGATTCCCCGCTGAGTATTCGTTATGGACCGCCAGGTAGCCGATCGAGTTGTAGCCCCAGTAATTCCGCAGCCCGCGCTCCAAGAGATGAGAGTCGTGAACGAAGTGATGGGCCGGCAGCAGCTCCACTGCCGTCACTCCCAGGTGTGCGAAATGTTTGAGAGCAACGGGATGAGCAAGCGCTTCATAGGTGCCGCGTATCCGTTCCGGGATGTCGGGGTGGAGCCTGGAGAACCCCTTGACGTGCGTCTCGTAGACGATCGTCTCGTTCCAAGGAATGTGCGGGAGGCGATCCGTGCCCCAGTCGAAGAAAGGGCTGATGACGACCGACTTGGGCATGTAGGGAGCGCTGTCGGCGTCATTCAAAGCCCCGTTTGGGTCGGAAAAGTGATAGGTGAAAACCGCCTCGTTCCATTGCACCGGGCCGTCGATGGCCTTGGAGTAGGGGTCAAGAAGCAACTTCGCGGCACAGCAGCGGTGTCCCCCGCCCGGATTCCAGGGCCCGTGGACCCGGAACCCGTATCGCTGTCCGGGGAGGACATCCGGCAGGTAGGCATGCCAGCAGTAGCCCGTCACTTCCGGCAGATTCACGCGAGTCTCCGCCCCGCTTTCATCGAAAAGACAAAGCTCCACTCTTTCAGCGATTTCCGAAAAAAGCGAAAAGTTAGTTCCAGTACCATCGTAACTGGCTCCCAGAGGGTAAGGTGAGCCGGGCCAGACTCTCATTTGGAGCCTCCCTGTAATGTTTGTTTGTTGCGGATCAGACTGGGACTGACGGGCCCCAAAGCCGAGTGTTACGATAAGTATACCAGCAGAAAGCCGCAACCTGGGAACGCCACCCGGGCCACTGCGTACCCGGTGGCGCAGCGAGATCCCGCAGCGCCGCAGCCATTGCTTCGACAAGTAACCTTCGCCGGCCCAGCCTGTCGACTTTTGATCACTCCACACACCCGACGCGCTCCGCTCGAAGCCGTTGCGACTCCACGCACCCGACGCGCTTCGAGATCTATTTACTGCCCACTGACCACTCCTCCACCATTGATTATTGACTACTGACTACTGTCTGACGGGTGCGGCCGAAGGCTGCACTGTGGATCTCGCTGCGCCGTATCGCCGGGTTAGGGAAGGCAACGGCCCCTTGCACCGCTCGGCTGCTGAGTGTAACCTCAGGTAAAGTCCCCTATTGCCCGTTTGCATGCACAAGACATCGCCCAGGGAGAGACCGGCTAACGGAAGAAGTCGAGTTGTGATTGAAACCGTGACGCCTGAGGTCGACTGCGGACGATTCCCGGTCAAGCGTGTCGTCGGCGAGGCAGTGACGGTCGAGGCAGACCTGCTCGTGGATGGCCACGACTTGATTTCAGCCGTCCTGCTCTTCCGACCGGCCGATCAGCCGGCGTGGTTCGAAGTCCCGCTCCAGGAAGTCGGGAACGACCGTTGGCGCGGCAGCTTCAAGGTCGATCGAATCGGACGTTACATGTACTCGGTGGAAGCCTGGGTGGACCATTTCAAAACGTGGCGCAGAGATCTACGCAAGCGCCTGGACGCCGCACAGGTGACGGTCGCAGACCTTCAGATCGGAAGCCGGCTCATCCTTGAAGCCCAGGCGCGTGCCAGAGGGGAAGAGCGGAGGCTGCTCAAACAGTGGGCCGACTCTCTGGCGGCGGTGCCCCAGCCCCTGGAGGGCGCGCGGCTGGGATTGGCAGATGAACTGTTTGAACTGATGTCGCGTTATCCCGATCGCTCTCTGGCGACGCGATACGGGAAGGAACTGCAGGTGGTCGTTGACCGGGAAAAAGCGCGCTTCAGCACCTGGTACGAGCTGTTTCCGCGTTCGAGCAGCCCGGTCGCCGGCCGGCACGGTACCTTGCGGGACGTGGAAGAAGAATTGCCCCGCCTGGCGAGCCTGGGGTTTGACGTTTTATACCTTCCCCCGATTCATCCTATCGGCAAGACCAATCGGAAAGGAAAGAACAATGCTCTCGCGCCTCTTCCTGAAGATGTCGGCAGTCCCTGGGCCATTGGTTCCGAGGCGGGCGGGCACAAGGCGATTGAACCGGCCCTCGGCACTCTGCAGGATTTCCGTTCGCTGGTTATCAAGGCACGGGAGCGGGGAATCGAGATTGCTCTCGACATGGCCTTCCAGTGCTCCCCCGATCACCCTTACACGGGAGAGCACCCCGAATGGTTCCAGCACCGACCCGACGGGACCATTCAGTATGCCGAGAACCCGCCCAAGAAATATGAGGACATCTACCCGTTCAATTTCGAGAGCGAGGAGTGGCCGGGGCTCTGGGAAGAGCTGAAGGATGTGGTGATGTTCTGGATCGACCAGGGCGTGCGGATTTTCCGAGTCGATAACCCCCATACCAAGCCCTTTTGTTTCTGGGAGTGGCTGATTGATGAGGTCAAGTCCCGGCATCCGGAGACGATCTTCCTCGCCGAAGCATTCACGCGTCCGAAGATCATGTACCACCTGGCCAAGCTCGGTTTTACGCAGTCCTACACCTATTTCCCCTGGCGCAACACGGCCTGGGAGCTCCGTCAGTATCACAGCCGGCTGACCAGGGAATCGGTTCGTGAGTTCTTTCGCCCGAGCTCCTGGCCGAACACGCCGGACATCCTGACCGAGTACCTTCAGACAGGCGGGCGGGCGGGGTTTATGGCGAGGCTGGTCCTGGCCGCGACCCTCACCGCAAGTTACGGCATCTATGGGCCTCCTTACGAGGTTTGCGAGAACCGCGCCCGGCGCCAAGGCAGCGAGGAGTATCTGAACTCCGAGAAATACCAGGTCCGGCACTGGAAGTCCGAGGATCACCAGGAGAGGATTTCGGAGTTCATCGCGCTGGTGAACCGGGTGCGCAAGGAAAACCGCGCCCTCCAGAGTGACTGGAGCCTCGTCTTCTACGACTGCGACAATCCCGAGCTGCTCTGTTACTCCAAGCGGACGGAAGACTTCTCGAACGTGATCCTGGTGGTCGTCAACCTCGATCCGCACCATCCGCAGTCCGGCTGGATCGAGGTTCCGACCGGTGAGTTGGGCGTGGAACCGGGTCATCCTTATCAGGTTCATGACCTTGTCAGCGGCGCCAGATACCTGTTCCACGGATCCCACAATTTCGTTTCGCTCGATCCTGCTAAGGTCCCTGCTCACGTGTTTCGGGTGCGAAAACGGCTGAGGTCGGAGCGGGATTTTGAGTATTACTTGTGAATCAGAACAACCAATGTCAACGACCGGCAGCTTCTGGTACAAAGACGCGATCATCTATGAGCTGCACGTGCGCGCGTTTTACGACAGCAATGACGATGGGATTGGAGACTTCGCCGGTCTGACGCAGAAGCTCGACTATATTCAGAACCTCGGCGTCACGGCCATCTGGCTGCTCCCGTTTTACCCGTCGCCGCTTCGAGACGACGGGTACGACATCGCGGAATACAAGGACGTCCATCCTTCCTACGGTTCGTTACGCGATTTCAGAGTCTTCCTGAGAGAGGCGCATGCGCGCGGCCTGCGGGTAATCACCGAACTGGTTGTCAATCACACCTCGGATCAGCATCCGTGGTTCCAGAGGGCACGGCGCGCGAAGCCGGGGACAAGCGCCCGCGACTTTTACGTCTGGAGCGATAATCCCCAGAAGTTCTCAGAGGCCCGGATCATCTTCAAAGACTTTGAGTCCTCCAACTGGTCCTGGGACCCGGTCGCCGGCGCTTACTACTGGCACCGCTTCTACTCGCATCAGCCCGACTTGAACTTCGATAACCCGGCGGTCCACAAGGCCCTGCTTAACGCTCTGGACTTCTGGCTGGAGATGGGAGTCGACGGGATGAGGCTTGATGCCGTTCCTTATCTTTACGAGCGCGAGGGAACCAGCTGCGAGAACCTGCCTGAAACGCACTTGTTCCTGAAAAAGGCGCGCGCCTATGTCGACAGCCGATACCGGGACAAAATGCTCCTCGCGGAAGCCAACCAGTGGCCGGAAGATTCCGTGGCCTACTTCGGCGATGGCGACGAGTGCCATGTGGCCTTTCACTTTCCGTTGATGCCGCGGCTTTTCATGGCCATCCGGACGGAAGACCGCTTCCCGATCGTCGACATTCTGAATCAGACGCCCGCGATTCCCGACTTAGCCCAGTGGGCCTTGTTCCTGCGCAACCATGACGAGCTGACGCTCGAGATGGTGACTGACGAAGAGCGGGATTACATGTACCGGGTCTATGCAAGCGATCCTCAAGCGCGAATCAATCTGGGCATCCGCCGCCGCCTGGCGCCGCTGCTCGGAAACAATCGGCGCAAGATCGAGCTGATGAATGGGCTCCTCCTCTCGCTCCCCGGCACTCCCGTCCTCTATTACGGAGACGAGATCGGGATGGGGGACAACATCTATCTCGGAGACCGGAACGGCGTCCGAACTCCGATGCAATGGGGACCGGACCGGAACGCCGGTTTCTCTCGGGCTAATCCGCAAAGGCTCTACCTTCCCGTCATCATTGACCCGGAATACCACTTTGAGTCGATTAATGTGGAAGCCCAGCAGGCCAACCCGCATTCGCTGCTTTGGTGGATGAAGCGCCTGATCGGCTTTCGCAAGCGCTCGAAGGCCTTCGGCCGGGGCAGCCTGCAGTTTCTGCACTCCCCTAACCCCAAAATGCTGGCCTTTGTCCGGCAGTACGAAAACGAAGCCATCCTGGTCCTGGCCAATCTTTCCCGGTTTGTTCAGTGCGCAAAACTCGATCTCTCCAGCTTCCGGGGAAAACACCTCATCGAAGTTTTCGGCCAGAATACGTTCCCGCCGGTCGAGGACCATCCTTATTTCTTCACGATGGGACCCCACAACTTCTACTGGTTCAGCTTGCGCACCATTGCCGAAGCGATCGGGGTGACCACCCGGGCCGAAATTCCAGTTGTCGAGGCTGCCGGGCCCTGGAAGGAGATTTTCGAGGGCGTGCAGCGCACCCGCCTCGAGCAGCTCCTGCCTGAGTACCTGGCCACCCGGCGCTGGTTCGGCGGTAAGGCCAGGAAGATACGGTCGGCGCAGATCGATGAAGCGGTGGCCTTCCCGTATGACGGATCGCAGGCTTACCTCTGCTTCGTCGCCGTGGAATACACGCAGGGCGATTCGGAAACCTACTTGCTGCCCCTGCATCTGGCGGCCGGCGAAAAAGCCCGGCGGATGACGAAACTGAATCGCCAGGCCATTCTCGCGCGTTTGCCGAAGAGCGGCCCAGGGGAGGAAGCGGCGGTAATCTATGATCCGGTCTTTGAGCCGGGCTTTGCCTCTGCGCTCCTCTCGTTCCTGCGAGCCAGGCGTTCGATCAAGGGAGACGCGGGAGATCTGGAAGGCTGGACCAGCCGTGAAGCGAGACGACTTGCCAGCTCTGCCGAGAGTCTCAACCCTTCGACTGTGCAAGCGGAGCAGAGCAATACCTCGGTGGTCTACGGCGACCATTTCATCTTCAAGCTGTTTCGAAAGGTGGAGGTCGGCCTCAACCCGGATCTCGAGATCGGCCGTTTTCTGACCGAGCGGGGGTTCGCGCACATCGCGCGGTTCGCCGGCGCCCTGGAGTACTTCAAGCCCGGCCGCCAGGCAGTCACGCTGGGGATTCTGCAGAGCTTTGTCACCAACCAGGGAGATGCCTGGCACTACACCGCCGAAGTGCTCAAAAGGTATTTCGAGCGGGTACTGGCGCTCTCCGGGCAGGAGCGGGAGAGAGCGTTTTCCCCGCAGCCCTCGCTGTTCAGCCTGCTGGCCGGCGAAATCCCGGCTGAGATCTACGAACTGGTGGGGACGTATCTCCAGTCGGCGTGGCTTCTCGGCCAGAGGACAGGTGAAATGCACGTCGTTCTGGCCTCGAATAACGAGCGGCCAGAGTTCGCCCCCGAACCTTACTCGACTCTCTCCCAAAGATCGCTCTACCAGTCCCTGCGAAACCTCTCGACTCAGGTGCTGGCGCTTCTGCAGTCTCGGCTTCCGGCTCTCCCCGAGCCGACACGGGCCGAGGCGGCAGGATTGGTCGCTGAAGAAGGGCGCATCGGCGAGATTTTCAAGTTGCTGTTGGAGCGGCGGATTAATGCTTCCCGCATCAGGGTCCACGGCGATTACCACCTCGGGCAGGTTCTCTATACGGGGAAAGACTTCGTCATTATCGATTTTGAAGGGGAGCCGGCTCGTCCGCTAAGCGAACGCCGGTTGAAACGGTCCCCGCTGCGCGATGTGGCCGGCATGCTGCGGTCCTTTGACTACGCCGTCCACAATGGCCTGCGAGTACAGCACGCCACCGGCTTGATCCGCCGCGAGGATCTGGAGCTGCTTGAGCCTTGGGCCCGGACCTGGACCACCTGGGTCTCGGTGGCCTTCTTGAAGTCGTACCTCCAGGCTGCCGGACAGGGCGGGTTCCTTCCGGATCGGCAGGAGGATTTCGAGCTGCTGCTGCGGATCCTCGTACTGGAAAAGGCCATTTACGAGCTGGGCTACGAGCTGAACAACCGGCCTGACTGGGTGCCGATTCCGTTGAGGGGCATCCGGGAGGTGATAGAAAAATAGGGGCCCCGACAGATCACGCGAATAACACGAACCGATTCGTGCTAGTCGCACTTCTATTATCCGGAAGGGTTTATGTCTACGACTATCATTCATCGAAGCTCGCTTTTGACTGACGACGACCTTCATTACTTTAACGAAGGAACTCACCTCCAGCTTTACGAGAAACTCGGCTCGCACCTGGTGGAATTCGAAGGCCGGCCGGGGGTCTCGTTTGCCGTCTGGGCGCCCAATGCCGAGAAGGTCTCGGTGATCGGCGATTTCAACGGCTGGTCTAAAGCATCCCATCAGCTCAGTCCGAGAGGACAGGCCGGGATCTGGGAGGGTTTCGTCGCCGGTATCGGCAAAGGCGCCGTCTACAAGTACCACATCGTGTCGCGACACGGCGGATACCGGGTCGACAAGGCGGATCCCTTCGCCTTTCGGGCGGAGGCGCCGCCAAAGACCGGCTCGGTTGTGTGGGATCTGGACTACCAGTGGAATGACGCGGCCTGGATGGAAAGCCGCGCCCGCCGCCAGGCTTTTGATGCCCCGATGTCCATCTACGAGGTCCATCTCGGCTCATGGATGCGAGTTCCCGAGGAAGACAACCGGTGGCTGACCTACCGGGAAATTGCGCCGAAACTGGCCGAATACGCGCGTCGCCTCGGTTTCACCCACGTCGAATTTCTGCCCCTTATGGAGCATCCGTTCTACGGTTCATGGGGATACCAGACAACCGGATACTTCGCTCCCACGCGCCGTTACGGTATTCCACAGGATTTCATGTGCCTCGTCGATGTCCTGCACCAGAACGAGATCGGCGTGATTCTCGACTGGGTACCGTCGCATTTCCCCAACGACGAGCACGGCCTTGCCTTTTTCGACGGCACGCACCTTTACGAACATGCTGACCCTCGCCAGAGGATTCATCCCGAGTGGAACAGTCACGTCTTCAATTATGCGCGCCCCGAAGTGCGGAGCTTCCTGCTCAGCAGCGCCCTTTACTGGCTCGATCGCTATCACGCAGATGGTCTGCGCGTCGATGCAGTCGCGTCAATGCTCTACCTGGACTACGGCCGGGAGGCGGGCGACTGGGTCCCGAATGAGCATGGCGGGAGAGAGAACCTGGCTGCTATTTCCTTTCTGCGCCGGCTCAACGAGGAGGTCTGCCGCCGCCATCCTGATGTCCAGACCGTTGCTGAGGAGTCAACGGCCTGGCCGCTGGTTTCGAGGCCTCCGTACGTGGGCGGGCTGGGGTTTGGCTACAAATGGGATATGGGCTGGATGCACGACACGCTCGAGTACATGCGCCAGGATCCGATCTTCCGAAAGTACCACCACAACAAGCTGACCTTTCGGATGCTTTATGCCTTTCACGAGAACTTCATCCTGCCTCTGTCCCATGACGAGGTGGTTTACGGGAAGAGATCGCTGCTGAACCAGATGCCCGGCGATGACTGGCAGAAGTTCGCGAATTTGAGGACTCTCTTCGGCTACATGTACGGCCACGCCGCCAAAAAGCTGCTGTTCATGGGCGGGGAGTTCGGCCAGTGGAGAGAATGGGTCCATGACGCAAGCCTGGAATGGCATTTGCTGGAGTCGCCGCGGCATCAGCAGCTGCAGGATTGGGTGCGTGACCTGAATCAGGTCTACCGCCGGGAACGGGCCCTGCACGAGATTGATTTTGAGGATACTGGATTTGAATGGGTGGACTGCTGCGACACCGAATCGAGCATCGTGAGCTTCATCCGGCGAGCCCGGTCGAATCAGGATCTGATCCTGGTTGTCTGTAACTTCACGCCGATCCCGCGTTTCAACTATCAGCTGGGAGTCCCGCAAGGAGGCTTCTGGCGGGAAATCCTGAACAGCGATGCCGCCTGTTACGGCGGCAGCGGCCACGGAAACCTGGGAGGGGTCGAGGCCGCCCCGATTTACTCGCACGGCCGCTCTCATACGGTAAACCTGACCGTCCCGCCGCTGGGGACGATCCTGCTGAAGAGTGAGGGGTAGCGTTGTCTTTGGGTTTGAGGCATCTGGATTTTCCCTTGGGGGGGACCTGGGCGCCCGACGCCGGGTGTCGCTTCCTGGTTTGGGCCCCTGATCATGACCGGGTCTTTGTCGATATCGTCGCCCCCGCAGAGCGCCAGATTGAAATGCAGCGCCTCGAGGCCGGTTACTACCTGGCTGTGGTCCCGGACCTTGGTCCGGGAACCCGCTACTTCTACCGCCTTTCGGGCCGCCAACGAAGACCCGACCCTGCGTCCCGATCACAGCCGGAAGGGGTGCATGGTCCCTCCGAAGTCGTTCAGGAGGCGTTCGAGTGGCACGATCAGCTATGGGACGGCCTGCTGCTCGAGCACTACATCCTGTACGAAGTGCATGTCGGGACTTTTACCGAAGCGGGGACGTTTGAAGCGATGATTGCTCAGCTGGATCGGCTGAGGGAACTGGGCATCACCGCGGTCGAGCTGATGCCTGTGGCCCAGTTTGCCGGCAGCCGCAACTGGGGCTACGACGGTGTGTATCCGTATGCAGTCCAGGGCTCGTACGGCGGGATCCACGGGCTGAAGCGTCTGGTTGACGAGTGCCATCAGCGGAGCCTCGCGGTGGTCCTGGATGTCGTCTACAACCACCTGGGACCCGAAGGGAACTATGCGGCGGAGTTTGGCCCTTATTTCACCTCGCGCTACGCGACACCGTGGGGCTCGGGAGTCAACTTTGACGGCCCCTTGTCCGATGAGGTGCGCCGGTTCTGGGTCGAAAACGCCCTCCGATGGGTCACCGAGTTTCACATCGACGCGCTGCGCCTCGACGCCATTCACGCTATTCTCGACTTCTCGGTTCAACCTTTCCTGGCGGAGCTTTGTGATGCAGTCCATCAGTGCGCCGAAGAACTGAACCGGAGGATTTACCTGATCGCCGAATGTGACCGCAGCGACGCGAAAACCGTGCAGCCCCGGTACCGGGGGGGATACGGCATGGATGCGGTATGGAATGACAGCTTTCATCATGCCCTGCACACGGCCCTCACTGGCGAGCAGCGCGGCTACTATGTCGACTACAAAGGGCTGCCCGACCTGGTCCGTGCCTGGAGGCAAGGTTTTGTCTACTCCGGCGAATACTCCACGTATCGCCGCCGGCGTCACGGCGTCAGTTCTGCTGAGATTCCCGCACGGCGCTTTGTGGTGTTCTCACAGAATCATGACCAGGTCGGAAACCGGGCGCTGGGAGAACGACTGAGCGACCTGATATCGTTTGAGGCATTGAAGCTCGCTGCTGCCTGTGTCCTGCTGTCACCGTACGTCCCCCTGCTCTTTATGGGCGAAGAATATGCCGATCCCGCACCGTTTACGTTTTTCGTCAGCTATGGAGATGAGCGATTAATCGAGGCGGTTCGCGAAGGGCGCCGCGAGGAGTTCGCCGACTTCGAGTGGCAGGGTGAAATTCCCGACCCGATGGCAGAGGAGACCTTCCGCCGCGCCAAACTGAACCATGCGTTGCGGGAGAATGGCCATCACAAGGTCCTCTGCGAGTTCTACCGCCAGCTTATCAGGCTGCGCAAGAGCTGCCGGAGTCTGTCGAAACTGAGCAACAAGAAACAGGATGTGCAGGTCCATGAGGCGCGGGACGCGGTTGTCATCCGAAGGGTCGAAGACCATCAGGAGACCGCCTTGATCCTGCACTTCGGTCCTGCCGCGCGTGCGCTGCAACTGTCGTTGACCGGACGCTGGAAAAAGGAGCTGGATTCAGCGGACGCCCGCTGGAATGGGCCGGGGAGCCAGGTCCCCGACACCATTCAGTCGAGCGGAGAGCTTGAGCTCCGAATGGGGGCGACCAGCGTATTGCTTTTCTCGCGCCCATTGCCCTCGGTTTTCTCGGTCTCCTGGCGGCGGAATGAGTAAGGGGTGAACCATGTTAGTGCCGGCTGCTACATACCGGCTGCAGTTCCATAAAGACTTTCGCTTCGAGGATGCCCGGAAACTGCTGGGGTATCTGCAAAGGCTCGGCGTCTCAGATGTTTACAGCTCGCCCATTTTCCGGGCCCGGCGGGGCAGCACTCACGGCTATGACGTCGTCGACCCTACATCCATCAACCCGGAGCTCGGAGGGGCGGGAGGGTTTGATGCGCTGGTTGATGAGATCCGTTCACGAGGGATGGGGCTGCTGCTCGATATTGTCCCCAATCACATGGCGGTCAGCCTCGACAACCCGTGGTGGTATGACATCCTGGAGAACGGCCACCGGTCACCCCATGCCGCATATTTCGACATCGACTGGACCCCTGCCTCCGGGATCGCAGACAACAAAGTTGTCCTTCCCATCCTTCGCACCGCTTACGCCGAAGCCTTGGAAGGTCAGAAGCTCAACCTCTTTCTGGATGAACAGGGTTTTGCCATGGGTTATTACGACCTGCGCCTTCCGCTGGAACTGAACACCACACGCCAGATTCTCATTTACCGTCTCGACACGCTGAAAGCCGGGCAAGCCAAATCGGCGATTGCCGAAATCGTGTCTGCGATCGAGCAGTGGTGGAAGGAAAACAGCTCTTCAACCACTGTGGCGCGCGATTCAGTAGAGAGCCGTGAGAGCCGGGACGTCATCCGCAGACTCCTCTGGGAGGCCTATACCAACAACCCTGAAGTCAGGACGTTTCTCGATGAGAGCATCACCACTTTTAACGGCCGCAAGGGAGAGCCGGAGAGTTTCGAGCTGCTCGACAGGCTGCTTAATTCCCAGTGGTACCGGCTGACCTTCTGGCGGACCGCGCTCGAGAACATCAATTACCGGCGCTTCTTTAACATCAGCGACCTGATCAGCGTCAGGACAGAGCAGTTGGAGGTCTTCTGTTCCACCCACCGCCTGGTTTTCGATCTGCTGCGGGAAGGGAACGTCACCGGCTTGCGAATTGACCACATCGACGGGCTGCGCGATCCCCACGAGTACCTCGAGCGGATCCACCGGGCCTGCAGCCAGGATCCCTCCGATGACCGGACTCAGACACACGCAGACCTCTACGTTGTTATCGAGAAGATCCTGATCGGAGAAGAACCCTTGCGCGAGGATCTGGCCGCCTGCGGGACGACCGGGTACGATTACCTGAATGTTCTGAACGGAGTGTTTGTCGATCCCGATGGCCTGAGCAAGCTCGAACACTTTTATGCAGATTTCACTGGTCAGTCGCAGTCTTTCAGGGACGTCCGATACGAGAAGAAAAAGCTGGTGGTCGGGCGGAAGTTTTACTCCGAGTTCCGGTCGCTCGAAGATCAGTTCAACCGGATCGCCAACCAGGACCGGTATGGCCGGGACGTTTCCCGGCGGGAACTGGAAAGAGCGCTCCTCGAGGTCATCGCTTGCCTGCCCGTTTACCGCACTTACATTCGCTCCTCGGATTTCTCCGAGGAGGACAGGCAGGTTCTCGACCGGACCTTTGTCGAGGTAAAGACCAGAAACCCGGCGCTCAGCGCCGCCGCTCAGCGGTTCGTGAAGCGCGTCCTTACACTGAACTTCACGCCCGGCGTAACTCAACGAGAGAAGGAGCGATGGCTCTCATTCGTGATGCGCTGGCAGCAGTTGACGGGTCCCATTGCAGCCAAGGGAGTGGAGGACACGGCACTGTACGTCTATAACTGCCTGCTTTCGTTAAACGAGGTGGGCGGTGATCCCGGGCACGCCGCCGTTTCCCCGCTCGAATTTCACGACTACAACCAAAACCGCCTGGAGAAGTGGCGCCACACCCTGAACGCCACCTCCACTCACGACACAAAGCGTGGGGAAGACGCGCGGGCCAGGCTTAATGTCCTCTCGGAAATGCCGGAGAGTTGGGCGCGCCGAGTCGGCCAGTGGTCTCGCTGGAATGGGAAGTTCCGGACCGAAGTCGACGGAAAAGTGCTTCCGGACGAAAATCAGGAGATTATGCTCTACCAGACGCTCCTCGGTTCCTGGCCGCTTGCGGAAAACGAGGTGCCCGATTTCAAGAATCGGGTCCTTGCCTACGTGGAAAAAGCCATGCGAGAGGCACAGACGTACAGTAACTGGCGCCGTCCGAACGAAGCGAACGAGAGCGCGGTGAAAAGTTTCGTGACCAGAATCCTGTCCCGCTCGAGATCCAACCATTTCCTCGCAGACTTCCTTGATTTCCAGCGCGAAATTGCCTTTTACGGCGCCGTGAACGGCCTGTCCCAGGTGGTTCTGAAAATCATTTCGCCCGGGGTGCCTGACTTCTACCAGGGAAGCGAGCTTTGGAACCTGGCCATGGTCGATCCAGACAACCGGCGGCCCGTTGACTTCGCGTCGAGAACACAATTGCTCGAGCGGATGACCGCCTCGAAGGCCCCTGCCGGCGAGGATGCGACCAGGTTTTTGAATCAATGGCGGGACGGGGCGATCAAGCTGTTTGTAGCTTTCCGCTTTCTGAACTTCCGGCGAGCTCACCGGGATCTGTTTGAGCGCGGCTCGTACACGGGCCTCGTGGCTTCCGGGAGGCGCCGGGATTTCCTGTGTGCCGCGCTGCGGCATGATCAAGCCCGCCACGTCCTGGGGGCCGTTCCGCGGTTGGTGACCAATCTGGTGCACCCCGGCCAGTTTCCCATTGGTCCGGAGGTCTGGAAAGACACGGTTGTCAGGCTGCCCGCCGACGCTCCCGCCAGGTGGCGTAGTATACTGACGGACGAAACAGTCATGACCAATGGTACCGGAATGAGCCCAGTGCTGCGCGCCTCGGCGATTTTCCAGACTCTGCCGGTTGCAGTCCTGGCAAGCGAGTGAGGTTCGTCAATTCTCACATGCCCTTGCACCTCTTCGAACGAACCGTTTGGCTGCCGGCAGGCCGCGGTCATCTCTTCGCTTTCTTCAGCCGGGCGGAAAACCTTCCCCTGGTCACTCCTCCCTGGCTCGATTTGCGGGTCCTGACACCCTCGCCCGTCGAGATGAAGCAGGGGGCCCGGTTCGACTACCGGGTCCGGCTCTTCGGCATCTTGTTGACCTGGAGAACGAAGATCACTGCCTGGGAGCCGCCTCGGCGTTTTGAGGACACGCAACTGGCGGGACCTTACAAGCTCTGGGTCCACGAGCACCTGTTCGAGGTCGAAAACGCGGGCACTCGTGTGACCGATCGGGTCCGGTACCGCTCGCGCGGCGGGCCTTTCGAGCCATTGGTCGAGTCTCTATTCGTCCGCCCCCGCCTCGAGAAGATCTTCAGCTTTCGCGAGGAGGCTCTCCGGCAACTCTTTACCCAATCGCCCAGCCCCCGCGAGCCGAACGTGTAACAACGGTGCTGAAAAAGCCGCTCGGAGCGAGCGGTGTTCCGCTGTCCGTTCGTAATTTCGCCTTCAGGCGGGCTTTCCCCGAACAGCGCACCATTCAAAGACCGTGCACAAACGAAAGAACTGGCGTCACAATCGCCCGCAGCCTGCAGCGCCGATGGCCTGCTGTGCTCCCGGTGCTCTCGGGGGGGCCCCCATGCGACATTTCCACGCTGATGCAATTGGGCTACACTACGGGAGAATGCCCGCAACCCACGAGAATGATCAGCATGAAGCGAAGATTCTTGTAGTTGACGACGAGGTTGCGAATCTTCAGAAACTCTACCGTACCCTGGTAGGCCGCTACCCGGTGCTGGCCGCCAGGAGCGCGGGGGAGGCGCTCCGTCACCTGGAACACGATCCTGCGATTGCCGTCATCGTCACTGACCAGCGAATGCCGGACATGACCGGTGTGGATTTGTTGCGCTACAGCCTGGTCACTCATCCCCATGCCATCCGGGTCATCCTGACCGGCTATACCGATCCTGAAGTGCTGATGGACGCGATCAACACCTGCAAGGTGTTCCGCTACCTGGTCAAGCCGTGGGAGCCGGTGGACCTGCTGGTCACCATCGAACGGGGACTGGAAACTTACCGCCTGGTTCAGGAAAACGAGCGGTTCCGCCGGGAGCTGATCCGCCGCGAGCGCCTCGCCCGGGAGCTGGAAATTGCCCGCGAGATCCAACGGTACATCCTGCCCACTTCCTGCCCTGAGCTGCCGGGATACGAGATGGCCGTAGAGTATCACCCAGCCTGGGAGGTGGGGGGCGACCTGTACGATTTTCATTTCGCACCTGATACCCAGGTGCTCCAGGTCGTGGTCGGAGACGTCTCAGGAAAGTCCGTTCCCGCGGCCCTGTACGGCGCGGTTTTCAGCGGTCAGTTGCGAACCCTTCTCGCCGAACCAAAATCTCCCAAGCATTCCCTGACGTTCCTGAATTCCAGCCTGATTGGAAGAACGCGTGAGGCGAGCTACATCGCAGTGGCCTTTCTCCGCTTGGAACTCCAGACCGGCTGCCTGACGTTCTCGAACGGCGGCCTGCCCTACCCGTATTGTGTCGGGATCGACCCGGACGGCCGCACCGTCGTCAAACGCCTCGAGCTGCCCGGCATCCCTCTCGGGCTCTTTGAAGAAGGTGACTATCACGAGATGCGGGTTGCGCTCGAGCCCGGAGAGCTGCTCGTAGTGGCCAGCGATGGCTGCACCGAATCCGAAAACGCCGAAGGAGAGCCCTTTGGCGACGAACGTTTCGCCGCCTGTGTCGTACGCCATCAGCAGGGAAGCCTGACCGGGCTCGTTCGCAGCGTGTACGAAGAAATCTGCCAGTTCATGCAAGGCAATGAGCTGCGCGACGATATGACGATCGTGGCGATACGCCGGAGCGACTGACGGCCGGGGGCCGAGCCTTGTCGCCTGCGTGCCCCCGGCCGTCGATTCCCCATAAGCGCTAATCTGGGGTATCCAAGTTGCGTGCTCGATGACGGAGACCGGCGGTTTCTGTTTGTAGTTCCGCCTTTTGGGTACCCGCGATCCCCGAAAATTCAAGCGGCTTTTATCGTGGCCGGACTCTCCAGAGTCCGG
>JBHGBF010000049.1:0-30585 GCA_041946865.1 Acidobacteriota bacterium | reverse complement strand
AGTGGCGATTCTTGAGTCGAAACACCATGGCAAATTGCTGAACTTGACACACACAACTTGCAGTTGTCCGCGGTAGCGCGCTTGGCGGCCACAGGCGCAGGGCAGCCGGCGCTGATCCGAAGGCGGGGGCGGGAATTTCAACAACTCCGTCAGGGCGGCGGCGCCCGCCTGATGCGTGGCGGTACGCATCGCCATTTCCATGGCCTCCAGGTCCCAAGCCCCGGTTTTCTGATGACCTGCGAAGATGACCCGCAGGACTCGGTCTACTTCGCCGGCGATTTCTTGACGGATGATTTCGGCTTTTTTCCCCCGGCTGACCCGGGCCGGTTCCTCCACTGGTCGTAATCGACAGATCTCTTCGTTGACCGCCAGCAGCTGTCCGCTCAGTTGCCGGAAACGGTGGTATTCGGCCCACCTCTCGTTGGGCCTTGGCTGAAGCGCCTGGCGAAGAAAGGGTCTCGGTGACGGTCTTGCCGGCCTGCTTGCGAGTCAACCGGGGGTAAGGGCCGTGACCCGGGTCACCGGGCCGGTGACAATGGCAGTGGGGATTGCCGCAACGTCCCCGGGTGTCGGTAACAGAGCCCGCTCGCATATCGCCCAACCGCCCGACTTGCGCCTGGATGACGGCCCAGCGCTTTTCCAAGCCCTCAAGAGAATCAGTCATGAGAGCCCTCCCTAAACCTGGCGTATCACTACTTTTTTGGCTACAGAAAAGAACCTGGAACGATTTGACACTTCTATGTCGCACACCCCGGACGAGGGGAACGAGGAGAACGAGGGGAAGGAGGGGAACAAGGGGAAGGAGGGGAAGGAGGGGAACGAGGAGAACGAGAAGAACGAGGAACGCCGGCGGAACGCCGGAGAGGCTGGCTGGCACGACACGCGCGCTCCGTCTCTGCGAGCGCAGGGCGCGCCCGGCGTGTGGCCGAGGCTGACCGGCACGACAGCCGTCCGCTCTTGCCGGCGCAGGCGCGACTCGGGCGCGCGCGCCCCGCTCCCAAAGGCCCATCTGATTCGTTCACCTGGTCACTTCCCGTATTCCTGCCTACAATTTAGACATGCCCAAACCGCGACGAGACACTATCACCGGACGGCTTACCTGCCATCCGGACGGTTACGGTTTCGTGATTCCTGATGATCCCTCCGTGGCCGGCGACGTGTTTATCCCGCCCAAGAAAATGCGCAACGCTACTCACGGAGATCAGGTGACCGTGCGGCTGGCCGACGGACGGACCCCGAGACGCGGACGACGGGCGCGCTCAAGCCTGGAAGGCGAAGTGGTGAAGGTGGTGGCGCGCGCCCGCGACATACACGTCGGGAAGGTGTTCCGCTTCCAGGACGAGGTCTACGTCGCCCCGCTCGACGCCCGCTACCATTACACGGTTCGCCTGGTGGACGAGACGAGCGACGAACTGCCTGAGGGGCAGATCGTCACGGTGGCTATCCTGGTCCAGCCCGGGAGGCATGAAATGCCGCTCGGCGAGGTGGTGGAAGTCTTGGGGGAGCCGGGCGATCCCGACATCCAGTACAAAATCGTCTGTCACAATTATGGCATCCCCATGGAGTTTCCGGACGCTTTCCTCCGCCAGGCCGAAACGGCGCCGGACATCGGGGAAGATGACCTGAAGCAACGGCGGGACCTGCGGGACGAGTTGACCGTCACAATCGACGGCGAGACGGCCCGCGATTTCGACGACGCGGTCAGCATCGAGAAGCTCCCGGACGGCTCGTTCAATCTGAAGGTTCACATTGCCGACGTAGCCCATTACGTCAGGCAGGATTCGGCTCTGGACACCGAGGCCTTTGTCCGCGGAACCTCAGTCTACTTCCCGGACCGCGCCATTCCGATGCTGCCGCCTCGTCTGTCCAACGGCCTGTGCAGCCTGAATCCCGGCGTGGATCGCCTGGCGCTCACGGTGGAGATGGAAGTGGACCGGAAGGGGAGGGTCTCCACCGCCGACTTCTATGAATCCGTCATCAACAGCAACGAGCGGATGACGTACACCGCGGTAAAGAAGACCCTGGTCGACGGGGACCGGAGACTGACGAAGCGCTACGCTTATCTGCTTGACAGGTTTCGCTGGATGCTCGAGCTGTGTGAGATCCTCCATGGAAAACGCCTGAGCGCCGGCGCCATTGACTTCGACCTGCCTGAGGCGGAAATCGAATTCTCGACCGACGGAGAGATCCTCGACATCGTCCGATCGGAGCGTAACGAGGCTCACCGTATCATTGAAGAGTTCATGCTGCTCGCGAATCAGTCGGTGGCCGAGTACCTGGAGAGCCAGGAAATTCCGCTCCTTTACCGGATTCACGAGGAACCGGACCCGACGAAGGTCGAGGAATTCCGTGAAATCGCCGCGAGGTTCGGGCATTCACTCGAGAGCCGACGCCCGGGCGTTTACAGTGCGAGGGCCTTTCAGGCTCTGATTGAGCGCTTGAGCGGCCAGAAAGAAAGCCAGTTCCTGTCTTACCTGATGCTCCGGTCCTTCAAACAGGCTCGCTATTCCGAGATCAACCGCGGCCACTTCGGCCTGGCAATGGACACTTATACGCATTTCACGTCGCCCATCCGGCGCTATCCCGACCTGATCGTCCATCGAATCCTGAAGGCCAGGCTGCATGGCCGGCACGAGACCCCGGAAGCCGAGAGCCTCTTTGAGAGGCTTCACGACATCGCCGAGCAGTCGTCAGAGCGCGAGCGCAAGGCCGTAGAAGCCGAACGAGACATCATGAAGTGGATCATGGCCCGCTTCATGAGCGAGAGGCCTGGCCAAGAGTACGACGGGTTCATCATCGGCATAAGGCATAACGGCTTCTTCGTGGAATTGCTCGAGCACTTTGTCGAAGGCTTTGTACCGGTCGAGACCATCTGGGACGACTTTTACGTGTTCAACGAACGGGCCCACTGCCTGATTGGCGAAAACAACCGACGGGTCTTCCGGATTGGCGACCAGGTCCGCGTCCGCGTCGACAAAGTCAATCTTGATCGCCACCTGATCGACTTTTCTCCGGTTCTGGAGATAAAGCCAGTGAAAGGGCGGCGAAAATCTCGTCTTCCTCGCCCGGCTTAACCGTCCGCAAGTCAATCGCCACACGGTCGTTTTCAGTGCGCGCGAGAATCGGCGGCGTGTGCCGGCGCAGCCGGCTTTCCAGCCGGGAGGCGGAAACGCCGGGAAGGGAAACCAGAAGCAGGGCAGTCGGGATGGTCTCCTCAGGCGCTGAGCCCCCTCCCAGTAATGAAACGCCGGCAGCTACTTCTGCCTTGAAACCCGCAGGGCGAAGCCGAGCGGCCAGGCGCTTTGCCCGCTTTTGCACTTCTTCCTGGGTTTGGAGGAGCATCCGGTAGACAGGTATGTTTTCCAGGCAGGTACCCTTCTCGTACTCAGACAGCGTCCATTCCAGGATCCCGTACGTCAGCTTGTCGACGCGGCAGACACGCATCAGCGGATTGCGGCGGATTTTGGCGATGAGGTCCTTTTTCCCCACGATAAGGCCTGCCTGAGGCCCGCCCATCACTTTGTCGCCGCTGAAGCAGACCAGATCGGCGCCTGCGGCCAGCGCTTCTTCCACGGAGGGTTCGTTGCGCAGGGCCGGGTGTGAGATCTTGAGAAGATAGCCGCTCCCCGCGTCCTTGACCAGGGGAATGCCTCTCTGTTTCGCGAGGTCAGCCAACTCCCTGAGCTCAGTTCGCTGCGTGAAACCGATGATCCGGTAGTTGCTTGGATGGACTCTGAGGATCAGGGCCGTGTCTGCGTCAATGGCTTCCTCGTAGTCTGCCAGCCTGGTCTTGTTGGTCGTTCCGACTTCCGCGAGGATCGCACCGCTCTGGGCCATGATGGCCGGGATTCGAAACGACCCGCCGATCTCGATCAGCTCACCGCGGGAGACGAGGACTCTGCGGCCGGCTGCCAGCGTGTTGAGAATCAGGAAAACCGCAGCGGCGTTGTTGTTGACGACAGTTGCCGCCTCGCAGCCGAGCAGGCGGCGCACCTTCGGCTCGAAGTGTCGGTCACGGTGGCCCCGCTCCCCAGCCTCCAGGTCATATTCAAGATTCGAGTAAGAGCAGGCCAGTTCGCGCACCGCTTCCAGCGCTTGTTCGGGAAGGGGCGCCCGGCCGATGTTGGTGTGGAGGATTACGCCGGTGGCGTTGACGACCTTGCGCAAGGACGGCGCGAGCTGGAGGGCAAGCCGTTGGTCGAGCGCCTGCTCGATAGCCGCCAGACGGAGCTCGAGCCCGCCGGCGTCAATCACGTGCTTCGAGACCTCTTCCCGGAGCTGGCCGAGGTACTGCTGGATCTCCCTCAGTACCATTCTGCGGGTATAGCGCGAAACCAGAGCCTGCACGGAAGGCCGGTGAAGCAGCTGATCAACGGAAGGGATCCGTCTCAGGATTTCAGTTGTCGCAGACACCTGCTCATTATAAGAGGTTACGCGTGGTACCTGCTGAGGATTTGACTCAGAGTCTGCACCCAAGGAAATCTGAACGGCGCCAACTTCCGCAAGGAGCTATTGGGCGGTTACGACTCGATGGCAAGAGACCGGCAGGGCCCGGCCTCTCCTGGGGTTACACAACCTTGGTGACATTCTCAGCCTGCGGGCCGCGGGGGCCCTCTTTCAACTCGAACTCTACGGTCTGTCCTTCCTTCAAAGTTCTGTACCCGTCCTCCTGAATCGCTGAATAGTGAACGAATACGTCTCGGTCGGAGCCCTCGTACTGGATGAATCCGTAGCCTTTAGCGTTGTTAAACCACTTCACCTTACCCGTCGTTCGCATCTTCCACTCCCCCAAAAGACTGAAGGGCTGTCATGCTTCACGCTTTCAGCGTGATACAGCCACACAGCAGCGGTTCCCGTTGATTCATCTGTATACTTTCGCCAAAGTCCAGACGCCTTCGGCGTATGGACCAAGTGGCTTGCAGCGGCGTTCACGCAAGGGAGACCTGAATTGGCACCGCTTTGCGCGCCTGCTGAAGCGCCTGGCGCGCAGGGGGCAGAACACGGGCTGAGCGTGCAAGAACAAATTTACCGTGGGGCGGCCGGCGGTCGGCCTGTCAGCCGTCAGCCTGTCAGTGCTAACATAAGGGACTTAATTTGAAGGGGGAATCTTAGTATGGTGATTCAAACCGCGCTCGTGAGTGTCTCGAACAAGGACGGGGTGGTCGATTTCTGCCGAGAACTGGCGGCCTTGAGGGTCAGAATCCTTTCCACCGGCGGGACGGCCAGGCTCCTCAAACAGGAGGGCATCAAGGTTGATGCCGTGTCCGATTACACCGGCTTTCCGGAAATTCTTGGCGGCCGGGTGAAGACGCTTCACCCCAGAATTCATGGCGGGATACTGGCTCTGCACGATGATCCCGCACATCAGCAGGTGCTCCAGCAGCACGGTATCTCCCCCATTGGATTGGTTGTCGTCAACCTTTATCCGTTCGTCCAGACGATCCAGCGGGAAGGCGTGACACTCCCCGAAGCCGTCGAGCAAATCGATATCGGCGGGCCGAGCATGATCCGCGCTGCCGCAAAAAACTTCCGCTATGTCACGGTCGTGGTCGATCCCGCCGATTACCCGAAGGTGATCGCCCAGTTAAAGGTGAATGGTTGCCAGACCTCGTCGGAAGAGCGGTTTCGCCTGGCTGGCAAAGCCTTCGCCCATACCGGCGCCTATGACAACGCGATTGCCGCCTACCTGCGCGAGCAGCAAGCCGGCGCCGGGGCTGAAGCGACAGGTCTTCCCGCCGCCATGAGTCTCTCCTTAACCAAACAGGCGGACCTCAGGTACGGGGAGAACCCGCATCAGCGGGCGGCCCTTTATGCGGCCGGGGCACCCAGCGGGCTGGTTGCTGCCAGGCAACTGCAGGGCAAGGAGTTGTCCTTTAACAACTACCTCGACCTCCAGGCAGCTTCGGGCGTGGCAATCGAGTTTGACGACCCATTCTGTGCGATTATCAAGCATACGAATCCCTGCGGGGCAGCGGTTGGAGCGACGCTCGCGGAGGCTTACGAGCGGGCGCTCGAATGCGATCCCGTTTCCGCTTTCGGCTCAGTGATCGGTTTTAACCGAGTGGTCGATCTGGAGACGGCTCAGAAAATGGCCTCGCTGTTTGTCGAAGCGATAATCGCACCCGGCTACGAGCCGGCGGCGCTCGAGGTCTTCAGCCAGAAGAAGAATCTGCGGGTGATGGAGGCGCCGGTCCAACGGCCGGGGTCGACCGATCTCGATTTCAAGAAGATTTCGGGAGGCTTCCTGGTTCAGGATCAGGACCTGCACTACCTGACCGAAAAGGACCTCAAGGTTGTGACCCAGCGGGCCCCTGAACTTGGCGAAATCCAGGACCTCCTGTTCGCCTGGAACATCGCCAAGCATGTCAAATCGAACGCCATTATCTATGTCAAGGATAAGAGGACGGTGGGTGTCGGAGCGGGCCAGATGAGCCGGGTCGATTCCGCCCGGATTGCCGTTCAGAAAGCCCGGGTGCCGGTCGCGGGAGCGGTGATGGCCAGCGACGCCTTCTTCCCCTTCCGCGACGGCATTGACGAGGCGGCCAGGTCGGGGATCAAAGCGGTCATTCAGCCCGGCGGCTCGCTACGCGACGACGAGGTTATACAGGCGGCGAACGAGCACGGGATGGCCATGGTCTTCACCGGGATCAGGCATTTCAAGCACTGACCTGGGGAAGGCAGGCATCCGGCCTGCTCGTACCTTGACCGAAGCCGTTTCAAGCGGCAACACAAGCAGGCAAGATGCCTGCCGCCACGGTGCAGGGAGGCCACCTGCGCTCTCAGGCTGGGGAGTCCACGATCATGCTACTCGTCATCGATGTCGGCAACACGAACACTGTGCTCGGCGTCTTTCAGGGAAAGACCCTGACCTGTTCCTGGCGCGTCCGAACCTGCAAGGACCGGACCGTGGACGAGTACGGTGTTCTCCTTCATAACCTCTTCACGCTGGGGCGCCTCTCGTTTCAGGATGTCGAGAGCGTGGTCATCTCCTCCGTTGTTCCGCCTTTGAACGAGCGGCTCACGCAGCTTTCACGCCGGTACTTCGGCCACGAAGCGCTTTTTGTGGAACCGGCCAACCAGAGCGTTATCCCCGTCCTTTACAACCCGCCGAGCGACGTCGGCGCCGACCGCATCGTCAATGCCTTGGCCGCTTTTGAACTGGTCGGCGGCCCAGCGATCGTGGTGGATTTCGGAACGGCGACGACCTTTGACGCCATTTCGCGGCACGGAGAATACCTGGGCGGTGTCATAGTGCCGGGAGTCCGGATTTCGGCTGAGGCCCTCTTCACCCGCGCTGCCAAACTCCCGCGGATCGAGATCAGAGAGCCGTCTCGGGTCATCGGGGACTGTACGGTAGCCGCCATGCAGTCGGGCATCTTCTTCGGCTATGTGTCGCTGATCGAAGGGGTCTTGAGGCGTATGAAGCAGGAGCTGGGACCAGCTGCGGTGATCGCGACCGGCGGTCTTGCCACCCGTATCGCCTATCGGGCCGAAGGCATCGACCGGATCGAAGAAGACCTCACGCTGCAGGGCCTGCGCCTCTTTCACGAGCGGTTTCAGACGTGAAGAATTACTTCAATTACTTCACAGAAATCGAAGAGCATTTCGTTCGCAAACGAGGCAAGAACATTCTGGTTTCGCCGCTTGACTGGTGTCTGATCGAGCTGTGGAAGGAAACTCAGATCCCGCTTCAAGTCGTTCTCCGGGGCATTGACCGGAGCTTCGATGCCGCGCTGCGGCGCCAGAAGAAGGCGCCTGCCACCCTTTTCTACTGTCACCCGGCAGTGATGGAAGCTTTCCAGGAGTATCAAACGGCCATGGTCGGCGCCCGGGAAGAGGAAGAAAGCCGCGTGGAAGTTGCGGCGCCGCACCAGCTGCTCGAGCATCTCAAGCATCTCATCCAGCGCCTCGAGCAAAGCGACCGGCCGGCCTGCGCCCGGGTGCTTTCGCGCCTGAAGGAGCTGTCCGAGGAGGTCAGGCGCTGCCCGCAGCTGGATCCCGGACAGCTCGAACGTGAGTTGTCCGACATCCAGACTGTGCTCGCCCGAGGATTCGAGGAGCAGCTCGACCCGAAGCGGCTCGAAGAGCTGAAGGTGGAAGTGAAGGCGGAGACAAAGATCTACAAAAAGCACCTGGCCAAGGAAATGTACGAGCGGCTCAAGCAGGGGTATCTACAAAGAAAGCTGCTCGCGGAGTTCGGTCTGCCGGAGTTCACGCTGCTGCGGTGAATTGCCACGGTTGTTCATAGAGTCGCGTATCACGTTTTCTTTCGTGAGAGCTCGGCCCAAAGGGGCCGGGCGCCGGACCATGGCGTTCGCGGAAGAGTCGGTGGCCATCCCATCGGCGCTAGGTGGACAAGGCCCGACTCCGGTGGGGGCGTGGCGCCCCTGTCAGCGCATCGGGGACTGAGTGCCCTGGCGCGCAAACACGCGCAACGCCTGATAGCCATCAGGCGGGTGGGTGTAAATCAGCTGGTATTCCGGCGAGGATTCGACGATCGCTTCGAACGGCCAAACCGGGGTGTGGACGATCACCACGTCGGGACGACGCCTGGCCATCCACCAGCCCGCATTGCGTCTTCGCAGCTCAGCGGGTCCCTCCTCGTGCATAAGACCCGCCATGTCCACGATGGGTCGGCCGGAGATGTACCCGATCACTCCGATTTCCGCCGCGGCCACACGGGCCGCCGGCGGCGTGTTCTCCTTCAGCCAGTTGGCAAGCCTCTCATAGGCCGCGTTTCTGGGTTCGGGAAGCCCGGCGTATGTCCGATAAACGAACTCCAGCTGACGATAAACCAGGAAAAGACCCGTGATGACGATGACCATCCACACGAATCGCCATCGCCGCGCCGCGTCGAGCAAACGCCGGCACCCGGCGAGCGAGCCGAGAACAAAGGCCAGCAGGACAGGGCTGTAGTACCAGTGATAGTGAGGCACCTTCAACAGTGAGTACGCACCGAGGTGCAGCCCGCCCCAAAGGATCACGAGAGCCAGGAGGGGATGCCACTTCTTGACAGAGACCAGGCCGGCGATCGAAAAAGGAAAAACCAGCAGGAGGAGGGGAATTCCGTGCACGTGCTTGAGCCACCACAGCAGCCCCTTGAAAAAGAGCGGAAGGAAGGAAAGTGGCGGCAGCGCCAGGTTCCAGAACCCGGAACGCGCCTGTGCCATCTTGGCTTCCAAGGTGTGCGGGAAGGGGCTCCCGAATTGCCAGAGCGAGAAAATCGACCAGAGGACAAGCGGAGATAAGAAGGCTGCTGCGGCACGCCAAGAAAGCCGGCGCTGGACCAGGGCAAGCGCAAAAACCATGGCAGCCAGAATGATCCCGTCCGGTCGCGCCAATACAACCAAAGACAAGCAGGTCCCGGCAAGCAGCATTCTGCCGCCGTGCCAGGCCCAGATCGACATGAGCGCGAAGGCCAGGTAGAGCCAGGTCTCCATGCTGATCGAGAGGACCAGCATGGGGTGCGTCTGCAGCAAAGCGCCTGCCAGAAGCGAAAGCCAGGGGCCGAGGAAGTCCCACGAGATGCGCCAGGCAAAATAGCCGGCCAGGAAGAGACAGACGGCTGTCGCCAGGTGCGAAACGGCGATCGTTGCTCCCCAGCTTGCACCCGCGATCAGGAGCAATGTCCAGAGCGGGGATGTGGCCCCGTTGACCCGCTCGCCGGGATTGTAGACCCAGCCGTGCCCGGCCACCACGTTCTCGGCTATCCGGTAACCGATATAGCTGTCATCCACGTTGAAGCGCCAGAATCCGAGTGTCAGGACCAGGGCCATGGCCGCCAGCGCAATGCCTCCGGCGAGGTGGACGCGGCGCGGCATGGTTGAGTGGACACCTGCCTCGAGGTAGTCCCGTATCGATGTCATTTGAAAAATCCCACGCTGTATCCTCAAACTTTTGGCGTCCCAACAAACACCGCGTACATCGGGTCGATCAGCCCTTTCGCGATAAGGAAATCCTCCACGTCCATGGCCCGGGCTATCAGGCGTGAAACCGAGGGATCGGCGATCGACCTTTTGGGGATGCCGGACACCAGAGGCATGACGACGTTTCCAAAATAAGGCTTGTATTCTAAGACATCGAAGTAGATTTGCAGAACCGCCGGGATCTGGTCGGAGCGAATCATCTCCGTCGGGTCATCGAAAGCGACCGGAGGCGCCAGTCTTTCACTTCTTCTTAAGCCAGGCGGGACCCGGGAATAAAGGGCAGCGGCGTAGCCAAGAGCGCCGTCCGTCCAGTTGTCGCGAGAGGGTCCAATGTATTCGTCCAGATAGAGCAGGCCTGGCGATCCCTTCAGGCAGGCGGCTGCCAGTTCGAGAACTTCCAGGGTTGCCCGACACTTTCCTGTTCACCCATCTCACCACCTCCGGTACCGCGAGCCAATAGACGTAGTCAGCTTCGGACCCGGCGGTTGAGTCCCAGTACTTTCCCGACCGGCGAGCCAGGTCGCCGGAACCCCCGGACCGGAGACGAGCGAGAACGGACTGCATCGTGCGAAGCCGCTTCCACATTTTCTTTGCGGGCGGCGAGGGAGATTGTAACTCAGCATGGGAGCGTCTGCAGGAAAGAAACCCGAGGGCTGCGCTGGCGGGGCCTTGGTATCTTCGACGAATTAGGCAAGAATACTCGGCGAAGGAGGAAAGTCGATGGGCAGAAACTACGGTCGAATCGTCACGCTGTCGTGGCCGGTCGCGGTCGGGGCGGTCCTGCTCAGCATCGTCGCAGTACAAGCGCAGACAGCGCCCGCTCAACCGGAAAACCTACCGTTCCGGTACGAGGAGCTCACGGCGCCGGACTTCGTGAAGGGGGTTGAGAAAGCCGGCAGAACCTGCGTCATTCCCTTTGGGATCCTGGAGAAGCACGGTCCGCACCTGCCGCTCGGCACGGATCTGCTTGATTCCAGGCAGATTGCCCTCAGGGCGGCGCAGCAGGAATACGTTCTGGTTTTTCCAGAGTACTACTTTGGCCAGATCTACGAGGCCAAACACCAGCCAGGTACAATCGCCTACAGCCCAAACACCATCTGGACGCTGCTTCAGGAGACCTGTGACGAGTTGTCGCGCAACGGGATCAAGAAGATCGTGATCGTCAACGGGCATGGAGGGAACAACAATTTCCTCAACTATTTCTGCCAGGCCCAACTGGCTGCCCGGAAGGATTACGCTGTCATGATCTTCACGCCGACTCGTGACGCGGAGGCTGAGAGCAAGATCAGGCAAATGCGAAAAACGACCATGGAAATGCATGCCGGCGAGGGAGAGACGTCGACAATCATGGCTCACCGGCCGGATCTTGCGCATCCTGAGCGGGCCAGGCAGCAGAACGGCGAGGATCAGGCCCGCTTGAAAGGCGTCGAAGGCGTGTACACCGGCATCTGGTGGTACGCACGTTTCCCCAACCACTACGCGGGAGACGGGACCCTGGCCACGAAAGAGTTGGGCGAAGCGATGATCCAAGCCCAAGTCTCCCAGTTGGTCAAGGTACTGCAACAAATCAAGCGCGACGACCGGATACTCGAGCTGCAGCAGCGTTTCTTCAACGAGGCCGAGATACCGCTGCAAACTACGCAGTAAGAGCGCAAACGGCTACGGGGTTACGATAGTGCCGGCTCGACGGCGGACGTTCCCCCAGAACATGTCGAGGCTCGGATCGTCCTGGATCGGGAAGCGGCCTGCCAGCTTCTCGTCGAGATCGATGCCGAGCCCCGGCTTATCGCTGACGCGGTAAGGCTCCAGGTCCTTAGCCATCTGGATCGCCAGGATCGGCGGGACTCGCTCGTGGATGTCGTAAAGAAGCTCCAGCTCTTCGCCCACGGTTTTCCGCAGGTGTTCGAAGAGCCGAGGAACCAGGCGGACATAGGCCGCCGGTTCCCAGACCTGCGTACGGCGATTGCGAGGTAGCGCGGTTACAATACGACTTTGGTGGAGAAGTCAGTGAACAGGAGGGAGACCGTGGCAAACTCACGTTTTCATTCACGAAGATCGTTCCTGGGGAAAACGGTCGGAGCAGGAGCGGCCGCCTGCGCGGCCAGTTTCATGGCGACCGCCGACGACTACGAAGCGATCGCGGGGAACGTCCGGACGGCTTCACAGCCTTCCGATCTGAAGATAACGGACCTGCGGGTCTGTCGGGTGCACGGCCATTGGGTCGTCAGGCTGGACACGAATCAGGGCCTGCATGGATACGGCGAGGTCCGGGATGGGGCCAGTCCCACTTACGCCTTGATGCTCAAGAGCCGGATCAAGGGGTTGAATCCCTGCCATGTAGACAAGGTGTTTCGGCGCATCAAGCAGTTCGGCGGGCACGCCCGGCAAGCCGGAGGAGTGGTATCGATCGAAATGGCCTGCTGGGACCTGGCCGGAAAGGCGTGGAACGTGCCTTGCTGGCAAATGCTGGGCGGGCAGTTTCGCGACAAGATCCGGCTGTATGCCGATACCACTTTCACGAAAGACCCGATCGAGCAGGCACGCAGGCTGAAAGGGCGAATCGACCAGGGATTTACTTTCCTCAAGATGGACACCCCCATCACATTGCTCCAGGGCATCGAGGGCGCGCTGACGTGGCCCAAGGGGCAGGGAGTGAATCCCTTCCAGCAATACGGCGATCAGAACTGGGAGTGGACCTACAAGCCGCATCCGTTCACCGGCATCCGCGTGACCGAAAAAGGACTGGCGATCTTCGAAGAATATGCCCTGAAAATACGAGAGACCCTGGGGTGGGAAATCCCGATCGCCACGGATCACTACGGGCATTTCGGCATCGAAGATGGAATCAAGCTGGCCCGGCGGCTGGACAAGTGCAACTTCGCCTGGTACGAAGACATGGTTCCGTGGATGTACGTCGACCAGTACATCCAGCTCAAAAACTCCTGCACGACGCCTATCCTGACAGGTGAGGACATTTACCTTCTGGACGGTTTCCGGGAGCTGATCGATCGGAAAGCGGTGTCAATTATCCATCCGGACCTCGCCACCTCGGGAGGGCTTCTCGAAACGAAGAAGATCGGCGACTATGCCATGGAGCACGGCGTGGCCATGGCGATGCACATGGCCGGAGGGCCGGTGACGATGTTCGCCGGCATTCACTGCGCCGCCGCCACCGAGAACTTCCTGGTCATGGAACACCACGGAGTCGACGACCCCGGCTACGAGGCGATTGCCGAGGGTCCGGCAAAGCCGTTTATGGGGAAAGACGGGTTCGTGCCGGTGCCGAATCTTCCCGGCCTCGGCATCGAGCTGAACGAGGACGCCATCAAGAGGGAGCTCAAAGACCCGGTCAAGGAGTACTTCCCGCCCACACCGGAGTGGGACTACGAACGTTCGCACGACCGGCTCTGGAGCTTGAAGCTAAAGACGGGGAGTGAGGAACGGACCTAAGTCCGCCAGCCCGCCCTCGAGCAGATACAGCGCCACTTCGGCACGGAGGTTGGGCAGGAGGCGGACCAACGAGCCGCCGGCCAAAAAGGCCTTTTCCAGGACTTTCCAGCCTTCATCCGTACAGAACCGCTCCCAGTCCCGGACGGTCAGATAATGGCGGTTTGGGGAATCGTGCCAGGCGTGGGGGAAACTGGGGGTCACCGGGGCGCGACCCAGCACAGCCAGTTGCCAGCGCGCTTTCCAATGTCCAAAGGTGGGGAAGACGACAACCACCCGCCGTCCGACTCTCAGGCATTCACGCAACACGTTACGCGGGTGCTCGAGCTCTTGCATGGCCAGGCTGAGGATCACCAGGTCGAAGGCGCTGTCGGGATAGTTGCACAGGCCCTCTTCGGCGTTGCCATGATGAACGCTCAGGCCGCGCTGGACGGCGCGGATCACGCATTCCTGGGACAGCTCGATTCCGGTCGCCTCGACACCGCGCTGCTCGGCCAGCCGGCTCAGCAGCTCACCGTCTCCGCAGCCCACGTCCAACACCCGGCTCCGGCCGGCGGTCCGCCGCAGGATCCACTCGTAGATGACAGATCGATTCTCAACCTGATCGGGCATGCATGCGTCTCCCGGCCCGGCTCACCCGTTCCAGGAACGAGACGACAATCGGGGTCTGCTCCTGGTGCTCGAGGAGAAAAGCGTCATGGCCGTAGTCGCTGCGGATCTCGCAATAAGTTGCGTCGCCGTGGTTCCTGCGCACCGCGTGCGCGACCGCTTTAAGCTGGTAGGCGGGATAGAGCCAATCTGAAGTGAAGGCGATCAGCAGGAAGCGAGCCGGGCATCCTCTGAAAGCCTCTTCCAGGCTGCGGGTTCCGCCGTTTGTCAGATCACAGTAATCGAGAGCCTTTGTCAGGTATAGCAGTGAGTTGGCGTCAAAACGGCCGACAAAGCTCTCGCCCTGATGGCGCAGATAGCTTTCCACCTCAAAATCCAGCGAAAAATCGTACCCGAACTTCTCCCGGTTGCGCAATCGGCGGCCGAACTTCTGAGCCATGCCGAGGTCCGACAAGTAGGTGATGTGACCGATCATCCGCGCGACCGCGAGCCCGAGACGAGGCCCTTCGGTCCCGTAGTAATCGCCGCCTTTCCAGGCCGGGTCGGCGATGATGGCCTGGCGGGCCACCTCGTTAAACGCGATCTGCTGGGCCGAATGGTGGGAGGTCGTGGCAATGGCAATCACCGACCGGACCTTCTGCGGATACTGGACGGCCCACTGAAGCGCCTGCATGCCGCCCATCGAGCCGCCAATGACCGCCAGAAGTGAATCAATCCCCAGAAGCTCGAGCAGCCGGTTCTGGACCTGCACCATGTCAGCCACCGTCACCACCGGAAACCGGGTCCCGTACGGCTTCCCCGTCGAGGGATCAAGGGATGAAGGACCAGTAGTGCCGTAGCAGCTTCCCAGGACATTGGAGCTGACGACGAAATACCGGTCGGTGTCGAGGGCCTTGCCCGGTCCAATGAAGACATCCCACCAGCCGGGTTTCGTGGCGCCCGGGAGCCAGCCTGCCGCGTGCGCCCCGCCCGACAGGGCGTGACAGACCAGAATGACGTTATCCCGCTGGGGCGACAGCGTGCCGTACGTCTCGTACGCCACGTCAATCGGGCCGAACGACACGCCGCTTTCCAGCACCAGCGGGTCGTCGAAGGCACGGATCTTCAGGGTCTCCACAAAACCGATCCCGCCAGGCTGAAACTCCGGTGACTGTGTCATATTCCTCGATGTGCGATCGGAGCCTCACAGGGCCGGACCGCTTCGCGCAAAAAAGACAAAGCGCACGCGGCTCTTTCAAAACCGCCTGCGAGTCACTTCTGCGACGCCTCGATCGCCTGATCAAGGTCGGCGATTATATCCTGAATGTCCTCGGTGCCGACCGACAGACGGATGAAATCATCCGTGACACCCGTCGAGAGCCTCTCCTCGGGCGACAGCTGCTGATGCGTGGTGGAGGCTGGGTGGATGATCAGGCTCTTGGCGTCCCCGATGTTCGCCAGGTGGCTGAACAGCTTCACGTGGTTGATCACCTTCTTGCCTGCCTCATACCCGCCCTCGATGCCGAAGCCAATGATCGCGCCGGCGCCGTTGGGCAGGTACCGCCTGGCCCTGGCGACATCCTGGTGATTGGCCAGGAGCGGGTAATTGACCCAGCAGACGTGATTGCGCCTGGCCAGCCATTCGGCCACCTGCAGCGCGTTCTGACAGTGCTTTTCCATGCGCAGCGGAAGCGTCTCCAGCCCCTGCAGGAACAGAAACGAATTAAACGGCGAGAGGCAGGGGCCCAGATCTCGCAGGAGCTGGACGCGGGCCTTCAAAATGTACGCGGCGCCTTTGACGACCGCCCGGTCGTGCAGCCCAAAAGGCTCCCAGAAGACCAGGCCGTGATAAGACGGGTCCGGAAGGGTGAATTCAGGAAAACTCCCTTGGGACCAGTCGAAACGGCCGGAATCGACAATCGCCCCGCCGATCGAGGTTCCATGGCCACCGATGAATTTCGTCAAGGAGTAGACGACGATGTCGGCCCCGTGGTCGAGCGGCTTGAAAATGAAAGGCGAAACCGTGTTGTCTACCACGAAGGGGATATGATGCCGGTGAGCAATCTCCCCGATGGCCTCGAAATCGTCCACGTTGTTCTTCGGGTTCCCGATCGACTCGGTATAGAGCAGACGGGTTTTCCCGTCCAGGGCCGCCTCGAAGTTCCGGGGATCGGAGGAATCCACAAACCGGACCTGAATGCCCAGCTTCGGGAGCGTGTAGTGGAACAGGTTGTACGTGCCTCCGTACAGGTAACTCGTGGACACGATGTTCTGACCCGCCTGTGTAATGTTCAGAATGGCGAGCGTGATTGCAGACTGGCCGGAAGCAACGGCGAGTGCCCCGACGCCGCCGTCCAAGGCCGCCAGGCGCTTTTCAAGCACATCGGTCGTCGGATTCATGATCCGGGTGTAAATGTTCCCGAACTCCTGGAGCGCGAAAAGGCTGGCCGCATGCTCCGCGGAGTTGAACACGTATGAGGTGGTCTGATAAACGGGAACAGCGCGGGCATTGGTGGCGGGGTCGGGGACCTGGCCGCCGTGCAAGGCAAGAGTGGAGGGCCGGAAGCTGTCTGTCATGCCTGAATCTCCCAGTAGTTTTACTATTCCGGTCGATTATATGTAAGAATCGTCGCGGAAGATACGAATGATAGAAACGCTGGACCGTGGAGTCAAGGCCTTTGTTGCACTTCGTGGCAGACGGGAGTCGCCGGTCCGTGGCACAATCAGGCTGGGCTTCTTTTAGACGGAGGGGTCACATGAATCCGAGACAGTATTCGTTGTTCCTCGCACTTGCCCTGGTGGCCGGATTCGCAAGTGGAGCCGTGGCGACGTGGGTGTTCAAATCGCGCGTGATCACCGCCGAGGAGTTTCGGCTGGTTGACTCGTCAGGAAAGATCCGGGCGGTGCTGGCAAACAGCTCGCCGTGGTCGAACGCGGCGCCCCCGTCCGATCATGTCGGGCTGACCCTGTATGACGACGCCGGCCTGGTCCGCGTGCAGCTGGCCTGGGAGGAGCGAGAATCAGGGGAGGGAAGCGTGATCGGCATGGCGGCGCTCGAGCTGCGCAACCGAGCGGGGATTTCTCAAAGCTCCGTTCAGCTGGCCGAGCACCAGTACTTCTCGAACGCCAGTGTGACCGTGACGGACGGAGCGGGGAAGATCACCTGGCTTCATCCGGGTGCGGTCGACTTGTCTGGGCCGGGGGCCAGCATCGCGCTCGGCCAGCCGCAGAAGGAGCCGGATCTTCGCCTGTTTCTGGAGGGGAAGGAGAGCCGGGCGCGCCTTGTCCTGCTCGATCGGCCGCAGACGGGGGTGTCGGTCCCCGCGCTCGAAGTCCGGGATGGGGAGGGAAAGACCACCTGGAGAGCGCCGTAGAAGGGAGTCTAACGGGCGAAGCGTAGATTCTGTTTTGTAGTTCCGGGATTTCGATACAGTGCCACCATGGGTTTTCATCTCAGACGCACGGAAATGATTGACCGGCGGCTCAAGCGCCAGTCGATCGAAAAAGGCCACGTCGATTTCTGGCATCGGCGGGGCAGGGGATCGTACCATCTTGAGAATGTCGGGCTGGCGCGGGGCCTGTTGGGCTTTGCCCTGCGCCTCACCCGGCTGTTCGAGCGCGGCAGACGTAACGTGCTTGCCCTGCAGCTGCGGATGGTTGACTTCTCGTTTCCCAACATTCCCAGGGCATTCGATGGTTTCACGGTTCTTCACCTCTCCGATTTGCATCTGGACTGCCTGGCGGGTCTGGCCGAGCGGCTGAGGGAGATCGTCAGCCAGGTTTCAGTCGACCTCTGTGTCCTGACCGGCGATTACCGTTTTGAGGTGGAAGGCAGTGCCGAGGCCGCCAATCGCGAGTTGGCCAAGGTGTTACCCTGCGTCCGGTCGCGTTTCGGCATGATCGGGATCCTGGGGAATCATGACTTTCTGGAAGCAGCGTCAAGCCTGCAGCAGATGGGCGTACGTATGCTGCTCAACTCCTCGTTTGAAGCGAAGCTGGGAGCGGACAGTGTCTGGCTGATTGGCCTGGACGACCCTCATTATTACGGCTGTGACGACCTGTCCATCGCACTTCGAGGGGTTCCGGACGAGGCCTTCAAGATCCTGCTGGTTCACAGTCCCGAGATGCTTCGGGAAGCGTCGGAGGCACGGTTTGATCTCTATCTGTGTGGCCACACGCATGCCGGACAGATCTGTCTGCCCTGGCTTGGTCCGATCATCCGCAATGCGGCTTGCCCGCGCCGTTTCCTGAGGGGCAAGTGGACATACCGAGGAGTGCAGGGTTATACGAGCGCCGGGATAGGCGCCTCTCTCCTCCCGGTTCGCTTCCAGTGTCCTCCGGAAGTCACGGTCATTCGGCTGAGAAGGCAAGAGTCAGAAGTCGGAATGAAGGCATAAGCCGCTTGCCGGTCTTTGTGCGGTCCGATCCTGTTTTTCATCCTGTCTTCTCTTTTCCGAGTTCTGTTTCGCATTCTGGCGCCTGGACTTCCGGCTTCGGACTTTGCCCGGCTATTCCCTTGGCTATTCCCTCTCCTTCGCTTTGCGGTACGATATTTATTAGAAAACTCACCGCGCTCATACCAGAGAAAGTCAAACGCTGATTCCCCCCTTCCAAGGAGGAGCTTGTGAAGATGAGAAGTGTAGCAGTGTGTCTGGCGGTCCTCTCCCTGGCCGGGCTGTCGCTGCTGGCGCAGGCACAGCAATACGCGTTGCCGCAGGTCGGAAACGGAATATATGCGGGCGGGAGCATTCGGACCACGTTTATTCTCTTTAATCCCACGAATAGCGCGATTGACGCGACGATCCGACTCAGGAACGACGCCGGTGGTCCGATGTTGGTCACCATTCCGTCAGTCGGAACCACCGACGTATTCGGCCCGTTTACCCTTCAAAAAGGGGAGACGAAGATGCTTCAGACAGATGGCTCCGAAGCCCTGTCGGTCGGATCGGCTGTGGTCGATACCAATGGGCCGCTCGGGGTCTCTGCGGTTTTCTCACTCTACGACGCGCAAAAGACGTTTTTGACGGAAGCGGGAGTCGGCAGTGCGGAAGCGACAACGGATTTCGTGATCCCCGTGCATGTGGCCGAGGGCTTCAACACGGGCCTGGCTTTGGTCAATTTGGGGCAGGCTGATGCGAACATCACCTACAGACTGGTGAACAGCGAGGGCCAGGTCGTGAACACCAGTACAGCGACCCTCGGTCCGGGCCGGCATCTGGCCCGGTTTGTGGCAGGCCCCCAGGAGTTGTTTCCCGAGGTCAGCAGTTTTCAGGGGAGTCTGCAGGTGACGAGCACCCAGAATCTGGCGGCCGTGACGCTGCGGCAAAATGCCGCGCCGCTCTCGTACACGACGCTCCCGGTTGTGCCCAAGGCGAGCACGACGACGAGTTTCAACCTCCCCCAGGTGGCCAACGGCATCGATCCTGCGATGAATCTTTCGATGCGGACGACCTTTGTGCTCTTCAACCTGGCAGAATCGCCCGCTAACCTGGACTTCACGGTCAGAAAGCCGGACGGGACGCCGTTCCCTCTGACCATTTCCGGGAAAGGGGCTAATCAAGGGACTTTCAGCCACACCCTTCCGGCCGGCGGCGCGGCGTTTCTGCAGACGGACGGCACGGGCCCTCTCTCGGTCGGGTCGGCACAGGTGTCTTCATCCGTCCCGGTCGGGGTATCGGCGATCTTTACGGTTTACAGCGCCGATTCCTTCCTGACCGAAACGGGAGTCGGAAACGCCCCGACTCGGACCGATTTCACCTTACCGGTTGATCAGACGGCCAGCTTCAGCACCGGTGTGGCGTTCTTCAATCCGGGGGACGCGCCGGTCACGGTCAGCGTCCGCCTTCTTGACCTCGCCGGAAACCGCCTGGCCGAGTCGATTCCACTGGAACTGGCGCCGAAGAGCCAAACGGCGCGGTTTGTTTGGGAGCTTTTCTCCGGACAGACCGGGACGGCCGGGTCTCTGGCGGTTCGCTCATCCGGCGAGATTGCAGCCGTAACCCTCCGTCAGAACTTCCCGCCGCTGAACTACACGACTCTGCCGGTGGTGACGGGCACCTCGAACGGGACCTTGCCGCCGGGCACGCCCCTGGTTTCGCAGACCCGGCCGGATGTGAACGCGACCTCCAATCTGACTCTGGACGCCCAGCTGGATCCCGGCTTCAAGATCACGGGCGTGCTTTCCGGACGCATTACCAGCGCCGAACAGGTGGTTGCTGAGAACAATGCGGGGAAAGCTTTCGTGGGTGCGATTGATCACACTACAGGTCACTACCAGATTGTGGTTCCGCCCGGCGTCTACAAGCTGTCGCTCTGCTACCAGCCCAGGAAAGTCGGCGCGCTCAATCTCCCCTATGTCGCGTACACGGATCCAAACCCGGTCAATGTGAACAGCGACGTGGTGCGAAACCTTCCGCTTCCGGATATAAGCCTGCAGCGGGTCCACGGCACTGTCGCGGGTTTTGACCAGTTGCCCGCCAATGGTGGAGTATCGGTTCTGTTCCACGATCAGACCAGCGGCGCGAGCCTGGTGGCGCCTTTGGCGCCGGACGGGACGTACGAGGGCCATTTGCCGAACGGCACGTATACCGTGACTCTGCTGGTGTCGAATATGACGGTGCCGGCCCAGCAGCAGTTCGCAGTTTACGGCGCGAGCCCCACGCCGATAACGGTGGAGGGCGGCGTGGTCGGCGCCAGCTTCGCTATTCCCGGCTGGTCTACGGTTCGTGGAAAGGTCAGGGTGGCCGACCTGTCCCCGGCGCCTGCCAGCACCTTGGTTTCGGTGGTCGACCGGCAGGCGTTACTCCCCACTGTTGATTCCTGCTCCAGCGGCCTTGCTGTTCAGAACCTGGCTGCAACGGATGCGGCCGGGAACTACCAGATGATCCTGGTGAACGGCAGGTCTTACGACATGGCCCTCGCCATTCCCTACGGCAACGGGACCCTCAGTTACCAGACCGTGCGGGCAGTGGACAATCTGGGGGCCGACCGCTTGGAGGATTTCCTGCTGCCGGTTCTGCCGTCCCCCGTCACCATCTCCGGACGGGTCACGAACCCGGACGGCCAGGGACTCAAGGGCGTGACGGTGACTGCCGAAACCGGCCAGCTGGGGAACGCTCCCGGTCTTGGCTTTTCATCGTCGGCGGTTACGGATGATGCGGGGAACTATGTGCTGACGGTGCTGGGAGGAACAGCCTATACGGTAAGCTTTGCTCCGGCGCCGTAGAAGGACGAACTCCAGGCCTGGTTCCACCCTGAGGCGGGCTTTTGAGAGCGTGCCTGTTGGCCATGGCTTGCCTTAAAAGCCCGCCTGGAGCGGAGCTTCAAACGGCTTGAAGTCACCCCGGTCTTCAGCCGTTCCAGAAGGCGAGGTAGGAATAGCCGACTCGCATTCCGCCCGTGACTTCCCGGCTGAACGCTGCCATAAGCGCCATCGAGCATGCGGCGTGCGATACGGCTAGTGGCAAGACGTTCGGGCTGCGACGATAAATTGAGCACCAGACGAGCCCGCCAACCCAGGTGGCCACAGTCAGGAAGGGGTTTGGCAAGTGCAGGGCCGCAAAGATCCCCGCCGCAATCAACGTCGCTTTGCGATCATCTTTGAGCGTGCTCAGGCTTTCTTCGAAAATGGCAGTCTGAAGTGTGAACTGCTGGCCGAGCGCCCAGAAGAACAGAAACGTGAAAGTCAGGGCCAGATCGCGCGGGGTCGCGAAAGGAGACCTGACGGGGGCAAAAGTCACGACCAGACAGGCGAGCAGGACCACGGGAAACGTGACCACCAGGGCCCACCGAGAGGCGGGGAGAAAGGCTTCACGACTGAGCCCCCACCTCCCGCCAACGGCGATCTGCCTTGCCACAGTCAGAACAAGAACAAGCAGGATGGGGACAGTACGACCCAGAAATCCAGGATTGAGCAGAGGGACCACCAGCCAGGTCTGGATGACGACGATCAGCACGATAGCTGTAGTGAAAATCATAAAAGCCGCGACAGGATTGCAGAATTATAGCAGGAGACAGACGCCTGCTCCGCTCGGCTTTCGTAGGTGCCGACTCTCAACGGAAAGAAGCTCCCGTAAAGAGAAGCTGTCAGGTTCCTTCGGACAACACCGGTGAGGCGACCACCACCACCAAGGCCTCCGCCAATGTGTCATGAAGAACTGTCGCATCTTGTCGCTTGCCATGATACGCTCTCGGCGATGATTCTGGCCTGGAGAAGAGACTGACATGCCTTTCTGCGAGCAATGTGGTCAGAAAATAAGTGAAACCGCGCAGCGGTGTGAGAGTTGCGGGGCGGTTCTCTCGCCGGTTGAGCCTGAGAGGCCGCAGGCGGTGAAACCGGCGCCGCCACCGCCGCCGCCCGTCCCGAAGAAGACAGCACCTCCACCTCCACCTCCGGCTTCGCCTCCGCCGCGAAAGTCGCCGCCGGCTTCCAGCCCGCTTCCGCCTTTACCGAAATCGACCGCCTCGGCCGCCTTCGCAGGCAAAATGCCTTCGGTGCCCGGGCAGGCAGGAGGAGCGCCTCCCAAGGCGCCATCACCGGCCTGGCCACCGATCCCGCCGCCACCGGCGGCTCAACCGCCGGCGACCCAGCGGCCCGCGTCTTCGCCCCTGGCGCCCGTCTTCGTGCTGGTGGTCGCGGGCTCTGTTGTCCTGCTCTTGATCGTCGCGCTCGGAGGATACTTTTTCGTCTATCCCAAACTGCGCGGCGGAAGCGCCACGGCCCCGGCGGGCGCCGAGGTTGCGGAAGCTCCTTCAGGGGACGTGGCTCCTGCACAGCCGAGCGTCGACTCGCTGGCCAAGGCTGCACCGCCCCCCGAAGAGGCAAAAGCGGCGGCGCCGGCCGGCGACCGCGAATCGGAATCCGTTCGGAACGCGGCCCAGCCACCCGCCGAGGAGACGACGTCACCGAGCCCGGCAGGAGGTGCCGAAAGCGGCCGGCCGCCCTCGTGGCGTTCTCGAGGAAGGGCGGATGTGCCGAGCGCTGCGGGCACCTCGGTTCCAGAGCCTGTCTCGAGGCCACCGGACCGCCCTTCTGATGAAAGCGGCGTGAGTGCGCCGGTTGATCCGGCCCCTGTCGAGCCGGTTCCTGAGGCGGTCGAGCGCACGCCTCCCTCCGCCGCATCTGAGGGGACGGAAACGAGTCAGACGTCGGTTGAGCGGGAGCCGCTTGCCCGACAGGGTCCCGTCTACGACGGTCCGAAACGGGGAGTGCTCATCTGGACGGGCGAGGTTGACAAGGGAATGACCGTCGTCATTGAAGGGGGTTCCGCCAGCACCGGGCAGGTCCGAGGCGCGCTGCCCGGAGTGGCCTGTGTCGTGCGGCTGAGCGCCCCGAACGTGGCGGTGGCCGAAGGACCTGGCCCTCGCAACGGTTACCGCCGTATTACTTTACGGTTCACCAAGAAAGGCCGATTCTCAGTTCCCGTTGAGTGGGAAGTATTGCATTGAACGAGGAGGTCGACGATGCCGGATCAGATTTACATTAACGAAAACGGGCAACAAAGCGGTCCGATGACCGAGCAGCAGGTAAAGGAGCTGTTGCAGCAGCGACGCATTTCGGCGGCGGCTTTCTGCTGGTTTGAGGGCATGGCCGCCTGGCAGCCGCTCAGCCAGGCGCTCCCCGGCCTGTTCGCTGCTCCTGCTCCGGTGGCTGCTGTGGTTCCTGGCGCTCCTGCTGTCGCCCCGTCCCCGGCACAGGCGGCCGGACCAGCCGGGACTACCGAGTTTGAGATCATCAAGTCGGATCTGTACCAGATGCCCAAGATCACGCTCAAGAACGCGGAAGTCGTTCTGGAATCGGGGGCGCTTCACTATATGATCGGGAATATCACCATAGAGTCCCAACTACCTTCAATGGGAGGCTTCTTGAAGAGCGCCCTGACCAAGGAGAAGGCCGTTCGGCCGCGATACCGGGGTACGGGCACGATTTTTCTCGAGCCCACGTTCGGTCAATGCAACATCCTGGAGCTGAACGGAGACCAGTGGATCCTCGATAAAGGCGCCTACCTGGCGAGCGACGGCGGAATCCAGATCGACATGTACACGAACAAGTCCCTTACCGGCTTATTCGGGGGCGAAGGTTTCTTTCAGACCAGTGTGTGTGGATACGGGAAGGTTTTGTATTTTTCCCGCGGCCCGCTGGAGGCCATCCACCTGAATGGCACTGAAACCTTGGTGGTTGACGGCCCCTTCGCCGTCGCCCGTACCGCTTCGCTCGAGTACCGGGTCGAAAAGGCCGTCAAGAAGTTTTTCGGTTCCTTTACTTCGGGTGAAGGACTCGTGAACACGTTCAGTGGGACGGGTACCGTGATGATCGCTCCTGTTCCCAACCGTTTCCTGACATTGATCAACGAATTCGGAGGTCTGCATGCTGCGATTAGGGCCATCAGGAAATAGCCGGAAGCACGTATTTACGCTCATTGCGGGCGCGGGCACGGTCCTGGTCCTGCTGTTTGGCCTGGTGAAGGCCGAGGAGATCAAGGACCAGAGATTCCTTGTCAAGACGCTCTCGCCGTTGAGCGCGTCGGCCAACCAGAAGGGGGACGTATTCACTCTTGAGGTCCTGGAACCCGCCCAGTACAAGGGCAACATGATTGAAGGTGAAGTCCTCAAGGCCAAAGCGTCGGGCAAGATCAAGGGCAAGTCCGAGCTGGCCTTCAAGTTCCGGTCCCTGGTTCTGCCGGACCGCCAGATACCGATCGATGCGGACCTTGTCGGCGTCAGCAACTCAAAGGGCGTGCAGGATGTCGACGAGGAAGGTCACGTCATCGGGAAGTCGTCGAAGAAGCGGGACGTGGCGACGACGGCTGTGGCCACCGGCTTGGGGGCTCTGATTGGGGGGTTGGCAGGAGGCGGATCGGGGGCTGCTAAAGGGGCGGCAATCGGCGCGGCCATCGGTCTTACCATTGCCTTCAGCACGAAAGGTGAAGACATCCAGTTCGCCCCGGGGTCGGTGTTTGAACTGAGGGTGACGAGTCAGCCGGAGGAGAAAAAGGCCAGGAAGTAAACGGGACTATGCGCGCGTTTGCGGTTGCCATCCGCGTGACCCGTCTGATTCGTCGGGTTGGTACGCGGCCGTGAGGGAGGCAGAGCATGAGTGAGGACTGGTATTACTTTCAGAGTGGCAGTCAGGTCGGCCCCGTGGGCGAATCGATTATACGGGAAATGCTTCAGAGCGGCCGTTTAGGCTGGGATGACCTGGTCTGGCACGACGGGCTTCCTGACTGGGTTCCGGCCGGACAAATCCCCAACCTGGCGTTGTTGCGGGTCCAGTCGGGCCCGGTCGTGCCTGCGCCGCCTCTCGGCCCTTTGCCGCCTGCGGCGGCCCCCACGGCTCCTCCAGCCTTTCAGCCACCGGTTGCCGGGGTCCCCGCTCAACCCTTGTCCGCCATGCGGCCCTTGTCACCCTCGGCGCCTGCCGCCCCCGCGTTCGCGGATGTTTCCGAAGCCACCCTGGGCATCCTGAGGAAAACTCGTCCCTGGGTGCGCCTGCTCGGCATTTTGGCCATCATTGGGTGTGTCCTGATGATTCTGTCCGGGCTGGCAGGATTGGCGATGGGAATAATGACGAGCGGAGGCGGACTTGCCGGCATGGGAGTAGGGGCAGCCGCTCTGCTCGTCTACGTCATAGGGGCCGCCTTTATTTTTCCGATAGGACTGTTCCTCAACCGCTTTGCCAGGAGCATTGGCGCGTTACAGAGTTCGCGGCGCTCCGAAGACCTGGAACGTGCCCTGCTCGCCCAGAAATCGTATTGGAAATATGTGGGCATCCTCAGTCTGGTAGGAATAGTGCTCTCCGTGCTCGCCACGCTGGGAATGCTGATTTTCGGCCTGAGCGGCTACCTCGCGAGCTCGTATTAACCTGGTCGCGACTACTCACGCGGTACGTCACTCCCGACCACAGATCGGTCCGTGAGCCGGGGGTGCCGATTGCGAGATTGAAGTGGTCGCTGCGGACGCCCAAGGTGGACTGCGCGATTCCGAGCATCAAAGACATGGAAGAGTTGGACGAGGATATCCAAGCCATGTGGCTGCCGTACACCGCGCCGATGAGAAAACCCTTGCCGCACAGCGGGATCATGTCCGGCCTCTCTACTGCCTGGGCTGCGGCGCCTGTCGCCGCTGGTCTTCCCTCTTTTCCCTCTTGACGGGTGGGCTCTCGCCAACGTTTCGGGTATAATCCAGCCACGAATTTCGAAAGGACTGGAAACCATGCCTGAAAAAAAGACCCCGGTGAAGAAGACGACAAAGACCGCCGTCAAGAAGGAGATGCTGGACACTTATTCGGACCTGCTGCCCCAGATGCAGGAGGAGGCCGAAACCGAACTGAAGCCCGAGAAGAAAGCTGAACAGAAAGCTGCCGCACGGGCTGTGGCCGTGGCTGATTCAATCACCGCTGAAGGTGTGCTTGGACAGATTTCCGCCGTACGTTCCGAGATCGCCAAACTGCTCGCCCAACTATCGGATCGACTCGAGCAGGAGGTCGGCCGATATCAGGCGGTTCAGCGTGCTATTGAGGAGAAGGAGAAAGACCTGAAGGAAGTCTACGAGATAGAGCGGGCGGCAGGGAGTCTGGCGGCTTTGATTGAAGCCCAGAATATTAAGAAGCAGGAGTATGAGGCCGCCTTTGAAGCCCGAAAAGAGCAGGCGCTGGCTGAGGTCCAATCGGCCCGTGACCAGTGGGAGAAGGACAAGCTCCAGTGGGAGTCGGACCTGAAGGAGCGCCAGGAAACGGAGAATCGCAAGCGAGAGAGAGACAAAGAGGAATACGAATACCGCTTCAAGCGCGAAAAGCAGCAGATGCAGGATCAGCTGGCGGACGAGCGGGCCAGGATGGAGCGCGATCTGGCGGCGAAACGGATCGAGCTTGAGCAGGGTCTGGCCGAACGGGAAAAGGCTGTCGCCGAGCGAGAGCTTCAGGTTGATCAGTTGCGGGCGCGTGTGGAATCCTTCCCGGCCGAGTTAGAGAAGGCGGTCGCCCAGGCCGTTGCCGAAGTCACATCTCGGCTCGAGATGCAGTCGAAGAACCATGAGGAACTGCTGGCCAAGGAGTTCGAGGGCGAGCGAAAGGTTTTGACTACACGGATTCAGGCTCTCGAAAAGACTGTGAAGGAACAGGCGGAGCAAATCGACCGGCTGAGTCAGCAGATGGACAAGGCGTACCAACAGGTCCAGGACATCGCGGTGAAGGCTATCGAAGGCTCCTCGAATTCGAAATCGCTTGCCGGCCTGCAGCAACTCCTATCCGAGTCCGCCCGGCGGCCGACCCCATAGCGCAACCCCTGTGCATAAGAGATCCGTCCGGTCCGAAGCTCGCAAGATCTTGAGAGAGAGAGGTTGTGCTTTGAATCGCGCTCAAGATCGGTTCCTGAAATGGCTGATAAGCGTAATGGTCTTCAGCCTGCCGGTTGCGATATTCGGGCAGAATTCTCGTCTGCCGTCAAGACCGACGGTTACCGTTCCCAAAATCGACCGGGCACCCACGCTGGACGACTTCCTTGATATGCAGCCCAGTCCTGACATGGAGGGGCAACTCCTTAAGTTGACCGACTTCAGGCAGCGACTGCCGCGCGACGGAGAGCCGGCGAGCCAGCGCACCGAGGCCTATCTCGGTTACGACGACCGGAATTTCTACGCGATCTTCGTCAACTTTGATGAGGAGCCTGATCGAATCAGGGCGCGCGTGACGCCACGGGAGAACTTTCGCGGCGACGACAAGGTCGATCTGTTTCTGGATACTTTTCATGACGAGCGACGCAGCTACGTCTTTACCTGCAATGCGCTCGGCGTACAAATGGACGGGCGCTGGATTGAAAGCAACACCGGGGGCAACTTCGATTCGTCGTTCAACGCGCTGTGGTATTCCAGGGGAGAGATAACCGACCGCGGCTATGTCGTCTGGATGAAAATTCCCTTCACGAGCCTTCGGTTTCCGTCGGTCGCCAGACAGGAGTGGGGTATCGTCCTCATCCGCTGGATTCCCCGGAACAATGAATCCTCCTTCTGGCCTCGGGCGACGTCCCGAATCGAGGGCCGGCTCAACCAGGGCGCGACCCTGCTCGGAATTGATAATATTGCACCGGGACGGAGCGTTCAGTTGATTCCGTACGCATTCCTCCGCTCCTTTCGAGCGCTGGATACCCGGAATGCCGAGCGGGTTGCCTTTGTCGACGAATCCGCCGAACCCGACATGGGTATCGATGCCAAGTTCGTGATTGCGAATCGATTCGCCCTGGACGGGGCCGTGAATCCGGATTTCAGTCAGGTCGAGTCCGACGAGCCGCAGATCACGGTCAATCGTCGATTCGAGGTCTTCTTCCCTGAACGCAGACCATTCTTCCTGGAGAATGCCGACTTCTTCGGAACGCCGATTACGCTTTTCTTCAGTCGCCGGATCGCCGATCCGCAGTTAGGCCTTCGGTTGACGGGAAAGCAAGGTCCCTATGCCGTCGGGACGCTGGTTGCCGACGATCAGGCTCCTGGTCGAGTCGTCTCGCCGGACGATCCGCTGAGCGGCTCGCGGGCCCGGTTCGGAGTCATCCGAGTGAATCGCGATGTTTTGCGGGAATCCACGGTGGGCATTCTTTACACGGACCGGGAGCACGAGGGTGGATACAACCGGGTCGGGGGCGTGGACGGCCGCTTCAAGCTGAATCCGAACTGGATCGCGACGCTTCAGGCGGCTACCAGTTCGACTCGCTTTCTGGACGGGACGACGCAAGCCGGGCCAGCTTATTATGCCGGCCTTCGACGCGAGGGGCGACAGTTTATTCAGACAATCGAGTACACCGATTTCAGCCCGGGTTTTCGCACTGACACTGGCTTCGTCAACAGAACCAATATTCGAAGCGTCCGCCAAGAGTCTCGGTATCGTTTTCGACCCGAGGGGGACTACCTCATCTCCTGGGGCCCGTCGGTCGAAGCCGAGGGTATCTGGGACCACCGCGGGACTCGCCTGGACTGGGAAATCGAGGCCGGTATGGACTGGGAGCTGAATCGCCAAACGACCTTTGGATTCTCCTGGACACCAGGGCGGGAACGGCTTCGCCCTGAGGATTTCCAAAACCTCGGAGAGCCCCGAGATTATTCCAGGCGAGAACACGAGTTTTTCTTCAGTTCGCAATACATTCCAGAGGTCAATCTCGAAGCCGGGTATTCTTTCGGCAAGGAGATCAATCTGGTCCCCGTCGCCGGAGCTCATCCTGAACTGGCCGATGCCACGAAGGCCGAACTGGTCCTGACCCTGAGGCCCAACAGCCATCTGCGGAACGACAACACCTACATCTTTTCCCGATTGACCGACGTCGCGACCGGAGCCAGCATTTTCAACAACCACATCTACCGCTCCAAGTGGAACTGGCAGTTCAACCGCGAACTGGCTCTGCGTGTCATTCTTCAGTACGACACCATCCTGGCCAACCGGCAACTGACAGCGCTCGGCACGCGTAAGAATTTTAACGCAGACTTTCTCTTTACCTACCTTGTAAACCCCTGGACGGCGTTGTACGTCGGCTACAACAGCAACCTTCGGAACGTGGCCTTGATCCCGCTCGGAATCGGGAGCGGGCTCCGGACCAGCGATAGTTTCCTTCACGATTCACGCCAGTTTTTCGTCAAGTTTTCCTACCTGTTTCAATATTGATGCATTGATGCGTTCCGCCTTTAGGGCGAGCTTTGAATCGTGCCTGGCGCTGCCTGCGAGCGTGTCACCCAGCTGGATTGCAGCAGCCCGAGCGTGCCACCGACTACTCCTTGCCTGTGGAGTATACTGGGAACCGACAAGAGTGCTTCGGGTTGTCCTTATTGAAGCGACGGGACACCGGGTCTACTTCCATCGAGGATGGAAGCGTTTGTTTACATCAAGGAGGCCCTTATGCCCACGTACGAATTTGACTGCCTTAAATGCAACCATGCGTTTACGATGGTTTGGAGTGTTGGGGAGTACGAAGAGGCTCTGCGCCAGGGTGTGCGTTGCCCTAAATGCGACAGCACGCAGGTCGAACAGAAAGTGAGCGCGCAGGTACAGACCAGCAGGAAATCGTAGACGATACCGTCCACCCCTCTCCGACCGGCATGACGTGGCGGTCGAGAACCATACAGTCCAGGAAGCAGTTCATCGAGGGTCTGGCTTGTGTGGTCAACTCACGAGTCCGTTCTTCCTTCTTGTCATTGGCCACTTGACCGTAGGACTGCAAACTCGGACTGCTTAATCTCGACCGCCCCCGGGTGTCACTGCTTCAGATCGACCTCGGTTATGGGTACGTCCCAATGAGCCTCAAGGATCTCGAATCGCCGCTGCTCCTCCCTCCTGAATGTCTCCTGATCCGGGTACAGCCCCTTGATGATCTCTTCTTCCCCAGCTGAGTCGAACGCCGCCCCGATGCTCTTGAAAGTGATGGTAACACGATAGTCCCATCGCCCCTCCTCGGTGGCGTGATATCGCGGTCGGACTGCGGTCACGCTCAGCATCCGACCGGCCTCCACCTGCTTCTGCAGCACGGGATAGTGATTCTTCTTGAAGAGACGGATGAACTCATCGGCATAGCCCCACTTCGCCTTGTAGTAATGTGTCCTTTCGGCAGAGCTGCAATGCCCCGCCCGGCGCGTTTTTTTTTCGGGCGGAGCT